>JABDCF010000052.1 GCA_013288235.1 Bacteroidota bacterium | reverse complement strand
GGATGACCGCCTGTGTTTCATCGCAAGTAGGTTGCAGCCTTACTTGCAAATTTTGCGCAACAGGTTATATGGACCGCAAACGGAATTTAAACCCTGATGAAATTTACGACCAGGTAGTACTGATAGACAAACAGGCCCGGGAAAATTACGGCATTCCTTTGTCGAACATCGTATATATGGGCATGGGGGAGCCCCTGCTGAATTATAAAAACGTGCTGGAGTCTATTGAAAAAATAACCTCGGAAGACGGGTTGAATATGGTCGCCAAAAGGATTACGGTATCTACAGCAGGCATAGCCAAAATGATAAAAAAGCTGGGCGATGACCAGGTAAAGTTTAACCTGGCTTTATCGTTACATGCCGCCAACGATGAAAAGCGGAATACGATAATGCCCATTAATGAACAAAATTCGTTAAAGGCGCTTGCCGAAGCTTTAAAATACTATTACGCCAAAACAAAAAACCCTGTAACCTACGAGTATATTGTTTTTGATGGTGTAAATGATACCCTGGAGGATGCAAAAGAGCTGGCACAGTTTTGCAAACACCTGCCTTGTAAGGTGAATATAATAGAATATAACCCAATTTCGTTCGCCAATTTTATTAATGCAGGTGAAGACAAAATAGAAGCTTTTGCTGATTATTTGCGCAAACAAGGCATTACTACCAATTTACGCCGCAGCCGCGGTAAAGATATTGACGCCGCCTGCGGGCAGCTGGCAATAAAAGAAACAGCAAAAGTTTCGGGATAACTCAAGAACCAGAAATTAAGAGCCAAGAATCAAGCCGGGGAAATCGCAGTCGATCATAGCGCACAATTATCGGATAGCGATGGGTTTTGAAACCCATCGCTATATTGAAAGCCGTAAATAATTTCTAAAAGCAGTGTTAAATAAATAAACCAAATGGGTTGGATAAAGCGGTACGGCACAGTATAACTACATAGCCGATGGGTTTGAAAACCCATCGGCTATGAAAAAATGCAGCTATAAATTTACCCTTTAACAGCCAACACGGAAAGTAGTTTTCTCGCCGTTATTTATTTCCTTTTTTATCCTTGATTACTGTCTCTTATTTGCTAATTTCATGCAATGAAACTGCAACAAAGCTATGTGGCCGATTTTGTTTCCCTGCTATTCCCCGAGCTTTGCGCGGCATGCAGGGAAAGCCTGGTAGCTAATGAGCATTTAATATGTATTGATTGCCGGTATAACTTACCTTTCACTAATTTTCATTTACAGGCTGATAACATAGTTGCACAACAATTTTGGGGTAAAATTCAATTACAGGGTGCTTATGCGCTTTATTATTTTTCAAAAGGCGGTAAAATTCAAAACCTGATGCACCAGTTTAAATATAAGGGCGTAAAACAAATAGGTAATTTATTAGGGAATATTGCCGGGGACCAACTGGTTAAAAACAAGATATTTAACAGTGTTGATTTTATAATACCGGTGCCGCTTCATAAAAAAAGGATGGCACAGCGGGGTTATAACCAAAGTGCATGTTTTGCTGAAGGCATAGCTGAAAAATTAAATGCCAAAGTTGAAGGTAATAACCTGGTACGTGAAACAGCCACCGAAACCCAAACCCACAAATCACGTTTTGCCCGGTTTGAAAACATGCAGGAAGTTTTCACGATAAAAAATCCTGAAAAGCTGATAAACAAACACGTTTTACTGGTAGATGATGTGATAACAACCGGCTCGACGCTTGAGGCCTGCGGCGCTGAACTGTTAAAAATTAAAGGCTTGAAATTGAGTATCGCTACAATAGCCTACGCGGAGTAGGACACGATTTACGGGATTATAAAGATTTTCACGATTTTATTTACTGGCAACTGGCAACTGCCCACTGCCTACTGATTAAACCTTCTGGTACCTGCTTAATTTATCAAACAGGTTTTTTGGATCGAATGG
Organism: Bacteroidota bacterium; assembly: GCA_013288235.1. GTDB lineage: Bacteria > Bacteroidota > Bacteroidia > Sphingobacteriales > Sphingobacteriaceae > Mucilaginibacter. The sequence goes on along the minus strand of JABDCF010000052.1, from coordinate 27,584 downwards.
TTTTAGGATATAATCGTTCATACCGGCATTTTCCATGTCGTTAACTTCGGAATTTAGCATGGAGGCGGTAAGGGCTATAATTGGCAGCTCCCTGAAATATGGTTCTTCTTTTGCGCGAATAAGTTGTGTGGCTTCTACCCCACCCATTTCGGGCATATAAATATCCATAAGTACAACATCGTAATTACGGTTGTTTACTATTTTTTCAACAGCCTCAACGCCGTTTTCTGCAAAATCCGCAGAAATGCCCCATCGTGTTAATACCTTATTTAATAACAACCTGTTTATCTGGTTATCATCAACTACAAGTACATTTACTTTTAATTCTGTTTCCAAGTTCTTATCGCTCCTGATTTATAGCAATTGCCCTTTATACGTAAAGCTGTTCAAAAGGTTACCGGTAAATTCTCAAATTCAAACAAATCCGAAATCAAAATAATTCCGAAATCAGCTACCCTTATACAACGGATGATCTTCCATCAATTTATGAACATGTTTGCGCACTTTTTTCAAAGTAGCCTCTTTTTCGGGTTCCTGTATCACCATATCTATCAGTTCAACAATATCCTCCATATGTTTTTCTTTCAAACCGCGGGTAGTTATTGCGGCAGTTCCAACGCGTATGCCCGAGGTCACAAACGGCGATTTATCGTCATAAGGCACCATGTTTTTATTCACGGTAATATCTGCCGACACCAAAGCATTTTCCGCCGCCTTACCGGTTATATTTTTGTTACGAAGGTCGATCAGGATTAAATGATTATCGGTACCACCAGAGATTATTTCATATCCCCTGTCGGTTAACGACTTTGCCATTGCAGCGCCATTCTTTTTTACCTGCAGAATGTATTTCATATACTCGTCAGTTAAAGCTTCGCCAAATGCTATTGCTTTTGCCGCGATGATATGCTCAAGCGGACCACCCTGTGTACCCGGGAAAACAGCCATATCCAATACCGATGACATCATTCTTAACTCACCTTTTGGTGTTTTTAAGCCCCATGGGTTTTCAAAATCTTTGCCCAACAGTATCATGCCGCCGCGCGGGCCGCGCAGTGTTTTATGCGTAGTAGTAGTAACAATATGGCAATGCGGCAGCGGGTCGTTCAGTAATCCGCGTGCGATAAGCCCAGCCGGGTGCGAGATATCGGCTAAAACCACCGCACCAACTTCGTCGGCTACTTTGCGGATAAATTCATAATCCCAATCGCGCGAATACGCCGAAGCGCCGCAAATGATCATTTTCGGTTTTTCCTGTAAGGCCACTTTTTTTAGCTGGTCATAATCAACCAGGCCGGTTTCTTTTTTCACCCCATAAAAATGCGGCTCGTACAACTTACCCGAAAAGTTTACCGGTGAGCCATGTGTTAAATGGCCGCCATGCGAGAGATCAAAACCTAAAATTTTATCGCCGGGCTGCAAACATCCAAGCATAACTGCGGCATTAGCCTGCGCACCAGAGTGTGGCTGCACATTTGCCCATTCAGCATCGAATAATTGCTTGGCCCTGTCAATAGCTATTGTTTCAATTTCGTCAACCACCTCGCAACCGCCATAATAGCGTTTGCCCGGTAATCCCTCGGCATATTTATTGGTAGCTACCGAACCGGCTGCTTCCATTACCTGCCTGCTTACAAAATTTTCGGACGCAATAAGTTCAATGCCTTCTTCCTGGCGCTTTTGCTCTTCATCCAATAGCTTAAAAATCAGTTTGTCTCTTTTCATTGTGTGTTTAAAATCGGAGGCAAAGGTAGTAAAAAGTCGAAAGCTTAAAGCCGAAAGTCCAAAGCTTTTTGCTTTAAGCTTTCTGCTTTAAGCTCACCCAAAAATTATTATACCCCAACCCTATTTGTATATCTATCAGTTCCTGCTGCAGCATTTCGAGCACGGCTAAAAAGTTGTACACAAACTGCACCTTATTTTCGGACTGGCCTGCAATTAGTTTAAAATCCATCTTTTTGTTGATCTTTAACATCTCTTCAATGGCTTTTTTCTGCTGCTCAATGGTGTAAGGATATTGTACAACGGTATGTGTTACTTCTTCGCTGCGATTGAGGTAGCGTTTAACCAGGCGGTCGTATACCACCATTAATTTATACAAATTAATTTCCGACAGCTCTTCTCCGGGCAGCGGTACAGTATCAGCCTGTTCGATATCAAATTTTATGTTGCCGCGCTTTTCCTGCATAAACCGTTCATCCTCAAACGGGTGCAGCTCTTCACATATCTCCTTAAATTTTTTATATTCTATCAGTTTCCTTATCAGGTCTTCTTTGGTATCTGTTTGATTTCCGTCATCCTCGGCCTCGTAACGCGGCAGCAACATTTTAGCCTTGATACGCATCAGGGTGGCTGCCACGTAAATAAACTCGCTGGCTATCTCCATATTAAGGATAGTCATCTGGTGCAGGTAATTTAAAAAATCATCGGTGATACGGGCGATGGGTATGTCATGAATATCAAGCTCATCCCGCTCGATAAAAAAAAGCAGCAGGTCAAATGGCCCGTCAAACTGGGGTAAATGAATTGCAAAACTTTCTTCGGTCAACATGATGGGCAAAAGTATAGTTTAAAGGGGTTAATAGGTTGTAAGTGTTGAAAAAATAAACACTTGTGAATTACCAGGGATACAAGGTGCTATACTTGTTAACATGCCTCTAAATTATTCAGTAACTTTTATCCTTATTTTACTAATAAAATTGCCGTACTTTGCAGGTTTAAAAGGCTAACTATGTCCATGCAGGTACCGGCAGGAAACTTATTGCAAAATATAAATTACCCCTCTGATCTAAAGCAGCTTAAGGTTGACGAACTTAAGCAGGTTTGCCAGGAGTTGCGTCAGTACATTATAGACGTAGTATCGGTAAATGGCGGCCATTTTGCTGCCAGCCTTGGTGTAGTTGAGCTAACAGTTGCCCTACAGTATGTATTAAATACCCCTTACGACCAGTTGGTATGGGATGTTGGCCACCAGGCTTACGGCCATAAAATACTTACCGGCCGCCGCGAAAATTTTCATACCAATCGTGTTTATAAAGGGATGAGCGGCTTCCCTAAACGTTCGGAAAGTGAATATGATACTTTTGGCGTAGGGCACTCTTCTACCTCTATTTCAGCGGCGCTGGGTATGGCTGTGGCATCGCAATACAAAGGCGAAACCGACAGGCAGCACGTGGCCGTAATTGGCGATGGCGCGATGACAGCAGGCATCGCATTTGAAGCGTTGAACCATGCCGGGATAGAAAACTCCAACATACTGGTGATACTGAATGACAACAACATGTCTATCGACCCAAATGTTGGTGCATTGAAGGAATATTTAACTGATATAACTACTTCAAAACCTTATAACCGTTTCAGGGACGATATAGCACATATACTGGCAAAAATATCGGCGATAGGCCCCGATGCCTATAAGATAGCCCAAAAGCTGGAGAAAAGCATTAAAGGTACGCTGCTTAAACGAAGCAACTTTTTTGAAGCGTTAAAATTCAGATATTTTGGCCCTATTGACGGGCATGATGTAGAGCACCTGGTGAGGGTACTTCGCGACCTGCGGGATATACCTGGACCAAAGTTATTGCATTGCGTTACTGTAAAAGGAAAAGGGTATGCGCTTGCCGAAAAAGACCAGACCAAATGGCATGCCCCCGGCTTATTTGATAAAATAACAGGCGAGATAAAGAAAACAAAGCAGGACAAGCCGCAGCCACCAAAATACCAGGATGTATTTGGGCATACCATTATCGAGCTGGCTGAGCAAAACCCTAAAATAATGGGCATTACGCCGGCAATGCCATCGGGATGTTCGCTGAACCTGATGATGAAAGCCATGCCTAACCGCGCGTTTGACGTAGGTATTGCCGAGCAGCATGCCGTAACATTTTCGGCAGGATTAGCCACCCAGGGGTTGATTCCCTTTTGCAATATCTACTCCAGCTTTATGCAAAGGGCGTATGACCAGGTGATCCACGATGTGGCCATACAAAACCTGAACGTAGTATTTTGCCTGGACAGGGCAGGCGTTGCAGGCGCCGACGGGCCTACACACCATGGCGCTTATGACCTTGCCTATATGCGTTGCATCCCTAATATGACGGTTTCGGCGCCGATGAATGAAGAAGAGCTGCGCAACCTTATGTTTACCGCACAGCAGGACGATATGGGGCCATTTGTTATACGTTATCCCCGCGGCAACGGCGTTATGGTTGACTGGCAGCGCCCTTTAAAAGCCATAAAAGTTGGCAAAGGCCGTAAGATATGTGATGGTGATGATGTGGCCATTTTAACTATAGGTCATATCGGTAACGAAGTTGTAAAAGCAATGCCCGAATTGAATACCGAAGGTTATTATCCTGCGCATTACGACCTGCGTTTCGTAAAACCGCTTGACGAAGCTTTATTGCACGAAGTATTTAAAAAATTCAGCAAAGTTATTACTGTTGAAGATGGTTGCCTGGAAGGCGGGATGAGTAGTGCAGTATTGGAATTTATGGCCGATAATAATTACAACGCCCAGGTAGTGCGCTTAGGCATACCCGATAAGGTTATTGAACACGGCGACCAACCCGAACTATGGGCCGAATGTGGCTATAATGCCGAAAGTATTGCCGCACAGGTGAAGCTGCTAACCCTGCCGCAGGGGGAACATACTATTGCATCTTGAGTAGTGAATGGTGATTAGTGAATGGTGAGTTGAAGATTCCTACTCACCATTCACCACTCACTAATGTGGTTTAAAGCTTGCCAAATCGTTATATATATCCCTGAATGAACTGCGGAGGCCGATGGTTATCCAGGTAGTTTTATCGTTAAATTGGGTGTTATCCTCGGTTCGGTAAATGGCGCTGAGCTCAACTCTCAGGTTATATTTTGGATTAAGTAAAAAAGCCACCTTTCCTTCAAAATAAACCAGGTTGGTGGTTAGCCCCTGGGTAGTATAATTACCATCAACCCTTGCCGGCTTAGTGTATAGTTCAAAAATATCTTTTCCGTAATTTAAGCCGTTGATGTCAAACCCGTAGCGGCCAAAATCACCCTCGCCGCTAAAATCAAACCGCTTGTACGAATAATTTAATAAGCCTACAAGCTCCCTGAAGTTTGCGCCCCATGGATGAGCGAGCGGTTCGCTGTTGTCTGAATAATTCTCAATGGATGACCTGGCCGAGTAAGTATACGGCTTTGCATTGTTGGTTTCAATCAAAAAATTTAAATTTTTAACTGTAAACAGGTTAGTCCCGCGCAAACCGAGCTGCCATCCGTATTTATTGTCAAAAGCCCCATCGCTTGAAAAGAAATCGGCCGAGTGGAATTCATTCAGAGCAAACTGGCCATAAACTGTTACGCCATTGCTGATCTTATATTTGCCTGTAAAACCAAGCAGGGCTTTATCAGGGTCATCACTCGAGTTATCAATGGGCTGCATAAAAATAAGCGGATTGATATAGTTAAAATCAAAAGGCCGTTTTTGGCCATTATCATCAGTGAAAAAGCCAATAATATTATCAAAAAAACCGAGGGACAGGCGGTTACTTACACTCCAGTCCAGGTAATGAAAAACGCCGAACTTCTGCCTGCTGATGCCATATTCGGAGGTGCCGGCAGGGTCGTTCATATCAGTCCACATGGCCATATATTTTACATGGCCCAGGGTTGCAGTTAATTTAAAAAATGGATAAGGCGACGCATAGTCCGACAATAACATTGAGCGGTACCCGTCGCCGATAAAGGTTTTATCGCGCCCGGCGCTGATATTTAAATACTTATTGGGGGTATACGATACCACTGCGGTTATGTACGACCAATCGTACCCATTTGGGCCATATGTACGCGCATAAGCCTGGCCTGGTATTACACCCACCTGGTTTATATAAGTTGATAAGTACTCAGGCAATACGGCGCTGCTTTGATAACCGCTTATGTTATAATAAAACTTACTGCCAACGGTACCTCCTATTTGTGCGCCAAGCGATGTTGTGCTGGTATTTAGTTTGCCTGAAAAGTCCCGGCCAATTCCAAAATCAGGTAAAAGGTCAGCATAAAAAGTGGAATTGCTACCTTTCACATCTATCAGGTGCTCATTAAACAGCTTGCGATAACCCCAGCTATGTGGTTTGCCATCGTTGCCATAATTCATTAATGAATCATAGCGACGCTTTAGCAAAGTATCATCCACAAAAAGAGGTTTTAACGCTGTATGCGCATTTGTGCTGGTTGAATAAAGATCAACGTTTAGTTTTTGATAAAACTGGTACGAATATGGCTGATATTCAACCTGTGACCGCGCAACTCCAATTATCGAAAATAATAATAGTATGGTGCTAAATATTTTCTTCATAGGATAAACAAAATAGATGTATTATAAATTTACTCAAAATAATTGAGTGTTTTAAAGCCGCCCCTTTTCAAATAATCGTCCTTTTTTACAAGGTGAAGGTCTGATTCTATCATGTCGCTAACCAACGCCTGCAAGTCGTATTTAGGCACCCATCCTAATTTTTCTTTCGCCTTGCTTGCATCGCCTATCAACAGGTCAACCTCTGTTGGCCTGAAATATTTAGAATCTACCTTTATTACCGTTTGCCCAAATTTTAAAGCATCACGGTTAAGGCCCAGTTCGGCCGCTTTTTGCTCATCCACATCAATAATTACGCCACGTTCGTTTTCATCTTTGCCGCTAAACTCTATCTCGATCCCTAACTCATTAAACGACATCTTTATAAACTCCCGCACAGTAGTAGTAACGCCGGTTGCTATAACAAAGTCTTCGGGTTTATCCTGCTGCAGCATCAGCCACATAGCCTCTATATAGTCTTTAGCATGTCCCCAATCGCGCTGCGATGATAGGTTGCCCACATACAGGCAATCCTGCAGGCCCATGGCAATTTTTGAGGCGGCGCGTGTAATTTTGCGGGTAACAAAAGTTTCGCCGCGTATAGGGCTTTCGTGGTTAAACAATATACCGTTGCAGGCATACATGTTATAAGCCTCGCGGTAGTTTACAATTATCCAATAGCCATAAAGTTTAGCCACGGCATAAGGCGACCGCGGATAAAACGGCGTAGACTCGCTTTGCGGCACAGCCTGAACCAAACCATACAACTCGGAAGTAGAGGCCTGGTAAATGCGTGTCTTTTGTTCGAGCTTTAAGAGCCTTACCGCTTCGAGGATACGCAGCGTACCGATTCCATCGGCATTTGCAGTGTATTCGGGCGTGTCGAAGCTAACTTTTACGTGGCTTTGGGCCGCTAAATTATAGATCTCGTCGGGCTGGATCTCCTGTACCAGCCTGATCAGGTTGGTTGAATCAGTCAGATCGCCATAATGTAGTTTAAATTTTACGCCGACATCATGCGGGTCGTGGTACAGGTGGTCTATCCGGTCGGTGTTAAATAACGACGACCTTCGTTTTATACCATGTACCTCGTATCCCTTTTTTAATAAAAATTCGGCCAAATATGCACCATCCTGACCTGTAATACCTGTTATTAAAGCTGTTTTCATAGATTATATTGTATAATACCGTATCAGTTTACAATATTATCCAAATTAATTGTAAAAGTTGGCATGAAGGACGAGTCGGGCGTATTTTTTTCTTTGTGAAAGATGAAAAATGTGCAAATCTGTGCGGGGTATCAAAATAATTCAAACAAATCCCAAATCGTAAATCGTAATTCCCAAATCCCCTAATGTCCCGGTTCCTGCTTTTCATCAACCGGGAATGTTCCGGTTGCCTGGGTAATTGTCCAGGGATATAAGCTTTCATTGCTTTTAAAGCCGGTACCATTCATTACGTTGCCGTTGGTCATGGTAATTTGAACAGGTTTGTTTGAGTATAGCGTTTTTGCAGTTTGATCATAAACCAACTCATCGGACTTAAATGTTTCTCCCTGTGCGTTGGTGGCTACCACGTTTTTGCGGAAGGTGATGGTATTTTCTTTTTCCAGGCGTATAGCGTACTCGGACGTTATGGTGCCTTTTTGCTGCAGGTTTTCATCGTAAAAAATAATCTTCACCCCTTTTGGCATCTCCTGATAAGGCTTGGCCTTGTCGTCCAGCTCTATCATCAAGGGGGCAAACATACGGGCTTTTACCTTTGCCGAGTCGCTGTAGATCACGTCAACATCGGTAGATCTTGATATAGGTTTATTCTCTTCTTCCGAAGCTATTTTTTTAATATCGTTGAGTGAATTTTCGCATGCGCTGAATAACAGCGTGCAAATAAATATTGCGGGCAAATGTAGGCTTAAAAACTTTTTTGCCTGGTTACACATGATTTATTATTTCGGATTTCGGATGTTCGATTGTTTTGATTTCGGATTTCGGAATTTCGATTTCGGATTGTTTTAAGTAAAACTCTTCCCAATAAACATTTCAACTTTCCAACATTTCAACCTTCCAACTTCCCGACACTATTCAAATTTAAACCGCTGGAACCACTTATCGTTAAGTGTAAATGACAGGTGTAAATTAACAAAATTTTCTTTAACAAGCGGGTTCGTCGTGGTGCCCAATGTACCGCGCTGGCCAACTTCTGCCGAAAAATTTATCTTATAAAAAGTGCTCAGGTTTGGCGCCAGCGGCAAGCCAAAACCAAACGTAACTGCCTTGGTGGATATGGTGGTGTTATACAAGCTAAGATAACCTTCGTCATATACAAAGCCTAAACGGTAGTCCGTCCTGGCAAAATAGTTGTGTAATGAGTTGGCGTTTGGTGTAAACTGACCGCCTATATTGTATGTTTTGCTGTCCTGGAAACCCTGGTTAACACCAGCAATTGACAGGCCCGACCAATGTCCCATGGTATAATCAGCACCAATTAAAAAATGCTGGTCGTATTGATAGGATATACCGAAATGGTTTATCTGCGGAAGTTGCACCTTGCCGGGCACTTTTTGCAGGTTTACCAGGGTATCTGTTGCTACGTTTTCTACCCCGTTACTATAGCTGTATTGGCTAACGATATGCGTGTATGATTCATTAACCGAGGAGCTTGCAGAAGCGGAATAACCCAATACAAGGTGCTTTTGCTTTCCTTCGCCAAAATCAAACGAATATTGGGCGCCATAATCGTAATTTAAACCGCCAACGCTGTTATCATCTTCTGTCCTTGTATCTAAAGTACCAAAAATAGGGTATTCCGTGGAGCTAAATTGCTGCAGGTTACCAAATATGTACGATGCGTTAAAACCAATAAGGAGATGCTTACCAATGCCCAACCCGTAACCTATGTAAGCCTTTGATAAACCACCATTGCCATTTGCCAGATAACTTACGGCACTGGTATCAACCGATGACTTGGTACCTAAGTTTGGGCGGGTTTGCAAATTGTTATACCCCATTTCGCTGTAGGGCAATAAACCAAAACTAAGGGCCGAGTGCCTGCTTACCGGTATAGCAAAGGCCACATGGCTTAACCTGAAGTTAGCATTTGTTGAACTTGCCTGGCCGTATTGGCTGAAAGAAGAAATATTTGAATATATCCCAACATCAATAGTGGTATAATTTATTGCGCCATATGAGGCTGGGTTAAGTGGGTTTATATTGTTATAACCGCTGATACGGTTTATTGCAGTACCTATACCCCCCATAGCTATATTTTGCGGAAGCAGAGCAGGGTCGATATCACCTAAGCCATACCTTGAATAGGGAGAACTGGAAGTGGAAATTGTTTGTGCCGATTGTGCAGATGCCCCAAATGCGATAGCGATAAGTAAAAATGTTATAAAAGCTCTGTAATATTTAATCATTATTGTTGTATATGGCTGCGTTTAATCCTTTTAGTACCAAAAATGGCTCAATTTTTATATAGGGGGCAAAGATGCTATTTTTTAGCAGGGTATCAAAAAAAATACTGTCGCCCCCGCTAAGTACAATATTTAACTCCTGCCCGTCTTTTTTATAGCTATTAATAAATCCGGTCAACTCATATTTTATCCCGTTTTGCACTCCCGACCGTATTGCTGCGGCAGTGCTGTTTCCGTAATTACCGGTAAAAGCTTCGTCTGCCTCAATTAATGGCAGGCCTGCTGTGTAATTATTTAATGCCTTATAACGCATATTTAAACCTGGAGATATACTGCCCCCAAAATAATTTCCGCCTGCATCAACCCAATCATAGGTAATGGCGGTGCCGCCGCTTATTACCAGGCTATTTTTACCGGGATATAAATAATTTACCCCAACAACTGCCGCCAAACGATCAAGCCCCAGTGTTTCCGGCGTAAGGTAATGGTTAGTAATACCTTTTGTCATTTCCCGGTTAAACACCGTTAGTGCTACCTTTTTTGCCAATGCAGCCTGCCAGTTATCTTTTTCTTTTTTTACTGATGAGATGATTGCCCTGGTAACCTGGTAATCATTCAAAAACCTTTTTATTATAGCTGTATCAACATTTTCAAATTGTTCGGTATGCAGCAATTCATCCTGTTTAAAAACAGCAATTTTTGTATAAGTATTGCCTATGTCGATAACAAGCGTCATTTTTTAAGTCGAAAGTCGGAAGTCGGAAGCCGAAAGTCGGAAATTTGAAGTCCGAGGTCAAAAAAAGGCGTGGTGATCACCGGCGCCATTTGTGATTTGGACTTAAGACTTAAGACTAAAGACTTTAGACTTAACATTACGCTTTTACCATTGATAATATCGATTCAAAAATGGCTAACCCGTCTTCATTTGCCACAAGGGCGTCTGATGCACGTTCAGGGTGCGGCATAAATCCAAATACATTGCGTTCGGTGTTGCAAATGCCTGCAATATTTTCTAACGACCCGTTAGGGTTAGCATCTGTAGTAATATTACCGGCCTCATCACAATATCTAAACAATACCTGGTCGTTATCGTTAAGCGCTTTTAAAACATCGGCATCCGCAAAATAATTTCCTTCGCCGTGCGCTATCGGTATTTTTAACGCCCGTTGCGGGTCGATTTGTGCCGTTAACAATGAAATTGAAGTTTGCGGCTTCATATAAATATTACGGCAAATAAATTTGCGGTTCTCGTTGTGCAAAAGTGCACCCTGTAAAAGGCCGGCCTCTGTTAGTATCTGGAAACCATTGCATATCCCAAGCACGTACCCGCCTTTTGCCGCAAATTGGATCACCTCTATCATGATAGGCGAAAAACGGGCTATCGCGCCTGAGCGCAGGTAATCGCCAAACGAAAATCCGCCCGGTAAAACAATAAAGTCAGCCCCCTGCAAATCATGGTCTTTATGCCATAAACGAACTACCTGCTGGCCAAGTATTTTTTCGAGCACATAGATGATGTCCTCATCGCAATTGGACCCCGGAAATATAACTACTCCAAATTTCATGATACAAAACTAATATAACAGCTGTGAATTGAACGAAAGTAAAAGTTAAAAAGTGTTAAACTGAAAATATACTATACTAATGAGCAGTATGCCAAACAGCACTTCGTAAAACCATTTACGTTTTGCATATAAAAAATAATAGGCAAAAAACACTGCTGCAGGCGCCGCGCATAATAAAAAATGATTTAACTGAAACGCCGCCTTTATATAAAACGAAAGCCCCGCTATTAAAAAAACAATAAATAATAGTTGAAATGATTTACGTACCTGTACATAACTGCGGAAAAAGTTTTGCTGTAACTTAAAAAAACAAAGTACCAGTATAACGGCCACCGGGATAAGCACCAAATAATTATAATAGTTTATATTAATAACATCCGGAAACTTTGTGCCTAAAGGCAACCATAAGCTAAGGAACATCCCGAGGCTGTTATTAAGGTAATAATACACCGCTAAAAAGAAAAATATAGTGACATAGCCAATTACAGCGGCGGCAAGCTCGCGCCAGTTAAATGGCCTGAAAAGAATTAAGGCTATCCAGATGGCTAAAAAAAAATAAATAAACGGCAGGTAAATGATGGAGCCCACGGCCACTATCATACCGAGATCATATGCTGCCGACTTTGCATCCTTACTTTTATAAAAGCTGAATAGTTTAAACAGCATCCATATCACCATAAAATTGCAGATCAATGGCGGGCTTACAGTTAAAAACGGCGTAAATAAGCTGGCAACAGTAATGAACATTAATGCCGGTAATAGGGTTGGCTTGCCCAGCAGGTTGTAGTTATTAACTAAACGGTTTAATAATAATGCCTGGGCAAGCACTAATACTGCCGCAAATAAAACATTGTAAAATGGCGCAATAGTGAACGTGGCCTGGGTGAGCAGTAACCGTTTAAATAAGTCGGCAAAGACAAATCCGGTTATTGGCGGCGAATTAAACACATACCCTGCACGCAAAGCGAACAATAAAACTGCAAGCCATAGAATGTTGAGCGGGTTAAGTGTTTTGAAAAAGTTGATCATGAAAGCCGTGTACCGGTGCGAAATTAGCAGAAAAACCGCTTATGATAAAATTACTTGCTGCTTTGTATAGCGTTTTATCATATTATCTACAATTTGGGCCGTTTCATCGGGGAAATCCACCGTAATTTTTTTATCGCTGCTTATCCAGTTATTGATATGAAAAATAAACTGGTCGTCAATTTCAGTAATAACGGGTACGCCAAGCTTTGAGGCTGCCAAAGCGTTGCATTGCTGCTCATACTGGTTCCGCATGGGTATCATCATTACTTTTTTTTGTAAGAAGAGTGCTTCCGCAGGCCCTTCAAAACCGCCGCCGGTTAGCAAACCTTCGCAGCTGGCAAGGCTGTTATTAAAAGCCTCGTTATTTACCGGAAATATCTGAATATTGCCTTGCTGATATGCTGTTTTCTGCCGTTTCGAAAAAATATGCCATTGCACTTTGGTTTTGCTTAACTGATCAGCGAGTATTTTATCGTCGTAGGCGGGCAGGTAAACCGTATAATGCCCTAAATTGGAGGTTTTAAGGTTACGTATCTCGCTTCTTATTACCGGAGTATTAATAAAATCGTCGTACCGCTCAAAATGAAACCCAACGTGATGGGTAGTAGGTGAGTAATATTTAAATAACCACTCGGCCCAGCTCCATTTTGGCGGCCTTGGGGTTTTAGTGGATACGAATGAACATTGATGGCTTAATGATACCGAGGGTATTTTTTGCAGCCTGCAAGCCCATGCGCTAACCGGCTCAAAATCATTAATCACAAGGTCATATTGTTTTAATGGCAAGCTGCGTATATCACGCCATAAGCGGGGTAAGTTCATCAGTTTAAATGTAGCCCAATTGTCAACCCCTCCGTTTGTACCGAAAACAAAGCTGAAGCCATGAAACCTGTATTTTAGCGGTTGCGCTAAACTCACCTCGGCTTCGGTACCACTAACTAACAAGTCGACTTCGCCATACCGCTGTAACAGTGGCACAATTTCGCGTGCACGGCTAATATGGCCATTGCCTGTTCCCTGTATAGCGTAAAGTATTTTCATGGGTGGTGGTTGGAAGGCTGCAATTTGTTGAAATGTTGTAAAGTTAAAATGTTGTAAAGTTGTTTTCTTCGGTCTCCTATCGCGCAATAAACAAACTTTACCCTTACAAATAAAATCCTACGGCAACTTTAACGTTTTAACTTTGCAACGTTACAACTTTTGAACAAAAAATCATCCGGCTTCTTCTTTAAATCTTTCCAGCAAGGTTTTTACATCCAGTTTGGCGTCAAGGTCTTCCGCATCGCTTTTATCATCCTCATCGGCATCGCTTTTAAAATTCTCAGGGTCGTATTTAAATACTGTCCAATCGCCATTATTATACTCGAGAGAGGTAAGGCTTTCTACCCAATCGCCCGAATTTAAATATAAAACAGTCCCTGTTTTTTCAGTCGATTCCATTTGTCTTATTTCGGCGTGATGAATATGACCGCAAATTACATATTGGTAATTTTTATCAACGGCAAGGTCGGCGGCGGTTTGCTCAAACTGGTTAATAAATTTTACGGCTTCCTTAAAACGTGCCTTTATTTTTTGCGAAAAGCTCATTTTTGGCCGCCCTATTGCGGTTAAAAACCAGTTACTTAAGCTATTGATCAAAATAAGCGTATCATAACCCACCGCACCTAATTTGGCCAGCCATTTTGAATACTGCATGGTTACATCAAAAATATCACCATGAAATATCCATGCTTTTTTACCATCGATATTTAAAATGACCTTATTAAGTAGCTGGAACGAGCCCAGGTTAAAATCGGTGAACTTACGCAGCATTTCATCGTGATTGCCGGTTAAATAGTAAACGGGAATACCGTCGGTAACAAATTTTAATATGCGCCGCACCACCTTCATATGCGCTTCGGGCCAATACGATTTACTAAACTGCCATATATCAATAATATCGCCATTCAGGATAAGGATTTTTGGCTTTATGCTTTTTAAATATTTAAGCAGTTCTTTGGCGTGGCAGCCGTATGTGCCTAAATGCACGTCGGATATAACAACAATGTCAACTTCGCGTTTTGCCATTAAAATTGGGGGGATATTTTTCCGCCCGGTAAAATATACCGGAAATAGTAGTGAAACATGTAGAAGCAACGATTACTCGTCGTCGTCGTCATCATTGACTTTTAATTCAAAAGGGCTCAGATAGAATATCCCTACAAGGAATAATAATCCGATTACGATCAAATAAGGAAATTCAAAATGCATACTTACAATTTTTACAAATATCCGATTATCAGGTTATTTCAATGTTAAGACTCTGTTAAATGTAAAAGGTTTCATCGCTTTTGAAATTTTTTTGTGATCCTTGCCAATTGTTTTAAATGGTGATCAGCATGGATACGTATAAATTTAAACCACTGTTTACCATCCAGCATTCCCAATCGCGGGTGTTTATGACGGGCATCCGGTGGCGAATCTTTTACAAGCGGGGCGATGTCATCAATCCGTTTCCGGCATTTTATCAGCAAATTTTTAGCTTCTTCTTTACTGATCTTGTTCACAGGCATTTTTGCCGCTAAAGCATTTGGCACCTTTACCCTTACCGGTGGAAACCTGCCGGTAAACATCATCAGCCGACCTAAAAAATTTAAGCCTTTTTTTGTTGGATGGCAGTTATTATCTACACAACGTTCCAAAGCAATTGATGAACCCAAAGTAGCTTGTAAAATATGCGAATATACCTCGGCATACGACCATCCCCCACCCGGCGGCGTTTCTGTAAACAACTCATCGGGAATAGTATCCAGTTGCGCCCGATAGTTATCCAATGCATCATCAATGGCTTTACGCTCTTTGGCAATATTCATTGTAATAAAGGTAGGTGTTTTAAAATGGTTAAGTATTAGTTGTCCTCATCCAAACTTTCAACATATAAACATCATAATGTTGTCACGAGCTATATTTTCCAGTATTTCAAATGGTAAATTAAAAATCTTTAAAGAATAATAACATAAAAAGCTTTGTCATTGCGAGGAGGAACGACGAAGCAATCCCGTTGTTATTCATAACGACTATGCATGGCGACGAGATTGCTTCGTAACGACAAATTGGTTAGTATGTCGTTGATTTGAGGAATAAAATGATTCTACCGCAACCTACAACATCCCAATCAACGCCTTTAAATGCGTTACCTGCAAAGGCACATCATCAGGCTTAGGCGCATTAAACGGGTTAAAATAAATAGCATCCATGCCGAAATTTAACGCCCCATAAACATCGGCCTCAAGGCTGTCACCAATCATCAGGCTTTCATGTTTTTCAGCACCGACCAAACTTAGTGCATGCTCAAAAATTGCCGGGTCGGGTTTATTTACGCCTACTATTTCTGAAATAATAATATTTTGAAAATAGCCCCCTATATTGGTATTGCCTACTTTTAACTCCGATGATTCTTTAAATCCATTTGATATCAAATGCAGCGTATATTTATTTTGCAGGTACTGCAAAGTTTCGTGCGCATGCGGAAACAGGTTGGTTTTGGTAGGGCAAAGCTTTACATAATCATCCTCGAACGCCAGCGGAAGTACATCAGGATGTACGCCGAGTTCTAAAAATGTCCTTCTGAAACGGGTTTCGCGCAATTCGTCTTTGGTTATTTTACCGGTATGATATTCTGCCCAAAGCTGGTGGTTGTTACGGGTATAAGTTTCAATAAATTTAGCAGCAGATGGCAGCCCAATCTCGTTAAGCTTATAAATATCATAAAGCTCAAACAAAGTTTCCTCGGCATTTTTATCAAAATCCCAGATGGTGTGGTCGAGGTCGAAGAAGACGTGTTTGTATTTTATTTCAGATTTTGGATTATTTGGCTGCATCACTTATTAAATAAATCCAAAACTAAACTATTCAAATACTAATTCCGAAATCGAAAATCCAAAATCCGAAATCCAGTTAAGCTTTTTCTCCAAAAGCAAGGTCCCCGGCATCGCCCAACCCCGGAACGATATAGGCCTTGCTGGTCATTTCTTCGTCAACGGCGCATACCCATAGTTTTGTTTTGGGTAAATTTGCCTTTACGTGGGCTATACCTTCTGTACTGGCAATAATTGCTGCAACGTGCAATTCTGTAATATTATATTGGGCCATCAGTTCCTTGCAAACCTGTACCATACTTTGCCCGGTAGCCAGCATAGTATCGCACATGATTAGCGTTTTTCCGGTAAGATCAGGGCTTGATATATGATCGATATTAATAATGAAAGTGCCATTCTTTTTAACCTTCCGGTATGCCGTTGCAAAAACCGAAGGGCACTTGTCAAAAAAACGCATAAATCCTTGATGAAACGGCAGCCCGGCGCGCAATATGGTACCCAAAACAGGCTGATTATCCGGCAGGCTCACATTGGCTATACCCAATGGCGTTTGTATTTCCTGCGAGGTATATTTAAAGGTTTTGCTGATCTCATAAGCAAGTATTTCGCCAAGCCGTTCCTGGTTATAGCGAAAACGTAGCCTGTCCTGTTGTATACCGGTATCGCGCAATTCGGCTAAAAAACAATTGGCAACCGTACTCGTTTTATTCAGGATGAACAGCATATATAAAAGTACAATATATTTAATTAGCAACCCGATTAATGATCAAATGTTTAATGGCATCGATGATTAATCCGTCAAACGTTATTTTTTAAGTTTATTATCGTTCGGCAACTAAAAATGACAGGACATATCAATCCTATTTTATATTGCAGATTAGTTTAAGGCAGGGCTATAAAGTTCATAGCGTTTCAAATCCGGCAACACTCCTTACCGTTGGCGCGAGGGCTTTAATTATCCGCTAAAAGACCATAAGGGTCAATAACCTGGAGAGATTGTATGTTAAAAAAATCGGAAGTATTGCGGGAAATCAACGTAAAACCGTAAACAAGAGCGGTTACTGCGATAATGGCATCGGGCAATTTAATTTTTTTTATTTTACGGATGGCAATGGTTTTGTCTACAATTTCGTTATTAATAATCAGCACATTAGAACCATAAACAAAAGTTTCCATCGTTTTTTGCTCTCCAATGGATTTAAATGCAAAGCCTAAGGTTTCCATTTTTGTAATAACAGAAATATTGCAATTACCATCTACTATTGTACCCATAAATTGCATAGCATGGGCGGGCAAAGTAGCGTCAAGATAGTTGATAACCGCGTTGGTATCCAGCAAATACATCTGTTAAAATTGCTTTTTTAACCTTTCGTCCCATTCCTGGCGGCTTTCGGCTACATAATTAATCATAGCTTCGGCAGTTTCTTTAGATAAAGTACCCGCCAGTTCAGAAAGTTTTTTCTTTGGCGCAGGTTCAATGGTTACTAACTCCTTAAGGTCTTGATGTTTTTGAGTAATCACTTCCCAATCGTTAATTGGAACAAACACCCCGGTATTATTCCCATACCCATCCTGTATTACCTGTAGTTTCATGTTTTTGGCGTTGTCGTTTATGCGATTATATGACAAACAAATATACATACCAAAATGAGCAATTAAAAATCAAAACTTTAGCTGCTGACATAGGGTTGTCATCACAGCCAATTAATTTTGATGCTGCAATGAAATTGTAAGGATTGCGGTTGCGCTGTTTTAAAACTAACCACCAACCTCTAACCACTAATTAACTATCTTTGTAATTATCTATGGATTTCAGTTTAACATCTCAATACTCCCCTACTGGCGACCAGCCCGAGGCCATAAGGCAGCTGGTTGAAGGTGTAAATAACCAAGACCCGTTCCAGACTTTGCTTGGTGTTACCGGCTCGGGCAAAACGTTTACGATTGCCAATGTGATTGCGCAAACGCAAAAGCCTACTTTGGTGTTAAGTCATAACAAAACCCTTGCCGCGCAATTGTACGGCGAGTTTAAACAGTTTTTTCCGGAGAATGCAGTAAACTACTTTGTATCTTATTACGACTATTACCAGCCGGAGGCTTTTATACCAACTACCAATACCTATATTGAAAAAGACCTGCAGATAAACGAGGAAATTGAAAAGCTGCGCCTGCGTACTACATCGGCCTTAATGTCGGGCCGGCGGGATATTATTGTGGTTTCGTCCATCTCCTGCATTTATGGTATGGGCAACCCCGAGGATTTTAAAGATTCGGTGTTCCGCTTTGCTGTGGGTACGCGCATCAGTCGCAATGCTTTTTTGCACCGTTTGGTCGAGATTTTATACTCCCGCACCACTGCCGATTTTAAACGCGGTACTTTCAGGGTTAAAGGTGATGTGGTTGATATTTTCCCGGCCTATATGGATATAGCTTATCGTATCTCGTTCTTCGGCGATGATATTGAAGAGCTAACCACTTTTGATATCGGTACCGGCAAAACCATCGAAAAGATGACGCATATGGTGCTGTTCCCGGCTAATTTATATGTTGCGCCGCGGGAGCGTTTTACCCAATCCATCTGGGCCATACAGGAAGAACTGGAAACCCGTAAAAAGCAATTTATAAATGACGGCCGCTTTTTGGAAGCAAAACGCCTGGAAGAAAGGGTTAATTACGATCTTGAAATGATCCGCGAGCTGGGCTATTGCTCAGGTATTGAAAATTACTCCCGCTTTTTTGATGGCCGCCAGCCCGGAGCACGGCCATTCTGTTTGCTTGATTATTTCCCCGATGATTACCTGATGGTGATTGACGAAAGCCACGTTACTGTAGGGCAGATCAGGGCGATGTATGGCGGCGACCGCTCCCGTAAAATATCACTGGTTGAATATGGTTTCCGCCTGCCTGCCGCCATGGATAACCGGCCGCTAAACTTCCAGGAATTTGAAAAACTGGCGCCGCAAACCATTTATGTAAGTGCAACGCCCGGCGATTTCGAACTCGAAAAATCGGGCGGCGTAGTGGTGGAACAGGTGATACGCCCAACAGGATTGCTTGACCCGATGATCGACATCAGGCCCGCCATTAACCAGGTGGACGATCTGCTGGAAGAGGTAGACAAAACGGTAAAAATGGGCGACCGCGTGCTGGTGACCACCCTCACCAAACGTATGGCCGAAGAACTGGCAAAATACATGGACAGGCTGGGCATAAAATGCCGCTACATCCACTCCGAAGTAAAAACACTTGAAAGGGTGGAAATACTGCGGGGCTTGCGCCTGGGCGAGTTTGACGTACTCATAGGCATAAACCTGTTGCGCGAAGGCCTGGATCTGCCCGAAGTATCATTAGTGGCCATTTTGGATGCTGATAAAGAAGGCTTTCTCCGTTCGGAACGCTCATTGATACAGACTATTGGCCGTGCCGCACGTAACGACCGTGGCCGGGTGATTATGTATGCCGATAAAATTACCGACTCGATGCAGATCACGATGGATGAAACCGACCGCCGCCGCGATATCCAGATAAAATATAATACGGAACATGGCATTACGCCTACAACGGTAGGCAAAACCCGCAGCGAGATAATGGAGCAAACATCAGTAATGGACTTTAAAGGCGGGATGCAAAAAGCTTATGTGGAAACCGACATGGCCAGCCTTGCAGCCGACCCCATCGTTCAGTACATGACCAAGCCCGATCTGAAAAAATCCATCGAAAACACTAAAAAAGAGATGCTCGCCGCCGCCAAAAACATGGACTTTTTATTAGCCGCCAAACTGCGCGATGAAATGTTTGCCCTGGAAAAAATGATGGAGGAGAAGTTTTGACGGATGTGCGGATTTTGAATGTGCGGATGTGCGGATGAAAAATAAGATGATTTGAAAATGTGCTGATTTGAAAATTTGAAAATTACTGCAATTCATTTTCAAATTACCAAATCTTCAACTCATCTTAAATCCGAAATCGAAATTCCGGAATCCGAAATTCCTTCTGTAACAAAATCCATCAATCAACTGTCATAAAATAAAGCAAAATCATAAGCAAACATTTTTGCCGTTAGAATATTATATTTGTAGACTTAATTTTGATCAGATATGCCAGAGTTACTTAGTTTCCTGCTCACCGCAATCTTAGTTTTATATATTATACGGGCAGTGGCCCGTATATTGCTGCCTATGTTTTTTCAAAGCGTTGTTAATAAGGCGCAGCAGCAAAACCAACAAAGCAATTATAACAGCAAGCCCAACCCGGGTAAAATAAAGGTTGATTATATACCGAAAACTAACAAAGGATCCGTTCCCGATTCGGAAGGAGAATTTGTTGATTATGAAGAAATAAAATAGAAAGTGATGATTCCTGAAGAATTATATAAGCGCCGCCCAAGGCACAATAACACTCCGGAATCAACCCTGCTTATCATTGCCAATTTTATTGTAATTGCCGTTGCAACTTCATTATTCGCAAGTAAAAATCATATTGGCTGGTTTTTTTGGATAATTGTTGGCCTGCTGGCCGTCTACAACTTCTTCACCATCCGCAAAAACCGCGAAGAATTTACA
The DNA here is from genome assembly GCA_013288235.1 of Bacteroidota bacterium. Taxonomy (GTDB): domain Bacteria; phylum Bacteroidota; class Bacteroidia; order Sphingobacteriales; family Sphingobacteriaceae; genus Mucilaginibacter. Next base: position 6,825 of record JABDCF010000052.1, on the reverse strand, counting down.
AAACCTGCCATTGTAGCTTATTCATTAAGCATTGTCGTACTCATTGGGGTAGTTATCCTTTTTATAGAAAAGCCTTGAGGGTTGGTGAGTGGTTGAATGAGTTGATTGGGTTGATTAAGTGAGTGGTTCTTTTAGTCAGTCCGGAAGTCGGAAAAGTCCGAAAGTCCGGAAGAAGCGGCAATGTCCTAATCGAATTAACCCAATCAACTCATTCAACCCAATCAACTTAATCCAACTCAATCAACTTATTCAACCCAATCAACAAAACAATAATTCCTATTGTCATTCTAATTTCTATTTTTGAAGAATATTATTTCCATAAAAAAATTCAATGAATAACTGGTTCAAACGGAATAGCATTCACTTTATAATTGCAGCAATTTTTTTAGTGATCTGCTTTATTTATTTTACACCTGCTTTCCAGGGTAAAACATTAGGGCAGGGCGACATATATGGCGCACAATCCACCCAAAAAGAAATTAACGATTACGCAGCCAAAGACACTACAATTTTATGGACAAACCAGATATACGGTGGTATGCCCACCTTCCAGATATGGGCGCCGTACCCCAATAATATCACCACCCTTGTGGTAAAAGTTTTAACAAACGCCCTTCCAAACCCGTTGTATATTGTGCTGTTATTGCTGTTTGGGGCATACTTTTTATTCAACGTTTTAAAGCTCAATCCGTGGATAGCTGCCGCAGGCGCCGTGGCCTTTACATTTTCGTCGTATAATATTATACTGCTGTCGGCAGGCCACGCAAACCAGGCATTTGCTATTGCCTTTTTTGCGCCGATACTTGCCAGCATTATTTTAATATTAAGGGGCAAATACTGGCTCGGCAGTTCGTTGCTGGTGCTGTTTTTAGCAATGGAAATACGTGCCAACCATATCCAGATGACGTATTACTTGCTGATTGCTATTTTGATATTGGTGGGCGTTGAGCTTTATCAGGCATTCAAAAATAAAACAACGGCTGCTTTTTTAAGGTCACTGCTATTTATTGGTTGCGCTGTAGTTGTTGCCTTAGCGGTAAATGCTTCGTTATTATGGAGCACTTATTCATATGGTAAAGATACCATACGCGGCCAATCAAATTTAACCCAGCACACCAAGCAGCCAAGCGATGGCCTGCCTAAAGACTACGCCTACGAATACAGCCAGACCGCCGGCGAAAACATCACTTTTTTAGTACCAAATGCTTACGGTGGCGAAACCGGCCTTAATTCAATTGATTTTCCTAATTCGGACCTTGATAAAGCAATTATAGCTGCCGGTATCCCGCAGGAACAGGTAGGTAATGCCATGCAATATTTTGCCAGTATTGGCCTCGAATTTTCGAGTTATTGGGGCGATAAAAGGCTTACAAGCGGCCCACACTATTTAGGGGCTGTTATTTGTTTCCTGTTTATCTTTGGGTTATTTATTGTCAGGAACCCTTTAAAATGGTGGCTTTTAATTACAGTTGTGCTCACCATGTTCCTTTCCATCGGCAATTCATTCCCTTACGTATCAGACCTATTTTTCAACTATTTCCCACTTTACAATAAATTCAGGACTATTGAATCTATACTTGCGGTAACCGGCCTGTGTGTGCCTATACTCGCCGTGATGGCCATTAGAGAAACAACTACTACGGCAGACCGCACATACTTGTTTAAAAAATTAAAGTTAACCTTATATATTACCGGCGGGTTAACGTTGTTGCTGATCGTTTATCCGGAGCTACTACTTAGCTTTAAGCAAAGTAGCCAAATACAATTTGTTGGTGGCCTCACGCAGGTGTTAAAAGGTAACAGTGCGGCGGCGAACAGCATAATGAACGCCCTTATAAGTGACAGGGAGAACCTGGAGCGGGCGGATGCCATACGTTCCCTTATTTTTATATTGATAACATTTGGCCTGCTTTGGGCTTTCATCAAACAAAAAATAACTGTACAGGTATTGTCTATCGCTTTTTTTGTGATCATTTTGGTTGACCTTTGGCAGGTTGACAAACGTTATTTAAAAGACGCAGATTTCCAGGACAAACAGGAGATCAGCCAGGTGATACAGCCACGTGAAGTTGACCTTTTAATTAACCAGATAAATACCAAAGACCATGACCCGGATTTCAGGGTGTATGATTACGCGGCGAATATTAAAACCGATATGCGCAACCCTTTCTTCCACAAATCCATAGGGGGTTATTCAGCAGCGCGCCTTAAACGTTTTGATGAACTTATTGATAACCAATTATCTACAAATCCGCCAAATCACGATGTGCTTGATATGCTGAATGCCAAATACCTTCTGTCGCAGGATACTTCAGGTAATTACAGGATGACGGCCAATGAAACAGCTTGCGGCCATGCCTGGTTTGTTAAAAGCGTAAAATTTGCAGCCAATGCCGATGCAGAAATGCAGGCTATTTCGGCCTTTTCACCAAAAGACGAAGCCATTGTTGACCAGCGTTACAAGACAATATTTGACGATAAACAGCAATATGGCGGCGACCCGAACGCCACCATTAAATTGGCAAGCTACAGCCCTGATGACATGGTTTATGAAACCGGCTCAACAACGCCGCAGATAGCCGTATTCTCGGAAATATATTACGATAAAGGCTGGACAATGTATATCGACGGGACGGAAAAACCATATTTCCGCGCTGATTATGTTTTACGCGCAGCTGCCATACCGGTGGGCAACCATAAAGTTGAATTTATTTTCCACCCTGCATCTTACTACACAGGTGAAAAGATATCACTGGCAGGTTCTATTATTATGATATTGGCTTTAGCCGGAGCGGTTTACACCGAGACCAGGAAGAAGAAAGAGATGGTACCGGTTCCAGATAAAGGGAAAAAATGACCAGGATTAAGGGGATTTAGGGATTAATAGGATTTAATTCCGGTAGATTTAGATACATAGGCGGGGCGAATAAGCAGGTTTTACACTTTTCTTATTCGCCCTTTATAGTTTGGGACTTCTTCATCGCCTTTCCTAGCAACGGACGCTCGAATGAGTTTAATCCCGCGAATCCTTAAATCCGTTTAATCCCGGTCAATCTTGGTCAGTCGTTCGTCCTTCTGTTCCACACCCAATACCACCCCAAATTAAAAGCGATCACCGCATGGTTAAACAGTGTTGGTACCAATCCATAGTATCGTTTCATAATATCAAAACGCTCCGTTAAACTTTGGCGGTGTCTGGTTTTCGACATCCCCCCTACCAGGTATTTAGCCACATATTGGTTTACGTTCACTATTTTTTTTGCCTTTTTTGCCGCGCGGAGTATCCAGTCAATATCGGCGCTTAAATGGTATTTGCGGTCATACCGTTCTGTTAACGACCGGCGGATATAAATCGCCTGGTGGCTAATGCTCATGCCGTATTTAAAACTTCGCCAAGTGAATTGTTTGGGGGCGTGGTGGCGCCGCTGGCCGAGACTTTGGCCCTCCCCGTTTATCATTTCTGTTTCGCCGTAATAAATATCCGCATCATGAGCTGATGAAAAAACATTGGCGACGGTATCAGTCGCATAAAACTCATCGCCTGAGTTCATAAAAATCACATAATCCCCGGTAGCAGCTGCAAGCCCTTTGTTCATGGCATCATAAATACCTTCATCTTTTTCGCTGATGAGCTTTGCAATTTTTGCTTTATAATTGTTGATGATTTCAAGCGTGCCATCGGTTGAAAGTCCGTCAACTACAATATACTCGATATTTTGATAAGTTTGATTTAATACCGACAGCATCGTTCGCTCAATGTCCTTTACATTGTTGTAAACAATGGTAACGACGGACAACGTTGGCTTAAAATCCGTCATTTGTTAAAATTGATTGGTAAACGGCTATGTATTGCGCTGCAACTATTTCGTTGGTGAAAGTCTTTAATACCTTGTTTCGGGCATTTGCCGCCAGTTCGTCTTGCCTGTCCGAATTTAAAATATAATGTATCCCCTCAGCAAAATCGCCGACTGATTTAAATTCAGCAAGGTAGCCGTTTTGTTGATGTTCCACCATATCGGGGATGCCCCCGGTGTTAAAGGCAACCACAGGCGTTCCGCACGCCAGGGCTTCCATAACTGTATTGGGCAGGTTATCTTCTATGGCAGGGGTAACAAATACGTCAGCAAGACTATAAAGCCCGGCCAGGTCGCTTTGCGAACTGATGATATTCAGCTCATGCACCTTAAAAGGCAACTGGTTAACATCAAAAGATTTGTTTTTTCCGAATATCACTATCTCCACATCACCCACATCCTGGTAATTATTTTTCAGCTCATTAAGCGCTTCCACTAAATAAGTGATGCCTTTACGCCTGTCGAGTATATTGGCCGCACCAAATAAAATTATCTTTGAGTTTATACCGATCTTCCATTTTGCACGCCCTGCAACTTTATTTTTTGGCGAGAAAATTTCAGTATCTATCGGATTGGGAATAGCTTCGATGCGAAAATCTTTCAGCAGGGTACTTGTCCGTGTAACATCGGCTAACCAATGACTACAGGTTACAAAAACAATGTTTTTCGCGGCTTTCAGCATATCATTTTTATGCAGCCAGCCGGTATGTGATATATCATCATCGCCAGGATCACGCAGCATCCAGCAGTTGCCGCATTGGTTTATAAAATGATCACAGTCCCCTGCATAGTGGCAGCCGCCGGTAAAGGCCCACATATCATGCAGCGTCCAAACAACAGGCTTACCCGTTTCAAGCAGTGCTTTTATATTATTGATGGATAGATAACCGCCATTTGTCCAGTGGAGGTGTAAAATATCAGCATTTGCAATTATCGGTTGATCGCTTATATCTGTACCCGTATTTGCGGTTGAAAATGCAAACCTTACTGATTTATCTTTAGCCTTAAACCATATAAAAGGCAGGCGTTCGTATAAAAAGTTAAATTTTATTTTTAACCTGCTGATAAAGCCGTTGCCGGTACTGTTAACGCGGGGCTCGGCGGTCTTTTTTTCCTGCACCTGCATATGTACATCAACCTGCTTTAATTCAAGCGCTTTTAACAGGCGCATACAGGCTGCGGGCGCACCACCCCCGGCATCAGATGTATTGATCAAAGTAACTTTCATGCAGCGGTGCTATTTCTCCCGGCAATTATAACAAATCTAAAATGAAAACTTTACTTTTGGTGGGGCTGTAAATAAATTACAATATTAAAGTCATGTGTGCGCCGTAGGTCAAGACTGGCTCCGGCGGAGCCAAATATTGGTAGCAAAATAAACAAAGGGAAATACCGTGCCGTAGGTACGGAACCTCACGAATATTGCGTACCTAACGGCACGCTAAAATTATTAAAATGAATTTTCTACCGATATTTAGCGCCTAACGGCGCGTTTCATAGGGAGATATTAACAAAAACTGATCGACTAAAAAATGAACTTCTTCGCTTATTTATTCCAGGATTGGAGCGCCAACCGGCAGAATTTTAAAGCGCAATCGGTTTTATTTTCTTTCCGTTTGGTACAGGCTTTTAACCGTTATACCATCACCAAAATCATTTTTTACCCGTATTTTATGCTTTACCGCTTTTGGGTAGAATGGGTGCTTGGGATAGAACTGCCCCGTAAGCTAACCATTGGCAAAGGCCTGTCGCTTTACCACGGACAGGCGCTGGTAGTAAACAAAAGCACCATCATCGGCGAAAACTGTGTGTTAAGAAATTCAACAACTATCGGCCATAAAAAGCTGGCGGATGGTACTCACAGCGGTTGCCCGCGAATTGGTAATAATGTAGACATTGGCGCTAATGTTTGCATAATCGGCGACATAACTATTGGGGATAATGTCATTATCGGCGCAGGGGCAGTGGTGACGAAAAATATACCTGCTAATAACGTAGCTGTGGGCAACCCGGCAAGGATTTTGGAAAAAAAATAACTGAAGCTACCCTCTTTTCGGCTTGCCGAAGAGAGGGTGGTCGAGCGAAGCAACGACCGGGTGAGTAAACTATGCGAGCGGCATTGGCGCTAATGCACAGCGGGTTTACTCACCCCCGACATCGCTTCGCTCGTCGCCCCTCTCTACCGCAAGCGGTAAAGAGGGGGAAGAAAAATTTAAGCTGTTTAGGTAACACCTATATAATTATATGGAACAAAATTTAACTGACCGTGCTTTCTGGAAATCCTTTTGGGAATCGAAGAACGACATCATATTTTATCTGAAACCCGATTATCATTTTGGTGAGATACTGGCCAAACTGATCAGGGAAAAAAACATTAAAACAGCCATTGAACTGGGCGGTTTCCCGGGCTATTACGCCACTTTCCTGAAAAAGTATTACCAGCTTGATACCACCCTGTTTGATTATTTTATCCATGAAGGCATCATCGATCAACTGCTGCAAAAAAATGGCCTTAAACATGGCGACGTTAATATTATTGAAGCCGACCTGTTTGAATACAAACCCACCATTCAATATGACCTGGTGACGTCTTTTGGTTTGATAGAACACTTTAACGATACCAAAGCCATTATTAAAACCCACCTGCAATTTTTAAAACCCGGCGGCGTGCTGTTTGTCACCCTGCCAAATTTTAAAAGTGTGAATGGTTGGGTACAACGTAAATTTGATAAGGCCAATTACGATAAACACAATATCAGCAGCATGAACCCTAAATTGCTATCCGAATATTGCCGGCAGCTGGGCCTTACCGAAGTGGAAAGCTATTACCACGGCAAATTCTCCGTTTGGCTGGAAAACCGTGCCGAACAGAGCGGAATAGTAAAAGCGCTGGTAAAAACCATATGGCTGGCTGGCAAAGTTTTTACTAAAATTGTGCCGGTGGAAAGTAAAGCTTTATCGCCATATATTG
>JABDCF010000051.1 GCA_013288235.1 Bacteroidota bacterium | reverse complement strand
ACTTGTTCTATAAAATACCGGTTGCCGGTTTTAAACAGGAAGAGGAATGGGTTTGGTGCACGGATAATGTTAATTTTACCTTTTGAATAAATAAATATAGCGCCGAATGACTGGAAAATAACCCGGTCGCCATCAACGTAAATTTTCCAAATTTCCTCATTAGGGACATAAGTTTTTGGTACGAGGCTGATAAGGGAATTATATTTCAAAAAGCCCTGTTTGTTATTTTCCCAATAGCCAAATTCACCGAAGCCCCCCGCATAAATTTTGCCTTTGCCATCGGCGGCCACCGAACGAACGATGAGCCCGTTTGGCATACGGTAAAGCTGCCAGTATTTACCGTCGAATGACATCAGGCCTTCGGCATTGCCAAAATACATAACACCGTGCTCATCACGCGTAACCGACCAGTTTTGGTTGCCCGATTGGTATTGTGCCTTTGTATAATTTTGAACGTACGGAACGCCAATATTTTTAATATCAGCAGCAAATAAGCCCCAAATGTTTACAACAAGAAAAAATAAAAAAACAGGAATTGCTTTACGCATCATGGTTTATTGGCAACATTATTCAGTGACGCAAAATATTGCGTGCCTACGAAAATACGGTTTGAAATTGAATAAACGTAGTGGCGCCGCAGGTAGCATAGCCGCGGCAAGTTATTCGGAAAATATCCTTGCCTTTTTATTGGTATTTACCGGCTGCGGTATCTTCACATAATAGCCCGTACCATCGTACTCCCTCCTACGTGGATGTGCTTTGCATGCCTCACTGCAACAGCCATCCAATTTTTCGCCGCATTCATCGCACTGGGTAAAATGCTCATTGCACTCGGGGTTGGCGCAATTGATCATTTTCGGGGTGGTTTTACCGCAATTATAGCAGGTGGATATCACCACCGGGTTTACGCTGTTTACATCAACCGAAAGGCGGTTATCAAACACATAACATTTGCCTTCAAAATCCTCGCCGCCAGCCTCTTTGCCATATTTTATAATGCCGCCATGCAATTGATATACATTGGTAAAGCCTTCGTGCAAAAGCAGGGCAGATGCTTTTTCGCATTTTATGCCGCCTGTGCAGTAGGTAACTACCTTTTTATCCTTGTATTGGGCCAGGTTGTTTATCATGGCAGGGAAGTCCCTGAAATTATCGATATTGAGTGTAATGGCGTTTTTAAATTTCCCCAGGTTATGCTCGTAATTGGAACGTACATCCAGTATCACTACGTCTTCAGCATCTTTCATTGCCAAAAACTCTTTTGGCTCCAGGTGCCTACCGGTTTTTTGTTGAGGGTTGATGATATTTGGATCGCGCAGGCCCGAATGCACAATCTCGGATTTATATCGCACATGCATTTTTACGAATGAAGGGGTATCAACCTCATCAACCTTAAAATCAATAGCGGCAAAACGGGGATCGGCATGGAGCGTGTCCATATAGGTTTTGCAGGCATCCTCAGTGCCCGAAACGGTGCCGTTCAATCCTTCTTCAGCCACAATAATGCGACCGGTTAAATCAAGGCTTTTACAGAATTTTAAATGATCGGCAGCAAATTGCTCCGCATGGGCTATTGTTGAATAACAATAGTACAGTAGTGTATTATATCTCATCATATCATTGATACTGCTGCAAACAGTGTTAAATGAGGTGCAAAGATAGTAAATTGGTTGAATAGTTTTTTGGGTTGATTTAGTTGATTAGGTTGAATTGGGTTGATTAAGTTGGATTGCGTTCACTAATTGATTGAAGGTCTTTAGGACCTTACCGACTTTCGGACAAAAAACATAATCAACCACTCACCTAATCAACTCAATCAACCGCCAATTACTTCAGCCCGTAAAATATGCGGAAACCCTTCAGATATTTCTTGTTGCCAAGGTATGATACACCGTAATCGGCGCCATAGACAAGGCGTTTGAGGCCAAAATAAAATTCGGAGTAATTTTTATAACTTTTTTGGGTAAGATAATTGGCGCCAATAATTTCTTCCAGCTTTAAGCTTCTTAAATATGGGATATTATCAAGTATAGCGCCTGCAAAATTGTGCTGGTAATGAATTTCGACAAAGGGATCATCGGTGCTAAAGGTATAAAAAGGCAGGAAGTGAAAACTGCCAACATACGTAGGATCGGATGAAGTACCTTCGTTACCCAAAAAATGGTTATAATCGGGAAAATAAACCGTTTGCCGGTTGATAAAGCCGCCGGCTTTCATTAAAAATGCCGAGTGGCCAAAAATACCCATCGGGATACGGTCCTGGTTAACCTCAAGGGATACGAAATCATAATTAACATCCGAGCCAAATACATCATTTATCCCTTTACGATAGTTAACCGTAATAACCGGGTATTGTGAAGGCAAATAAGTTTTACCGGTTGGGCGCGTAATATATTGCTGATCGAAGGTAAACCTAAACGATGTATTAAAGGTAAGCGCCTGGTTTTCGGGAAACAGCAGCGAATGATCATCAGCCGGGGCCGTTGGCGCCAATGGGTTATTTGAAGTATAGTTTAAATGGGGAACAGTAAATATATGGTTATATGATGTATTGTACAGTTGCGTGCGGTCGGCATAGGAGATATTCGCGGTCCATAAAATACCGTTAACCAGTTCGCGCTGGTAACCAAAATTGCCAAATATCGACCGGTAGTATTTAACAAAGTTTTGCTCGCTTAGCAGCGTACTTAGGGTATTAAAATATAATGAGCGCGTGCCTAAATTATTAAGGTCGAGGACATCGCTGCCAAAGTCTAAAAAAAACTTGCCAGCATTGTCAGGATCGTTCATGTAAACCGAATGCACATTTGCGCTGAAGAGCTTATCAGATGTTCCGTAGCGCACCAGCGGCGTTATGGTAAATGAGCGGTTATCTTCATACGTTTTGGTATAGCTGCCTTTTAGATAAATACCCCAGCCTTCAACTGTGTTGTAATAAATTGTTTGTGCCAGGGGATATATATAAAGCGAGTCGCGATAATTGTTATGCGTAGCAAGGTAACCATCAATCAGATAAGGGAATAGCGCAAATTTGTTGTCATCATGCTGAGTGGAATCGGTGTAAGCTTTGGATTCGTGCAAGACAGCTACGCTATCTTTCGTTTTATAGTTTACTATTTCGGCGCCGGTTAAAGGTAAAGGCCGAACCCGGGCCCAAAATGCCGGGCTTCTTTTATTAGCTTCGGTATCTACATGCAAAATTTCGCCATTAAAATAGCCGTTACTAAACGTTGTGTCTATTTTATAATTATTGTTTATGCCTAAGTAATAGCCACTAAATTTTAAGGCGTCCACGCTGCCTGTATAGCTGTATTGGAATGACAATGGCTGCCACGTTTTACCAACCGGCACGTATTGCTGTGTTATCCGCAGGCTATCAACAAAATTAAGGTTATTTGCCGTTTTGGTAAGCAACAGGTCAACAGCATAAATGCGCCAATCGCTTTCCATAATATAAATGCTCCCGGAGAATGCCAGGGCCTTTCCTATTTTTGATTGTACCTGTATCTTATCTATTTTTTTGCCGTCCTGGGTTATTGTTCCCAGCAATTTAAATTTATAATACTTAAAGGCGTACCTGCCGGCCGGCGAAACAAAACCATGGGTATTAAGATCATTTATAAAAAAAAGGTCTTTATAAAAATTTACCTGCAAATCTGATGCTTTATTATAGCCAAAAGGCGGCGTTGTACCTGCAACCTTTGCGGCTATAAATTCCTCTTTTATCTTATCCGGTTGTTTAAAACTAAATGATGATAATGTTTCTGATTGGTATGATATACCCTTGCCGCTTGTGTCAAGTTTAAGGAGTTTCGCTATACCTTTATTCAACAAGGTTTTAGGGACACTTATAATTTTTTTTATCCCTTTAATGTAAGTAACACACGAATAGGAATTTACTTCGGTTAAATAAAATCCACGTTTATTTAGCACCTGGTGCATAATATCATATGCCGGGTCGTATTTATTGTTCCCTTTTAGCTTTTCTGTTAGCTGGAATGGCAGTGCGTCCAGTTGAATATTCCGTTGCTCATCGTTATTGGCTATAGTAACCTGTTCGGTCTTTTCTTTATAACCAACCACCCTGTAAATAACATCGTAATTCCCCGGAGCTAATTTGAAAATATAGTCGCCATTTTCATTAGCGGTGGTGCCGTAGGTTGAGTTTTTAATATAAATGGATGCAAAAGAAACGGGGACATTCCTGGTATCGGTTACATGGCCTGATAAGATAAGCTGCTGCGCGGATAGATTTACAGTATGTAATAAAATAACAAGAACTAAAAGTAATATTTTTCTCATAAACGTTACTTGTTAAATACAATTAGCTGGTAAATTGTTTCATATCAGCGGCTTATATTTTTAGGGTATTTAACCGTTCAATTGCCCTTTAATTCTTAATTTTGCTGCCTCATAAAAATCTATAGCATGTATAATACACTAAAGCCTGTTTTGCAGCAGGAGCTTGCCGATATTGAAAACGCCGGACTTTATAAAAGGGAAAGAATTATAACATCGCCGCAAGGCGCTGATATTGTTGTGCAGGGCGGACAAGAGGTTATTAATTTTTGTGCGAATAACTATTTGGGGCTTTCATCGCACCCAAAAGTAATTGCGGCAGCAAAAGCAGTTATGGATACCCATGGATATGGGTTATCATCTGTACGGTTTATTTGCGGTACGCAGGATATACATAAAGAACTTGAAAAAAAGATAGCTGAATTTTTGGGTACGGAAGATACGATATTATATGCAGCGGCCTTTGACGCTAACGGCGGTGTGTTTGAGCCTTTATTTAATGAGCAGGATGCTATAATTTCGGATGAATTGAACCATGCTTCTATTATCGATGGGGTGCGGCTTTGCAAAGCCCAGCGCCAGCGTTATAGACATGATGACATGGCCGACCTGGAAGAAAAACTAAAAGCTACTGCTGATTGCCGTCACCGTATTATTGTTACTGATGGTGCTTTTAGTATGGATGGCACGATTGCCCAGCTTGATAAAATTTGCGCCCTCGCCGAACAATATAATGCTTTGGTAATGATAGACGAAAGCCATTGCTCGGGCTTTATGGGTAAAACAGGCCGTGGCACGCATGAGCACCATGGTGTTATGGGTAAGATAGATATCATTACCGGCACGCTTGGCAAAGCTTTGGGCGGCGCCTCGGGCGGGTTTACATCGGGCAGGAAAGAGATCATTGATATGCTGCGCCAGCGTTCGAGGCCGTATTTGTTTTCAAATACGCTGGCGCCATCAATAACCGGGGCATCAATAGCCGTGCTAAACATGCTGAGTGAAACTACCGACCTTCGCGACAAGCTGGAAAGCAATACCCAATACTTCCGCAAAAAAATAACCGAAGCTGGTTTTGACATCAAGCCCGGCGTACACCCTATTGTGCCTGTAATGCTGTATGATGCGAAGCTTGCCCAGCAATTTGCCGCAAAAATGCTTGATGAAGGTATATATGTAATAGGGTTTTATTACCCGGTAGTGCCGCAGGGAAAAGCGCGCATAAGGGTTCAGATATCAGCGGCCCATAACCAGGAGCATTTGGATAAGGCAATTGCAGCGTTTACTAAGGTTGGGAAAGAATTGGGGGTGATAAAATAATACGTATAAATTTTTTATATTTGCACGTGTAAATTTAAGACATATGGCAAATTCAAAGTTAACCTTAAGTATGGAGCCGGAATTTATTGAGCTGGCTAAAAACTACGCTTCAGAGAACAATACAAGCGTTTCGAAATTGTTTAAGAATTTTATAAAAGAGGTTTCCAGAAAAACATCGCCAGAAAGTTCAGTACTCGACAAATTTAAGGGTAACCCAATTCATCCCGATATTTTAGCATTAACCGGCATTTTGAAAGGAAAATATCCCGATAATATGAGCTATGATGATATGAAATATGAATATTTCAAGGATAGGTATGGCTTATAAACATTTGTTTTTAGACTCGGATGTCCTTTTAGATTGGCTGTTAAAAAGTGAACCATATTCTTCGTTTACACAAACATTAGTAAATGAAAGCATAACACAACATTTTAAAGTAAGCACTTCGGCAATGGTTATAGCCAATATTAATTATATACTTTCAAATAGAACGAGTGTTGCTAATGCCAGGCAAAATATTAAAATGCTGCTCAATTTAATTAACGTTTTGCCGTTTGAAGGTGACATAATAAAACTTGCGTTGGACAGCTCATTTACTGATTTTGAAGATTCACTACAATTTCATATTGCACTCAAGTATAATTGCGATGCTATTATTACCAGAAACATCAAAGACTACAAAAAATCGACCATCCCGGTTTTAACAGCAGAACAATTTTTAAGAACATTATAATGCAAGCCCAGATAGACCAATATACCGCCGAGATCAATGCTTTTTCACCTGCTAATGCCGATGAACTGGAAACTTTCCGTATCAAATTTTTAGGCACCAAAGGGGTTATAAAAGATTTGTTTGAGCAGTTTAAAACTGTTGGCCCCGAAGAAAAACGCACTTTCGGCAAAGTGCTTAACCAGTTTAAACAACTGGCCGAGGCAAAATATAATGAACTGAAAGACACTTTTGACTCAGGACTTAAGACTCGAGACTTAGGACTTGACCTAACCCTTCCCGGTGATGGCTTTGAGCTTGGTTCGCGGCATCCGCTTTCATTGGTGCGATTGGAGATCATCGATATTTTTAAACGTTTGGGCTTCGTTGTGGCCGAAGGCCCGGAGATAGAAGACGACTGGCATAATTTTTCGGCGCTTAATTTTCCCGAAGAACACCCGGCCAGGGATATGCAGGATACCTTCTTCATCAAAAAAAATAGCGGCAAGGATGATATTGCTTTGCGTACCCATACCTCATCGGTACAGGTGCGTATGATGGAGAACGGCAAACCACCTTTTCGCGCGATCATGCCGGGCAGGGTTTACCGTAACGAGGCCATTTCGGCACGTGCCCATTGCTTTTTTCACCAGGTGGAAGGTTTGTATATTGATGAGAATGTATCGTTTGCCGATTTGAAGCAAACTCTTTACCATTTTGTGCAGGAACTTTATGGCGCGGATTTCCAGGTGCGTTTCAGGCCATCATATTTCCCTTTTACCGAACCATCTGCCGAAATGGATATATCATGCACCATCTGTAAAGGCGCAGGCTGCAACATGTGTAAATACACTGGCTGGGTTGAAATTTTAGGCTGTGGCATGGTTGACCCCAACGTTTTGGAGAATTGCAATATCGACAGTAAAAAATATACAGGCTTCGCTTTCGGCATGGGTATAGAAAGAATTGCCAACTTAAAATATGTTATACGTGATTTACGTTTATTCTCTGAAAACGATGTGCGTTTCCTGAAACAATTTCAAACAGAGATCATATGAGAAAATTAATACTATTAGGTACTATAATAACATTAGCCTTCTTTTCCTGCGGTAAAAGCGAAAATGTGATCCCCAATGTGCCGATAAACTTACAGATATCGATAACAGATCCACGCGTTAGCGCGTTGAATGTACCGGGCGGTGCTGTTATAATTAATGGTTATGGCGTTGCCGGCCTGATACTTTACCGCGAAGCGGATGACAGTTATGCCTGTTACGACCGTTGCAGCACCTACATGCCCCAAAACAAATGTGCTGTAACCCTTGATCCCGGTAACTTTACCTGCACCGACCCATGTAGTGGCGCCAAGTTTTCGCTTATTGACGGCAGTCCGGTAAAAGCGCCTGCTACCATATCGCTTAAATCGTATAGTATCGATGTCAGCAACTCGGAAATATATATTTCGAATTGAGTTGGTGAGGCCTCACCCTGCCCGCTCCAAAGGAGAGGGTTCTAAAAAAGCGTGAAGCTAAAGTCCTCTCCTTTGGAGAGGATTTAGGTGAGGCCAACTTGGTCAACCTATTCCAACCCAATCAACTTAATCAACCATTCAACAAAAAATATGCGTAATTTTCAGATATTTGTACCTCTATTGATACATGGAAGCTGACAAGATAAAAGAAAGTATTAAAAAGGCAGCGCAGGAGCTGTTCCGTAAATTTGGTTACCACAAAACTAGCGTTAACGAAATTGCCAAACGGGCCAAAATAGCCAAAGCTACTATTTACAAGTATTTTGACAGTAAGGAAGATGTTTTGCACTCCCTGCTGATGGATTATATCCGGCTGAGTGTTGACGACCTTATCCACAGCAATACCCTTGAAGTTGATGAAGAAGCCCATTTAAATAGCCTCATCATGAAAACCTGCCGCCTAAGTTATACCGTTTGTAATGAATTTATTGGCTGGGATTTTATCCGTGAATCGGCCAACTCGCAGGCATTCCTTAAAAATTTATCGAACGAGCTGGAAGAAATGCTGGTAAACGCATTTTCACAATTAAGCGGCATACGCAAGCACGAAACCTATTTACAGCGCCTGCGCTTTTTAATAAAATGCAGTAAAAGTATAGTGTTTAGCTTTGCATTTACTTCGGTGAGTGACTCGGATGTGCGCAAGAATTTTGTATCGTTTCAGAAAGAGATTTTGCCATACCTCGTAAAAGCGGCTATTACTGTCTGAACCGTTGATTAACCTGATTTTTTAGATTTCATTGATTTTAAAAGAAATGATCATCCATTTGGATATAGTATGGTGATGATTATTGTCCAGTTTCACAAATACTTCATACATTTAGTGCTTCCCTTAACGATAATCACAACCATAAATGGAGAACGAATTTGATGAAGTAATGCGCAAGCGGACAGACGCAGATCTGATAAAAATTATAAACGGTCCACCTGATGATTACCAGCCGGTAGCGCTTGAAGCAGCAAAAAGAGAATTTGACCGGCGTAGCTTATCAGAAACCCAAATAGCCGCTGTAAAAGAAGATATTGTACACGAGCAGGCAGTTGATGAGGCTAAAGCCAATGCACCGCTTAGCGTTGCCCCTAAGATATTTGCATTTATACTCCCAGGAATTCTATTATTTATGATTGCCGGAACATTTAAAGCCGATGGTTACGACAGGAAAGCCAAAGAACTGGGAAGATGGACGCTTTATGGATTTGTATTTTATTTCGGGATTATTGTTTTGTTAAATGTGTTGGAACGGATCTTCTGAAGCTGATCGATGACGCACTTTGCAAAAATCAGTGCAATCAAAAAAATCAACTAAATCAGCGGTTCAGACAAATTACGGCGTAAATTTTCCTTTAATCCAATTGCCAAAAAATGCCCCGATAGCGCATGCAAGTGAGCCCACCAGGCTGAACAGCATGTTGAAAATTATAAAATGGACCATGTAAAGTGCATAGGTTTTGCCTTTATACCCGGCGAAAATGTAAGCGAGAAATAAAAAATAACCAAATATGGCGCCGTTGACTATACTGCTACGGCGGTTTTTGCTTGTATAGCCAACAGCGAGTGCACCTAACGCCCAGGGAAATACATCACACCAGCCGTACATAAAATAAAAAGTGATTAAGCTTAGCGCCACGGCCGCCAGGGCAACGAGCGATTTTCTTACCAATGTTTTCATCTTTTTTGCCGTAAGTGGATATTTATTTGCCCAAAAATTTTGAAATCAAATTTAAAATAATTTACTTTGATAAACAAAGTACTTTTACGTGAAAGAAAAAGAAATAGAAGATGAGCTGGTTTCCATCCGCAGCATGATGGAGCGCTCTTCAAAATTTATATCCCTGAGCGGGTTATCGGGGATACTGGCCGGGGTGTATGCGCTGGTTGGGGCGGGGTTTGCGTATGATATTATTTACAACGGTATCGGCGACCATCAGCATAGCAGAAACGGGCATTTATTTTACATTGAAGAAACAACTTTATTAAGCATTGCTTTACTTGTATTATTAGCTTCGTTAGTAACCGGTTATATTTTAACACGCAATAAAGCAAAACGCCGGAACCAGCCAATTTGGGGTAATTCAAGTAGGGCGCTGATATTTAATATGTCGGTACCGTTAGTTGCTGGCGGGCTACTAATCCTTACGCATATTTACCGCGGACATTATGGAATTGTCTCGCCTTCTTGTCTCATTTTTTACGGTCTCGCTTTAGTAAGCGCAAGCAATTTTACTTTTAAAGACGTACGTTACCTGGGAATGTGCGAAATAGTATTAGGCTTAATTGCCGCTTGCTTACCCGGTTACGGTTTATTATTTTGGGCGATTGGTTTTGGTGTGCTGCACATTATATACGGCAGCATGATGTACTTTAAATACGACAGGTGAAAGTCCCTTTTGAAAAACTTGATAAGGCTTTTGAGAACCGCTTGAGGTTACAGATCATGAGTGTGCTGATGGTTAACGACCGGTACGACTTTAATTCGCTTAAAGAATTACTGGATACTACCGATGGCAACCTGGCTTCGCATTTAAAAGGCCTCGAAAAAGAGGAATATATAGTGGTGCATAAAGCTTTCCTGGGCCGCAAGCCAAATACCACTTACGAGGCTACCGAAAGAGGTAAAGCAGCCTTTAAACAGCACCTGGATGCTTTGGAGAAATTAATTAAACAACAAAAATTGACATAATGTAGAACCATTAAAAACTAAAGACAATGCAAAACAAAAACTTAAGCGCCTTTATGCGCAGCGCCGCCATAGCCGGCAACATTTTATTTATTTTATGGATGACATTTAACGCCCTTAAAGAAGGTTTCAGCGGCACCATCTATGAGAAAATTTCATTCGTTGGCTTAGTGTGCCTGCTTGTTTTAAATTCGTACCTGGTGCTGGCGGCTTCAAAGCAAAGGCAAATTGTAAAATAGCAAATTATTAAAACCAAATTTTTTTATCTTTTTACTTTGAATAACAAAGTACTTTTAACAAACAATTATGATAGAACAACCTGAACAAAAACACGGATTCATAGACTGGCTCAAGGAGTCGGTAACCGCCAAATTAGTTTTTATAGGCATACTTATATTAGTACTGCTTATCCCCTCATCGTTAGTACAAAACCTTATTAATGAGCGTGCCGACAGGCAGGAGGATATGATGAATGACGTATCCGACAAATGGTCGGGTAGCCAGTTAATAGCGGGGCCGGTGCTGGTTATCCCCTACCAAAAGCATGTAAAATACCAGGACGATAACCAAAAAGAAAAAGAGAAAGACGTTATTGAAAATTTGTATATACTACCAGACGACCTCCACATTAAAGCCGAACTGCACACAGAAGTTTTACACCGGGGAATATTTGACGTTGTGGTTTACAATACTGCGGTAAAAGTATCAGGCAATTTTGCCTGGGCCGACTTAGCCGCACTTAATATATCACCCGGCCAGCTTTTTTTGAATAAAGCTAAAATCACATTCAGTATCTCTGACCTGAAAGGCTTAAAAACCAATCCTGTAATAACCTCGGCAGGCAAAAATTCAACAGCAGAGCCTGTTTTTACTGGCGACACCGTTTTCAATAACGGATTACAGGCCGCTGTTGACCTTTCTGACCTGAAAGATACACAGGCGTCGTTTAATTATGCACTGGATTTAAAAGGAAGCCTGGAATTGAGCTTTTTACCTTTAGGCAAAACAACCGACGTTGAGGCAAGCGGCAACTGGGGCAGCCCGAGTTTCGACGGTCGTTATTTACCTGATACCCGTAAGGTTGATAATAATGGATTTTCGGCAAGGTGGCGGATGCTGTATTATAACAGGCCTTACCCGCAGCAATGGACGGGCGATGTTTCGGTGCTAAGGGATCAGAAAAAGCAACAGAACGCTATGTTTGGCATAAAACTACGGCTCCCGGTCGATCAGTATCAAAAAACAATGCGCACCAGCAAATACTCATTGCTCATCATCTTTTTAACCTTTATATCGCTTTTCCTGACAGAGGTTATCCGCAAGCAAAAGATACATGTGTTCAACTACCTGTTGATAGGCGCCGCGATGATCATATATTATTCACTTTTATTGTCGTTCTCAGAGCAAATTGGATTCACCATGGCCTATTTGGTGGCTTCTGTAGCAACCGTGGGGCTCATAACAACATTTATCGGGTCGTTATTAAAAAACAGGAACGCCGCTTTTCTTTTCGGTTTTATCTTATCAGTGTTTTACATTTTCATCTATGTAATAATCCAATTGGAAGACCTCGCCCTTATCATTGGCAGCAGCGCATTGTTTATCATAGTAGCTATGCTGATGTATTTTTCAAGGAAGATTAACTGGGACAGGCATTAAAAATAACTGTAGGGCAGGACTTTGCCTGCCCCTTTTTTTTTCAACTCACTTATAGATATGAAAAATGAAATACGATACCCTTACCTATAGTTTAAAAGTGTGGCTTACCAGCGTAGCCACTGCGCCGTTTTTATCAATAGCGATATTGACAATTTATGATAAAACAAACTTCTCGATCCTGCCGGAATCATTTCTTTCCGGCCTTTGGATGTATATTTTATTTACCGGTGCCGGGCTTGTATTTTCTGTTGCTACATGGATAGTATTTTGGCTCGTAGTTAAAGTTGCGACCACTTACGTCCCTGAATTCTCGCTAAGGCAATGGACGATCTTTATTGCAGGCATTTTGTTAACTGCAGTAACATTCTTTATAGCATTTTCTCCATTCCGCGACTCTCTTTTCCTTATTTTAATGCTTTGCCACTGTGTTTGCATAGGCTGGGGAACATGGTTTTATAAATTAAAGCCATTAACATATAATTAAATTGTAATTGTTCGACAAAACATTTCTCAATAAAGATAATAATCAACTTATGCACAATGTAACCAAAAGCCGATCCTTCAAATGGTCTGTTACTACAACCTTAATAGCGATAATTGCATGGATGCTAACATGGCGGTTTTATGCGATGTGGTGGTTTATATTGGCATTCATCGACCTTGCAATTTTCGTGCTTTTCATATCTGTGTTTTTCGGCAGTATTATTTTTTTGATGAAGAACATAAAAAAGTTCACTAAACCCTTTATTCCCTTGTGTATCAATACAACGGCGATAATAGTAATTATTTGTGCGCCATCAATTAATCTTAATAAAAACTATTACAAATCAACAACAGATTTATACGATCAAAAAGAATGCGCTTGTCATTTATATATCGAAACCTATTGTGTTTATGGTGGCGGGGCTTGGGGCAGCGATGTCGACTCCCACTATTTAACCGACTCAACTAACTTCAGAATCTATTTAGGAGCAGCTGATGAAGAAGGTGAAAGAATTTCTGTCAAATGCAAAGGAGATTGTATAGATTATAAAAAAATAATTACCGCAAATTTAGGGCGGGAATGGAATCAACCTAAAACAATAGAACAAAAAAGGTATAGTATAAAAGATTTGAAAAAGTAACAAAATTTAACAAATATTTCACAATACCAATTTGGTTTTTGGTATAAATATTAGTTTATTTGTACAAATAACAATAATTCATCCATGAGCCAGGAGCTAATAGATTTTTCGGATCAAATAGATGAGCATTTTAACATGGGCGATATCGTCATCGAACCGGATGACTTTTGGCAATCGGTGTTAAATATGTTTATCTGATGTTTTCGCTTCTCTTCCCCCATCCGGGGCCGGTTAAAAAGCAACCATTTTTTAAGTGGGCGTGGAGCGTTATCTGCGTTTGGTAGCTTGTTCATTCGGGCAGTCGCATCCGGGTGTGGCAACACTAGTGTAAACTTAAATCAGGACTAATCGCTAAAAAAGATAAAGCACGTGGAAGGAATTCCCCAATATAAATGAAATACATTGAAAATCAGTTTATTACAAGCACTCATTTAAAAGCTTAAATTCTGAAACATTTGATTATCAATAACTTATTCAAATGTGACAATTTACCAAAACATGGAACACACTGATAACGAGCATGTTCCACAATGTTCCAGGCGTTCCGTTGTGAAAAATGGAACGCCAAGGCCAGGCAGGATTTTCCGCTGATGGATGAAATGTGTGAGGACACAGGCTTCAGGAGAATGGTCACCACCGCGGCAACTTACAACATTTCAACTTTACAACCTTCCAACCTTACAACAATTAAAAAACCATTAACTTTGCAGGCTGATGAATCAAGTCGCGAAAAAAAGATTTTTTGAAAACGTTAGTATAATTGATATCGCCGAGGAAGGCAAAGGCGTTGGCAAAGCCGATGATTTTGTATTGTTTGTAGATAAAGGTGTCCCCGGCGATATTGCCGATATTGAAGTTTACCGCAGCAAAAAAAACTTTGGCGAAGGCAAAATAGCCGAGCTGAAACAAGCCTCAGAATACCGTACCGCTCCATTTTGCGAACATTTTGGCACCTGCGGCGGCTGCAAATGGCAGCACATGACCTATGCGGCACAGTTAAAGTTCAAGCAAAAATCAGTCGCCGATGCCTTAACAAGGATAGCGAAGATAGAGGTTGATAGCATGCTGCCCATAGTGCCCTCCCCTGCCGATAAATATTACCGCAACAAACTGGAATATACTTTCAGCAACAAACGCTGGCTCAACGACGGCGAAAACCGCACCGATGAAGTATTGAATATGAACGCCCTCGGCTTCCATATTCCCGGCCGCTTTGATAAAATACTGGATATTAACCATTGCTGGCTGCAAGCCGAACCATCCAACAGACTGCGGAACAGCATCCGCGAGTTTGTGCTGCAACACGGCTATACTTTTTACGATCTTAAGGCCCATACCGGCGCATTGCGCAACCTTATTGTGCGTACCTCATCAACCGGCGAAACAATGGTTATCGTAGTTTTTGCTTACGCAGATGAAGATGAGATAAGTAAACTGATGGCTCATATTGACAATGGCTCCCCTGAAATAACTTCCCTGCTTTACATCATCAACCAAAAAAAGAACGATACTATTTTCGACCAGGAGGTGATAGCCTATAAAGGGCCGGAATTTATTTACGAGGAAATGGAAGGGATAAAATTCCGTATAGGGCCAAAATCCTTTTATCAAACAAATTCTATACAGGCTTTAAAGCTTTATGAAATAGCCCGTGATTTTGCCGGGTTTAAAGGTGATGAACTGGTTTACGACCTTTATACCGGCGCGGGCACTATAGCCAATTTTATTGCTGGCAGCGTAAAAGAAGTAGTGGGTATTGAATATGTGCCAACCGCTATTGAGGATGCAAAGGTAAACTCAGCCATAAATAATATCACCAATACAAAATTTTATGCCGGTGATATGAAAGATGTTTTAAATCCAGGTTTTGTAGCGGAACACGGCAAGCCGGATGTGATCATTACCGATCCGCCGCGTGCGGGCATGCACCCGGATGTAGTTAACAGGCTGATGGAAATTGAAGCTAAGAAAATTGTTTATGTAAGCTGCAACGCCGCAACCCAGGCCCGCGATTTGCTGGTATTGAAAGAAAAATATGATACGGTAAAAATTCAGCCGGTGGATATGTTCCCGCATACCCAGCATGTGGAGAATGTGGTGTTGCTGGTGCTGAGGAGTTGATGGTTCATAGCTCATGGTTCATAGCAAAAAATAAAAAATATAATCCTATAAATCAATAAAGGTTGATGGTTCATAGCTCACGGTTCATAGCAAAAAAAGTATTTAATCCTGTAAATCAATAGAAATCCTGTAAATCGTGTCCAATGGAACCGGAAGAATTATTAAACGAAGATAGTAGCAGCGAAGAAAGCAAAAAGGAAAGTCCGCTGGTAAGTTTAGAGGCTGATTTAAAATTTTTCAATGAGTCCATCCGCGAGGTGGCCATTGAAATTATGGTTGAGGGGCTTTCCAACTATCCCATTTTTATTGCCCATCAGCATGAATTGAAACTGGGTGAGCTTATCCTCGACCGGCACGACCTCAATACAAACTGGAGCATCCATGCCTCAACAATGGAAGAATTTATAGAAAAAGGCATCATAAAAGACATATTGAAAGAGCGTTTCATTAAAGCCTACAAAAACCCCAACGATTTTATGTGTGTTTTTGTGGTCGTGCCCGAGGGGGCTAATTTTATTTACTACCCGTACGTGAAATGATTTGTTGAAAGGTTGGAAAGTTGTAAGGTTGAAATGTTAATTTTACCTTTGCCATAAGCAATTACCGAACTGTTCAACATTACAACTTTTCAACGTTACAACATTCCAACATCTAACAACATGCCTGATAAACACTTCCTTATATTAAACAGCCAGCAAATTCAACAAAAGATTGATCGTATTGCCTACCAGGTACTGGAAGATAATTTTGAAGAAGAGGAAATTGTAATTGCCGGCATCCTGCCAAGCGGCAATAAGATTGCCCAACGGATAAAGAGCATCCTGGATGATATTGCGCCCTTTAAAAGCCGGCTGGTAGGCATTCAGCTTGATAAGCAAAGCACCAGCCTGAAGGCACACATTGATTTCGATGTGCAGGATTGCAGCAACAAAGCCGTTATTTTGGTGGATGATGTAATGAACAGCGGCAAAACGCTGGCTTATGGCTTCGGCGTTTTCCGCGACGTCCCCCTTAAGAAATTGCGCACTGTAGTGTTAATTGACCGTAACCACAAAAGCTTCCCAATGACTACCGATTATGCCGGCATGGCCCTCTCAACTGTTTTAAAAGAACATGTAGATGTTATTTTAGATGAAGAAGGCGAAGAAGATGCCGTTTATTTGAGGTAAGATGACATAAACAACCTATTGCCGGACTAATAATCAATAGCCGCTTTAAAAGCTTTTGTATTAGTACAATCTTCTAATTTTAGAATAATTTCCCTGTCAAATCTTTCTTCAATTCGTTTTTTGAAATAGAAAGTCCGGCTTTTGAAAGTGCGGGTTTGAATGAATTTTATAAATTGTAAGGCAACCACTATTACATTTTGCTGGTATATGACTGCAATAAGTAAAATGATTGAGGTAAATAATGACCAAACATAGAATTGAATTGTTAGATGGCTTCCGTGCCATTGCAATTTTGTGCGTAGTACTTTATCACTTTACAGACAGGGGGCCAACCATATTCCCTTATGGCAATTTTTACCGGCATATTTTTGGTTTTGGTTATTTCGGCGTAGAGTTTTTCTTTATGATTTCGGGTTTTGTGATTAGCTACACCTTAGCACATACTGAAGGGCTGCTTTCCTTCTACAAGAACCGTTTCAGCCGGCTATTCCCGCCTATGCTTTTATGTTCAGTTATTACTTTTATAGTATTTTTCTTTCTTGACAATAATAACCTTAGCGGCGATGCACATAATGTAAAAAACTTCCTTCCCAGTTTAACGTTTACCAATCCTTCCATCTGGGCTTCACTAACCGGGAGGGATTTTCACTGGTTGAATGGGAGCTACTGGTCGTTATGGCCTGAAATTCAGTTTTATATTATCTCATCCGCCCTGTATTTTTTGAGTAAAAAACATTTCCTCCGCAATATGCTGGTGGCGGGAATAGTGATAATTTTTATAAAATATATTCCCATTTATTTTTTGAATAGTCATGCTCAATACCTGCAATTGCATGGTGGTATTGCTTTTTTTAGAGCATGGAGGACCGGCGATGAAATTTTTAATATTACTTTTTTTATGGGATGGTTTCTGCCGGGCGTTCTTTTTTACCATTTATATAAGGGGTTCAGGTTTAATAAACAGGTTTTTATTGGCGTATGTTCGCTGATCGTGATATTTTGCCTGTGGCGTTGTATCTCGCTGTTTTTTGCTAATTCACTTTATACGATGTTAATTAGTAGTATTTTCACGCTCGCCCTCTTTCTTTTAATGATCTACCGGAAAAGATATTTGATATTCCTTGAATCCCCTTTTTTAACAAGGATCGGGGTGATATCGTACACTATCTATCTTATCCATGAAGACATTGGCGTTTTGCTGATCAATAAATACGGGAAATATCTTGGCGACTGGAGCTTCCTATCGCCTTTTATTATCACTATTATGGCAATTGGCTTTGCTGAATTGAGTTATCGCTTTTATGAAAAAAAAGCAGCGGTGTTTTTAAAGCAGTTGTTCAGCAAACGGAACAGCATAGCCTCAAGTGCGCAATGAAAACATTGTTGGTAGCAGCGTGTTTCTAATAGTTGATCATCCTGCTGACAAAGTTTTCATGGGGTCCCTATTCTTCCCAACCATTTAATTATTGGTAAATATCTCACCCAATTTATAACCCACGGCAAGCACTAAAACTACAATACCAATATAAAATATCCATTTGCCATGCATCCTGTCGCTTTCCAGGTAGTCATAAACCCGTTCCCCATCTGGCAGTGTTTTTTTATAGGTCATTAAATGGTACCCGATAAATATCCCCAATACCCCACCTGCAAATGCACAGATATAACCAATTACTATCCAGCTGGTTTGTGGAGCTTCGGGCACCTTCAGCTCGTCAATTCTTTTTTCGTTAATTTTTTTTATTGCGGCATCACTTATTTCCTTACCTCTATCTGCCAATATTTTCCGGGCGAGTACAAAATCAAAAGGGCTCCATTCATCGGCTTTATTTATAACCTCCATCAATTCGTCATCAGTGAAACTATACAGGTAATAATCTTTCCCTATTTCAGTGACATCTTCGCTTTCATCTTCCTTTAATAATTGGGTTACAATTTCAAAATCGTCATTTTTTATTTTTACGGCATATACTTTCAGAGCATTGTTTAAGGCAAATGAAGGATCGAACGTTGGCGATTCCTCTTCGACGTAATATTCAATGTTATGCTGCTGCAACTGCTCTGTAAATTCATTTGCCAAAGCAGGGTCGTCAAACTTTTGATAGGTAATAAATTCGGGTTCCATGTGATAAATGTATGGTTTAAAAAATGAATTTTTATTTCAGAATTTTTTAATCAGTAATTTTAAAGTCAGCGAAATCCCATAATCAAATAAAATCAGCGGTTCAGACAATTTTTCAAACAAAAATATCCTAACATTGGTTTTCGAAACATCTATTGCACATTATTTGAAAATCACATCAAAAAAATATAATATCATGAAAAAGTTCTTACTCTTATCAATGCTCGTGCTCGGTGGCACGTTCGCTTTCAGTCAAAGCAAAATGGCTTGCTGCGCCAAGCCATCGGCTACACAACAATTTGCTATGCTGGCTTCTAATAAAGATTTCAGGATGTCGCACAAATTACCTTTGAAAATTCACTTTCAAAGCAGTATAGGCAAAGCCATAACCTACAAAACCGCCGATGGCAAGGATGCGGACGCCTATGTATTAATGGCCAAAAACCCCACAAACAATTACCTGCTGGTTGTGCACGAATGGTGGGGACTGAACGATTTTGTTAAAATGGAGTCGGAGAAAATTTACAATGCCCTGGGCGATGTAAACGTAATTGACCTTGACCTTTACGACGGCAAGGTTGCCACTACCCGCGAAGATGCGGGCAAATACATGCAGGGCGTAAAGGATGACCGTGCAAAAGCCATCATTAACGGCGCAATAGCTTATGTTGGTCCTAATGCGCACATTGCCACTATTGGCTGGTGTTTCGGCGGCGGTTGGAGCTTGCAAACTGCTTTACTTGCAGGTAAGCAAGCTGTGGCGTGCGTAATGTATTATGGCATGCCCGAGCAGGATATAAACAGGCTTAAAACCCTCCACTGCGCAGTATTAGGCAATTTTGCCAATAAAGACCAATGGATAAACCCAAAGGTTGTGGCAAAATTTGATTCGAGCATGAAAGTGGCCGGAAAAAAATTATACCTGCACCAATACGATGCCGACCACGGTTTCGCCAACCCAAGTAACCCTATTTATAACAGTGACGCAACAAAAGATGCTTATGCTAACACCATTGCATTTTTAAAACCAAGAATGAAATGAGTTCATAGCTTATGGTCCATAGTTCATAGTTCATAGTAAAAAAAGGCAAATCTACTTTAACCATGAACTATGGACTATGAGCCATGAACCTTTTTCGTAACATTGCACAAAAATTCCGCTTTTGATCGCCCGCACAAAAAAACTACTTTCATATCTGCTTAAACTTGGCATCTTAGTGCTTGCTGCGTGGTTTATTTACCACCGGCTGCTAAAAAACGGCAAAAACCTTCATGATTTTTATGCCCTTGCAGCCCATATAAGCTATACAAAGGTAGTTGTTATCATGTCGCTGGTGGTGCTTTTAATGATTGTAAACTGGGTGCTCGAAGCTTTTAAATGGCAGCATTTAACAAGGATATTGGCCCCCATCTCTATTTGGCAAGCCATCGAATCGGTTTTTTGTGGTTTAAACTGGGCCGTATTTACCCCAAACCGCATCGGCGAATACGGCGGCCGTGTTATGTTTTTGCCCATCAGGAAGCGTATACATGGCGTATTTGCCATGGCGGTAGGTTCATTTGGGCAAAATGTTATTACCAATGTACTTGGGGCGGCCGCATTTATATGGTTCATGTATTCATTTATTCATCTCAACGACTGGCTTAAACTTGGTATCTCGGTGTTGTTAGTAGGATTTATGGGGTTGATGCTCGTTTTTTATTTCCATATCAAATGGATGGTATCATTGCTGAACAAAATCAAGCTCCTCAAAAAATTCCATCGTTTTTTTGATATCATGGGCAAATATAAGCCCAATGAACTTTTAGACATTATGTGGTTTTGTTTGGCCCGGTTTTTTGTTTTTACGTTTCAATATTACCTTATCATCCACCTGCTTATACCACAATTACCTATTTGGCAAATAACACTGCTGATGTTTGTTTTCTTCTTTATACAATCGGCTATACCTTCGTTGGATGTGCTTGACATTGGCGTGCGGGGCCTTACTGCCGGCATCCTTTTTAAGTTTGTTACCGATCAGTCAGTTGCCGTTGGGGTAGCTGTTTCGCTTATTTATATTATTAATCTTATAATTCCTGCTATTTTAGGGTCGGTATTTGTATTTAAATTAAAATTCTTTGATCGCACTGCTTAGTACACTGTCCGTTGCCCTCACAGGTTTATACTTGTTGGTTTTAACTTACCTTATCAGGGGCTGGAATATTATAAAACGTCCCCAAATTAAACGCGCTGGCTTCACTACAAAAATAACCGTGATGATAGCCGCCCGCAACGAGGCGGAAAGGATACATTTAACCATCAATGACATTTTAGCGCAGGATTACCCTAAACATCTCACCGAAATAATAATAGTAGATGATCACTCAACTGACAACACCGCCGCAATTATAAGCAGCTATACCAATCAGGGTGTAAAGCTTTTGCAGTTGAATGAGGATAAACCCTTAAACTCATACAAGAAAAAAGCCATCTCCGAAGCGATAAACTTGTCCATAGGCGAACTGATGGTAGCCACCGATGCCGATTGCCGTATGGGGACAAAATGGCTATCGACAATTGTTGGTTATTACGAAAAAGAACAACCTTTAATGATATCATCCCCCGTGGCATTTTTTGAGGAGCGGTCGTTATTTGAGCGGATGCAAACGCTGGAGTTTAGCTACCTCATTGGCCTTGGCGCTGCATTTATAGGCAATGGACACGCCTCCACCTGCAATGGCGCCAACCTGGCTTACCGCAAAGATACATTTTACGAAGTTGGCGGGTTTAAAGGCATTGACGACCTGGCATCAGGCGACGATGAGCTGCTGCTGCAAAAGGTAGCTGAACGCTTTCCCGGGAAAATCAGTTTTTTAAAACGGTACGATGCCGTGGTATTTACCCATGCCAAGCATAACATTAAAGAGTTTTTACAACAAAGGCGGCGTTGGGCTTCAAAATCTGTTAAGTATAAGGACAAAGGAGTTGTGGCGCTGCTGGTAGGCATATGGCTGTTCAATGTTTCGCTGCTGGTAAATGCATTGTTAGGCTTTTATGATGTTTACTTTTTGAAGCTCTTTGCAGCACAGTTTCTTTTAAAATACATGTTCGAGCTGGGCTTCCTGCTGCCGGTAAGCGCATTTTTTAAACGCCGCAAGCTTATTTTCCTGCTTATTATCATCATCCCCGTCCATATTTTCTATTTAATTTATATAGGTTTTATCGGCAATACAAGTACTTATACCTGGAAGGGCCGGGAAGTGAGATGAATTGGTTGATTAAGTTGACTGGGTGAGTTGTTGACTAGGTTAGGGTTGTCTTAACCGATATCACAATCCTATAATTTAAGTAAAAATCGACCGCTCACCTAATAAACCCAATCAACCACTCACCAATTTTCCATATCTTTAGCCAAAAAGAATACTTGACTGATCTTAGCCCTGCGCAACGTACCTGGAGACTATTTAAACGCAATAAAATTGCCGTTACAGCATTAGCATTTATCATCATTACTATACTAATAGCCATACTTGGGTATTTAATTATGCCCGATTCTACCCCTATGGCCAATAACATGACGATTCAACTCAGCATAAAAAAACCGGGCTCCGAGTTTATGTTTTTGCGGCTGCGCAAAACCGAGCCGGTGGATACGGTAAATATTTTCAGTAAAATGCTTTTTGGCCAGCCATCCTTTTACCGGGACGTGCCAATAACCGCCTATAGCTTTAACAGGGATTCTATTTATGTTGACGAGTACATAGGGGGCGAGGATAAACCCGAAAAGAAAGTATATAATATTTTCGAAGTAATTACCGGGCAAAAACCAAATTATAAGGATGGTAACGTGACATTTTGCTATTCGCAAAATAACTGCCGGACTTCTTTGGCGAGGGAAGAAACATTTAAGCGTTTTCGGGACAAAATCATTAGCGATTATGTTATTAAAAAGGCATTTTGGTTAGGTACCGATATTTATGGCCGCGATATGTTAAGCCGCCTGATATTAGGCAGCCGTATTTCTTTGGCTGTAGGGCTGATGTCGGTAATCATAAGTATGCTGCTTGGGGTTACCATCGGGGCCGTAGCTGGTTATTTCGGCGGATGGATAGACGCTGCGCTAAGCTGGTTGATGAATATATTATGGTCGTTGCCCGCGTTGCTGTTAGTTATTGCCATATCTTTTGCCTTGGGCAAAGGTCTGTGGCAAATATTTATTGCCGTAGGGCTATCTATGTGGGTCGAAGTTGCAAGGCTGGTGCGGGGCCAGGTGCTAAGCCTGAAACAAGTGGAATATGTTGAGGCGGCACGGTCATTGGGTTTTAACAATACACGCATTATTACCAAACATATTTTGCCAAATATTATCGGGCCGATATTGGTGCTCGCTTCCTCAAATTTTGCATCGGCTATATTGCTGGAGGCCGGGCTAAGCTTCCTGGGCTTTGGGGCGCAACCGCCAATGCCAACATGGGGCAGTATGATAAAAGAACATTATGGGTACATTGTGATGGATTCTGCGTATCTTGCTATTATGCCGGGCTTGGCCATTATGCTTTTGGTATATGCTTTTAACCTGGTTACTATAGGGTTACGGGATGCATTTGATATAAAATCACAAAGTACCCGCTTTTAAAAAAAAATATATTTATTTTAGGCTGCCCTTTGTGATTAATGATGCAAAATATTGACGAAATCTCGCCCGAAGACGAATTAATACGACTGTTGCTTAAACGGCAAACGGAGCTAAATGCATTACTTGAAGTAACACAGGCAATAAATAAGGATACCGGTACCCCCGTACTAATACAGATGCTTCAGGTAATTTTGAAAAGTTACCTACAAGTTGGTAAGCTCAGGTTTTTAATTGAGAAGGGCGGCGCCTATGTTTTACTCTCAAAGTATGGCGGCGATATTGAACCTGTTGGTATGCTGCACAAGGCATGCCTTAAATTAAACAAAATGAAATGGCCCACGCCATTGGCAGACCATGAAGACTCCCTGCTAAAAAAGTACGATTACTTTATTCCCATTTACCATAAAAAGAAAGCTTTGGCCTTTGCCCTTATCGGCGATTTTAATACTTCGGGCGAATTGCTGAATAACGACCTTAACTTTATCCAAACGGTAATAAACGTTATTGTGGTTGCACTTGAGAACAAAAAGCTTTTCCGCGAAAGGCTGCAATCCGAGCGTTTTCAACGCGAAATGGAACTGGCCGTTGAGGTGCAAAACATGCTCATACCGTTGAAGGTGTATAAAGATAATAGCGTTGAAGTAAGCGCCAGGTATATCCCCCATCAAAACATAGGCGGCGACTACTTTGATTTTATCAGGCTTAATGACCACGAATTTTTATGGTGTATTGCCGATGTATCGGGTAAAGGAATCTCAGCGGCGCTGTTGATGGCAAATTTCCAGGCCAGTTTGCACGCATGGTCAGCGGTAGAGGATGACCTCACCAATATTATCGACCGCCTGAATAAAATTGTGATCAATAATACCAAAGGTGAGCGGTTTATTACACTATTCCTGGCAAAATATAACCAGCATACACGTAAGCTTAATTATATCAACGCAGGCCATAACGCCACTGTGCTATATTCGCAGGGAGAGGCTATAACCCTTAAGCTTGGCACCACCATGATTGGTGTTTTTGATGAATTGCCGTTTATTAACCAGGGCGAGATT
The DNA here is from genome assembly GCA_013288235.1 of Bacteroidota bacterium. Classification (GTDB taxonomy): domain Bacteria; phylum Bacteroidota; class Bacteroidia; order Sphingobacteriales; family Sphingobacteriaceae; genus Mucilaginibacter. The sequence goes on along the minus strand of JABDCF010000051.1, from coordinate 5,185 downwards.
GATATGGAACCAGGCAGCTTAATTGTAAACTACACTGATGGCCTGATGGACCACGAGCATAATAATAAAAACTGGGGCGAAGAAAGCCTGATAGATTTTATTAAAGAAAATGGAAACCTCTCTGCCGATAATTTTAACCAGCTGCTAATGGATCATATAAACCTGGTGATAAAAGGCAAGCCAATTGATGATGTTACGCTATTAACCTTAAAAATATTTTAGGAGTTGTTGGAAAGTTGTAATGTTGAAAGGTTGTAAAGTTGCATAGCTTAATAGAAAAATCGGGAGATTATTTTCTAAGTTTAAAGAAAATAACATTTCAACTTTAAAACAAACGCATGAGCAAAATTGAGAAATTTGAAGATTTAGAGATCTGGAAAATAGCAGTTTCCGTTGCGGTTGATATTTATTTATTGTGTGACAAAGAGCCTTTGAAATCTGATTGGGGAATGGAAGATCAGATAAGACGTGCAGCTTGTTCTATGTCAGATAATATAGCCGAGGGCTTTGAATACAACAATAATCCAAACTTTATTAGGTTTCTAAATTATTCTAAAGGCTCATCAGGAGAGTTCAGAAATAAACTAACTATTTTAAACAAAGCCGACAAAATTGAAGATACTATTTGCAGCGATCTTTATTCGAGAAGCATTGAATTTTCGAGTAAAACCAAAAACTTTATAGGTTATCTCAAGAAATTTGAAGCTGAAAAAAAGAAGAAAAAGGTGTAATATTAAAAAGGTTATAATGTTGGAGTTGATATAGAAATTAATAAATATTACAATAGAAATTGATATTTGTAATAGATTAAAAGACAGGAATAATCGGAATAGGTAACATTACAACTTTACAACATTCCAACTTTACAACAAAAATAATGTTATTAGGCAGATACCAGCATGAATTTATAGAAGCCGGATGCGATGAAGCCGGACGTGGCTGCCTTGCCGGACCGGTATTTGCCGCTGCGGTAATTTTGCCTGATGACTTTGAACATGCGCTTCTAAATGATTCCAAACAATTAAACGAAGAAATACGGTATCAATTACGCATCGAAATCGAGCAAAAAGCCGTTGCGTGGGCTGTTGCATCTGTTGATAATTTAGAGATCGACCAGGTGAATATCCTTAATGCATCCTTCCTGGCTATGCACCGGGCAATTGAGCAACTTACGCTTGTTCCTCAATTCCTGATCATTGATGGCAATAGGTTCAATAAATATAAAGCCACTGCTCATAAATGTATTGTTGAAGGCGATGCAAAATACCTCAGCATCGCCGCCGCATCCATACTTGCAAAAACCTATCGGGACGACTATATGAAACAAATAGCCGCCGAACATCCTGAATACGACTGGCATAAAAACAAAGGGTATCCTACCATAAAACACAGGGAAACCATTTTAAAAATTGGCTATACGCCTTACCATCGGCTCACATTCAGAGTTACCGACCCGCAGTTGGAACTTTTTTAAGATTTAGAATTTTGCTTTGCTTATTTTATGTAATTATTTAAAAGAATTAGCATAATCATTTGTCCTAACCTTTGTCGGTTGCCTCAAATTACTATTTTTGTTAAAAACCAGCCGGCCATTGAAGATACTCATTTTAACCCATCGCGTCCCATTTCCGCAAAATGGCGGATATCCCATAGTGGTATGCAATACTATAAGGGGGTTGGTAAACCTGGGTCATGAGGTTTCGCTGGTGGCGCTAAATGCAAAAAAAAATCACCACCACGAAAACACTGAGGATGACGATGCACTACTCGCCAAAATAAATTACCGGGCTTATGATATTGATATTAATGTTTCGGTATTTGAGGTTGCTGTAAATTTATTAAGCAAAACCTCCTTCAATATTGACAGGTATTACGATCCAGCCTTTGAAAGGCAGTTAATAGCCGAACTAAAAAAAACGCCCTATGATATCATCCAGTTTGAGGGGCTTTTAGTATCACTGTATCTGTCGGCAGTACGCAAAAACACGAAGGCAAAGCTTATTTACCGGGCACATAACATTGAAAACCAGATATGGGAAATGTTGTCGCAGCAAAAAAGCGACCCGTTTAAAAAGTCGTACCTGAAAATGCACGCCAAGCGGATAAAAAATTATGAGTTACAGCAACTAAATAACTTTGATGGCATTGCCGTTTTTACCGAACAGGACAAAAGTACCCTGCTTGAGTACGGCACCAAAATACCCATTGAAATATTACCGGTTGGTATAAACCTCGATCATTACAAACCCGATTTCAGCAAAACCGAATTTCCGAGCCTGTTTTTTTTAGGCTCGCTCGATTGGCTGCCTAACCGCGAAGGCATTGAATGGTTCCTTGAAAATTTTCACAAAGAACTTACCGATGGTGACCTGCGCGTCCGGTTTTATGTGGCTGGTAACGACATCCCCGAACGCTTTGATGATTATGAGGTAATGGGCAAAATATTTATCCAGGGCGAAGTTGACGACGCGCTTGAGTTTTTAAACAGCAAATCCATCATGATTGTACCGCTATTATCGAGCGGTGGCATGCGGGTGAAAATTGTGGAGGGCATGGCCATGCAGAAATGCATTATATCAACCTCGTTGGGCGCCGAAGGCATTAACTACGATAACGGAACGAACATACTTATCGCCAATAGCCAGGATGAGTTTTATGAAGCGATAAAACTTTGCATAACCGACGAAGAGTTTTGCAAAACCATTGGCCTTAACGCCCGGAGGCTTATTGAAGAACAACACGATGTAAACAAAGTAACTGTAAAACTGGTAAGTTTTTATGAAAAATTTATTTGATTTATGAATTACGATTTCAGATTTACGATTTATTGCTGATCGGTTAAAACACACTTTCCCAATTTAAACCTCCCAAATTCCTCAATTCGTAAATCGTAATTCGTAAATCTAAAATCATTACTATTTTTGCACCGATGAAAAATACCGCTTTAACCGATATCCATATAAAAGCAGGCGCCAAAATGGTGCCGTTTGCAGGTTATAACATGCCCGTGCAATATGCAGGCATCAACGCCGAACATGAAACTGTGCGCAATGGCGTTGGAGTATTCGATGTAAGCCACATGGGCGAGTTCATTTTAAAAGGCGAACATGCACTCGACCTGATACAACGCGTTACCAGCAACGATGCTGCTAAACTATATGATGGGAAAGTACAATACTCATGCCTGCCTAATAAAGACGGCGGCATTGTAGATGACCTTTTAGTTTACCGCCTTGACGAAAAAACCTATATGCTGGTGGTTAACGCATCCAACATTGAAAAGGACTGGAACTGGATCTCCGGCTTTAATACTTTCAGCGTTGATATGAAAGACATATCCGACCGCACATCGTTGCTTGCTATACAAGGCCCAAAAGCCGCTGAGGCATTGCAAAGCTTAACAGATATCGACCTGGCTTCGATGGAATATTACACCTTCAAAAAGGGGAAATTTGCTGGTATTGACAATGTGGTGGTATCTGCCACTGGCTATACCGGCGCAGGCGGTTTTGAAATATATTTTGAAAATGCCAATGCCGAACACATCTGGGAGGCTATTTTTAAAGCAGGTGGACCTTTCGGAATAAAACCTATCGGCTTAGGCGCACGTGATACTTTACGCCTGGAAATGGGTTTTTGCCTTTACGGGAATGATATTGACGACACAACCTCGCCCCTGGAAGCAGGTTTAGGCTGGGTAACAAAGTTCAGCAAAGAATTTACCAACTCGGCAGCCTTGCAACAGCAAAAACAAGAAGGCATAAAACGCAAACTTGTTGGTTTTGAAATGATAGATCGCGGTATACCCCGCCACGATTATGAAATTGTTGATGCCGATGGTAATAATATTGGTAAGGTAACCTCAGGAACACAGTCGCCATCCCTACAAAAAGCAATCGGCATGGGCTATGTTAAAACAGAATTCGCCAAAGAAGGGACTGAGATATTCATCAACATAAGGGACAGCAAAATTAAAGCAAAGGTTGTAAAACCACCGTTCACAAAATGAGTCATTAGTCATTTTGTCATTAGTCATTGAAATGTTCAACAATGACTAATGGCCAGTGACGTGACCTAATGACCCAATGACATAATGACCAATAATTTAGCAGTTTGCCTTTCGCCTGCGCTTATTCCGCTTTTTGCGGTTGAGGATTATATTGTAGTAATTATCGATATTTTCAGGGCTACGTCTTCTATTTGCTATGGCATAGAAAATGGCGCCGTTGCGATCATCCCTGTTTCAGAAGTTGAAGAATGTGCCGCTTACCGCGAAAAAGGCCTTGATTATTTATTAGCTGCCGAACGTGACGGTAAAGTAGTTGATGGTTTTGATTTCGGCAATTCGCCATTCTCATACACTAAAAATAAAGTGGCAGGCAAAACTGTGGTGCTAACTACCACCAATGGCACCCACGCGCTTCACTTATCCCGCGAGGCAAAAAAAATAGTTATCGGTTCATTTTTAAACCTTACAACTTTGTGCAACTGGCTTAAAACGCAGAATGAAAACATCTTGCTGGTTTGTGCCGGCTGGAAAAATAACTTCAACCTCGAAGATACCCTGTTTGCCGGTGCCGTAGTTGAACAGCTAAAGGCCTCTGACTTTAAATTAGACGATGCCGCCATCGCTGCAAACGACCTGTATCAAATTGGCAAAAACGATATCAACCAATACCTCAAAAAAACATCCCATGGCGAACGCCTTAAAAAGCTGGGTATTGAAAAGGATATTGAATTTTGTTTACAAGTGGATCTAACGACAGCTATTCCTATTTTGGATGGGGATAGATTAGTAAAGTTGTAATGATCACTGCTTTATTTTTAACCTTCTTTTCTTTCTCCATCTTTTTACTAAGATATACAGGAGTACTATCAGCAATATAACCGGCCATAAGGAAATGATCCCAAAGAATAAATCCTGTAATAGGCCCCATCCGGCAACAATTGCAGATTTAAACTTATAACCAATACCATTGCCGTTATCCTGCTGAATTTGTTTAGTATAAAAAGTTATAACGAGCGAACTATAAGCCACCTGCTTGCTTAAATAATTTAATTCTCCCTGCGTTGAATCAATAGCCGTGCGTATATCTGTTAGCTTGCTTTCTATTTGCAACACATCGCTCATTTTATCGGTTTTTTTCAATAAGCCCAAATAGGTACTTTCAAGTATCTTTTTGTT
>JABDCF010000050.1 GCA_013288235.1 Bacteroidota bacterium | reverse complement strand
TGATGCCTGTGTTTTGATGCAACAGGTCAAGTGCTGAAAATTTTAATTCGAGATTATTCCCTTTCATAAACCGGTAAGCCGCGCTGGCATTCCAGATAGTAAAGTGGATTGTTCCAGAGCCGGTAGACGTGTTATTATTTTGCGTTATATTACTGCTTAATGTCAATCTTTTAGTGCAGTTTACACTGGCGCTCAACTGCGTGCTTTGCAGGGTGCTTTCAAAATCGGTGTTATTTAGCCCTGTTTGTTTTGAGCTGTAGGCATTAAGCCCTTCCGTAAGGTTTACCGCCAGGAAATTTAAATACGAGTAATACAAAATAAGGCTGGTGTTGCTGGCCAAATTGTCTGAATAATTAAGTATCGGGCTTTCGTCAGTGAAATTTTGAGTGTAGCCCGGAGCCTTCGAAAAGTTGAGGTCGGCAGCAAATTGAAACTGTAGCTGGTTATTACCGAATTTATATGCTTTTTTCACACTTCCCGAAAGGTTTGCATACCTAAAACCGTTCAGGTTGACAAAGGAATAAGTCGACCTGCCGCTTGAATCGGTAGTATTGCTGTAGGCAAAACCATCGTTTATTGTCCCGGCAGCAGCGTTTAAGGAGTAATCAAAAGTTTTTTTTGGCCTTAAGCCCGTGTGCTGAAAGGATAACGACAATTCGTTTTTATGGCTTGGTTTCAGATAGGGATTGCCCGTTTCGATATTATAAGCGTATGAAAGGTCGACTATAGGATATAACTGCTCCATGATAGGGTAATTATAGGACGAGACAAAACCAACCGACCATTGGTTTGAAAAATAACCGTATTGGGAGTTGCTGTAAGTAAAACTTGCCTTTGGAATAAATTTCTGATAGTTCTGGTTGAAATTCTGGTCGGCATGATCAGAAATGCTTTTTTGATCATACACCTGTGCCTGTATACTGGCACTAAGAGTGGCGTCCTTTTGAAACCGGCCGCTTAAGTGTTTGAAAAACTTTTTGCTGACATTTATGCCAGGCCGGTCATCTATCACAGTGTAGTTCCGGTTGACAGAGAGGGCTTGATTGGGCACATAACTGTTTATTGCCGTGTCCATATCGCTTACGTTATTGTGAAAATCCTGGTAATTGATCCGGATATCGTTTTCAAGCCCAATGGTAACAGAACTGCGATAATCGAAGAACAAATTAGAAAAATCATTAAGCCGGGCATCTAGGCGCTGACTGAAACGGGTTTCATTGGCATTATACATCCTGTTATAGTAACTACTTAGCGTTGGGTTAATTAAGGCCACAAAATCAGCAATTTTATTGGTATCGCTTTTAATAGAACCCATTTTGAAGGCATAATCCAAGTTCCAGTTGCCTGGCGCCCAGTCTTTACTGCCGGCCGGCTTCTGATGCGACATTGAAGCACTCAGCGCCAGCCTTTCCGAGTTTACGTGTATCAAATCATTGATGATATTGTTGCTCTGCCGCCCTAAAGTTGAGCTTGCTGAACTGTCTTTTTGAATCGCCATCGTCGTATTATGATCTGTATTGAACGCAGCGACGATTATGTAGGTATAATTGCCGATATGCCTGTTGTAAGCTAACGTCAGGTTTTGCGACAAGTCGGACGATTTATGATCGTTGATCGCGTTTAGGTTTTGACTGGTATTGTTACCCAACGCAGTTATCGTTTTGGTGTTGGAGTTGATAGTTGTATCAATATTGCTGGCGAAATAATTTGCTGTAAGCCTGTTGGTTTGAAATTTATCTGGCTCCAGCGTAAAATCGTGCTGAAAGATGAGCCCTCCAATTGTCGTGCGGTTGGTTCCCTGAACGGTAAAGTCGGGCTGATAGTCTATACTGGTGCCCACTCCCTTATAACTGCTATTATCCATCAGCGCGGTGATATCCTTTGCGGTTTTATTGATATCGTTAGCCGCAACAGCAACGCCAAATTGCGTCAATGGCGAAAAAAAATTCATGTCGGCATCTGCTTCAAAGCGGTTATCAGTACCATAACCTGCACCTATCTTTCCGAAATAGTTAAATCCTTTATCCTTTTTTAATTTAAGATTGATTTCGGTGGTTGAATCCAGAAGGTTTGTAGGGTCAATAACCTTGCGGTACACTTGCACTTTGTCGATGGCGTCCTTGGGTATGTTTTGAGTTGCTACCTTGGCATTGCCTCCAAAAAAGGGTTTTCCGTTAACCAGCAAACTACTGATCTCGCGCCCGTTTACAGTTATGGTGCCGTCCCCCCAAACTACTACTCCCGGCAGTTTGCGAAGCAAATCTTCGCCCGCCGAATTCTTGTCCATATCAAAAGCAGCCGCATTAAATTCAAGTGTATCACCATGCATGCGCACAGGCGCTATCGCAGTAACTTTTACTTCAGCCAGTTCGTTGCCAAGCAATTGAAGGTTAAGGTTCTTTAAATCAAATTTTCCACCTGTTTTTTTATTGATAATGAACTTTTGCACAAGTCCCTGATAACCAACATAAGTAACCACAATTTTTAAGGGGATTTCAAAAGGCAAGTCCCTGAAATGAAACTCACCAAAGTTATTTGATAACTGATAGCTGACAAGCGATGAGTCGGCAAGTTTGTATACTGCTAACGTAGCAAAAGGCAATACATGGTTATGTACCGAGTCGCGGACTACGCCATTTGCTATGCCCGTCCAGGTCGGGTCTTTTTGTTGGGCATAAGCAGCTTTGCCGGTTATCACAGCAAATAGTGACAGTAGTAAAACCTTAAGACATAGGTTCATTTAATTTTAAAGGCTACCTTTTAGTTGACATTCGATAATCACCGGGTTATCTTTTGGCGTTCCTGTTGCGAACAAGGCCTTAAGTTCCGGGCTGTACGTGGTTGTTTTATTAGAGGATGTTTTTATATTAAATAACATCACAGCTGATATTCTAGTATAGATGTGGCTATTGTAGACGCCCAATAAGCTCTCGTCAAAGTGGGAGTCGAGCACCGGGATATAAAAAGAAGCAGCATCGCCAGTTACCCTGTTAAACACGTAGGTACTGGCGGTTTTTAAATTATAGAACAGGTTGTCATTATCACCATCAACTAATCCTATTTCCTGTAAATGAAAGATCAAATAATCATTTATTTTGAAAAAAAGGTGTTAGTGTTGTGTATTTGCCTGTATTCTCCTGTGAAGAAAACACATAATTTTTTCTTTTCCCGGCGAAACTGCTATCCGATGCGAAGCCGGGGGGCAATGAATATTTTTGCGGGAATATAAATTTATATCGATGAATGATCCCTGTATCATTTAATTGTATGGCGGTATAATCATAAGGGAAAGTAAAAAAGCAGGTACCATCGTTATTATCGCTGAATACTGTATTCGGCAGATTATATTCATACTGTTGGTATTTGGAATTATAGGGCAACAGTTCTTTTGTGACATGGTTAAACCCATCGGAATATACAAGGTCATACTTCCTATTATCCTTCTTATCCCATTTTAGCGGCCTGTTGATATGATAAGCGATGGATTGCGTGGTAAAATAAAATAGCCTTGCTGCGTCCAAAGGACGCTTCCGTTCAATTATAAATTTACCGTCAAAATCATAAATCAAAATCTTATCATTACCAGCTGGCATGATTATCTCGTTTGCCTGTCTATCGATAGTGATCGAATCAAAATATTCATTTTCAGAACGTTTTTTAATTTTTGCATGGAATTTCCCGTTCTTATCAAATATCAATACACACCACGTGTCAAAATCCGTAATGATAAAATATTTGTCAGTAATCTCTAATTGATTAATTTCTCCAAATAAACTTTCATTGGTAGTTTCCAGGGGAATAAACTTTACGCTATCAAATATTTGCGAAGTCGTTCCGCCCAGGGCAGCATCGGGATCCATGTGTACCGTTGTTACTGACTGGGCACAAACGGATGTACCTATTATAAAACCAAATAGAAAAAAAAAATAGAACTTTCATATTAAATTGACGACTGATTAGGTTTAGGGAATAAAGCATAGGTTAAATTGTATGGCATATATACGAAATACTTTGAACATGACAAAATAAAAGTAATTATTGATTACGATGAGTAAATGAAATTAGCTAAATTCAATAGTTGTCCCTAAGAAAAATTTATTTTAATCGTGCCAATAGCAAAAGCATGAAATAAGCAAGTTTTAGAGAATCAAAAACCAAGAAAAGAGGGGCCAAAAAGAATCAAAAGCCGGGTCTCAAAATAGCATTCTGTCTTGACTCTTGGCTCTTGATTTCTGGCTCTTTTTCCATTTAAAATAAAAGCCCCCTTGCACTCGCTGCTTGGGGGCTTTCAACCTAAACCTTATCACAATTATAAATGCGAGAATGCATTTATACAGTACAATAACGTATAAAATGGGCGTTAAGTTTTATAGGGATGGCAAAAATTTGCACATTGAAATAAAAACTGACCAAAAAATGATAATACGGCGTGTTATGCTAATGATTTTGTGATTTTGTAACCTGATTTTTACTTTAAAACGGGTTAGTAGCCACAATACCCGTGTGCGGAAACGCGTAATTTGAAAAACATTATACAATATCATTTTCGTAAATCCCATCATAAATCTATTTTCGTAGTTTAGCCAATCGAAATAATCCGTAAATAAATAATGTTCTGGAAAAAGCTTGCTGATCTCATATTAAAAAACCGCCTGCTTATACTGGCTTTAGTGGCCCTATCAAGTGCTTTTATGGGTTATCAGGCCAGCAAAGTGCGCATAACTTTCAATGGCGGCAAAGTATTGCCGGTAACGGATTCGGCCTACATCCGGTATATGCAGTTCAAAAAAACTTTTGGCCAGGATGCAAGTACAATGGTTATCGGCTTTAAATCCCCCCATATATTTGATAAGGATGTACTTAACGACTGGTACCAGATAGGCAAAAGCCTGCAGCAAATTCAAGGTGTTAAGGCTGTTATTTCGGTTGCCAACATTTATAACCTTGAAAAGGACACCACCCGGCACCGTTTTGCATTGAAGCCGCTGATTGATCATACTTTAAGTACCCAACAGGATGTTGATAGCTTTAAAAAAGTAATCGCATCACTGCCATTTTATAAAGGCCTTATTATGAGTGAAGACGGTCAGTCTACGCTAATGGCCATCACCTTTGATGATAAAATTATAAATACCTCAAAACGTGTTCCAATTATAAATACCATATTAAATGATGGAAAACAATTTGAGCAAAAACATAGTATCGCGATACATTATTCAGGCCTGCCGCTTATCCGTACCGTTGCCGGCGATTTAATGAAACGCGAGTTTTCGCTTTTCCTGGGACTTTCATTACTCATCACAACTGTGATATTACTGCTTGTTTTCCGCTCGGGCTACCCGGTTGTTTTCCCGATAATAGTGGTGCTGCTTGGTGTAACATGGGGGCTTGGTATTTTGGTGCTGATGCATTACGAAATCACCATACTTACGGGCATCATATCGGCGCTCATGGTAATTATAGGTGTACCCAATTGCATTTTTATTTTAAATAAATACTACCATGAATTTGCTATAACGGGCAATAAAATGCAGGCCTTAAATACGGTTATCGAAAAGGTTGGGATAACCACGTTTATAGCGAATGTTACTACAGCCATCGGCTTTGCCGTATTATGTTTTACCAATAGCGAACTGCTATCTCAATTTGGACTGGTAGCTTCTTTGAGTATTATGGTAACTTTTGCGCTTAGTTTGGTGCTTATACCTATTATTTTTAGCTACCTGCCCAACCCAAAACCTAAACTAACCGGCATTAAGGATAGAAAATTAATGCAAACAGTATTAATAAAGCTCGATACCCTGGTACATAACCACCGCAAAGCAATTTACACCATTACTGTAATAATGATACTTATTTGCTTTTACGGGATGTTAAAAATCAATGTAAATAGTTTTGTGGTTGATGACCTGCCCAAAACCAGCAACACGCTAAGCGACCTTCAATTTTTTGAGAATAATTTTAAAGGTGTATTGCCGCTTGAAGTCAGCATTGATACCAAACGAAAAAATGGGGTGATGAACCAGGTTTTTATCCGCAAGGTTGAAAAAATGGAAAACGTTATCTCATCCTATCCTGAATTTAGTCGTTCGGTATCATTGATACAAGCTTTAAAATTTTCGACCCAGGCATTTTATGGTGGCAACAGCAGTTTTTACCGTTTGCCCGAAGGCTTTGAGCAGGCTTTTGTTTTAAGTTATGCGGGTAACTCCGGTAAAAATGCCAGTGTACTTAAAAGTTATGTAGATAGCAATAAGCAATTTACAAGGGCAAGTTTCGAGATGATAGATGTTGGCTCGGCCCGTATGAATAAAGTGATAGCAAATTTGCAGCCCCGGATCGACTCGATATTCAATCCTGAAAAATATCATGTTGAGCTAACCGGTTCGAGCATAATATTTATAAAGGGCGCCAACTACATGGTGAAGAACCTGTACCAAAGCCTGGCCCTGGCAATTTTATTGATTGCAGGGGTAATGTGGATATTATTCAGGGGGATAAAGATGATCGCCATATCTCTGTTGCCCAACCTTATTCCGCTGGTAATAACCGCAGGCATTATGGGCTTTTTTGGCATCCCGCTAAAACCATCAACCATACTTATTTTTAGTATTGCGATGGGTATCTCGTCCGACCAAACAATTTACTTCATTACCCGCTACCGGCAGGAATTAAAAAGCACCAAAAAAAGCATCTCAAAAATTGTTTCGGATACCATCCGCGAAACAGGTATCAGTATGATCTATATAGCCATTGTACTATTTTTCGGCTTCGGCATATTCTCGTTCTCTACGTTTGGCAGCGTAAGCGCATTGGGCATTTTGCTGTCAGTAACCTTATTGGTGGCAATGGTCAGTAATCTTACGTTATTGCCTGCGTTTTTATTGAGTGTAGAAAAGAGGAAAGCGAAGAAGGTTTTGGTTGATTAAGTTCGACTGAGTTGATTAGGTTAATTAAATTAAATAGGCTGTTTCAACTTAGTATATAATAAACTTAATCAACTCAATCCAACCCAATCAACTTAATAAACTAACCTACCATGGATTTAAAACTCACAAACAAAGTAGCCATTGTATTGGCCGCCAGCAAAGGCTTAGGCAAGGCAATAGCAACCGCCTTATCTGCCGAAGGCGCAAAAGTTATTATTGGTTCGCGCGATGAAACTGAGCTGAATAAAACCAAAAAAGAAATACAGCAACTCACCGGAAACGAAGTTATTGCCATACCTGTTGATGTATCAAATGGCGATCAAATTAAAGCACTCATACAAAAAACTGTTGAAACCTTTGGCAGGATAGATATTTTGCTCAACAACGGCGGCGGGCCGCCCTTTAATAAATTCGAGAATTTTGATGATGAAGCATGGCTAAAAGCTTTTGAGCTTACCTTGCTTAGTTTCGCCCGTACCAGCAGGCTGGTATTGCCGCATATGCAAAAAACCGGCAGCGGGCGCATTATCAATATTATCAGTGGGTCGGTAAAATCGGTATTGGGTAATTCGGTGCTTTCCACCAGTATGCGGATGGGGGTTGTAGGCATGGCTAAATTAATGGCTGACGAATTTGGGCAATATAATATAACCGTAAATAATGTAGCGCCAGGCATGATCCTCACCGACAGGCTAAAACAAACCTTACCCAAAGACACGGACCCGGAAGAAGCATTGAAAGAAAGGGCTAAAAACATTCCGCTTGGCCGCATCGGTAAACCCGAAGAACTGGCTGCGCTTGTTACCTTCCTGGCATCAGAACAGGCCGCTTATATTACCGGCATTACCATACAGGTTGACGGCGGAGCGAATAGGGGGATATTTTGAGGGAATTGGTTGATTAAGTGAGTGGTTGATTAGGTGAGCAGTTGACTAAGTTAAAAAACAAAACCACTCACCTAATCAACTGAATTAACCACTCACAACAATAACGGGTTCATCTCCGAATCTATCACTTCACCAATAGGCTTGCCCATCAGCCATTTCATATGATCATTTTTTTGCCATTCGTTTTTATAAGGTGTAACGCGGGCGCCATCAGCTATATAAATAATGGTCATTACTTCGCGCCGGGTATTTGAATTATTGCCATTGGCATGGTGCATTGTAAAACCGCGGTGCCAGGTAGCATCGCCTGCTTTCATAGTTTTTGCGCGGCTTATCTCAAACTTGTGATCCTTTACATAGTCGTCAAATGCACTTTCTGATTCATCCGATATCTCAAAATTAAATACCGAACCTTCTTTATATGATCCCGAAGCAAAAGTAAGCATCCCCATATCTACATCAATATCAACCAGTGGCATCCACATGGTTATGGTATTATTGGTATCTATAGGCCAGTAGTACTGGTCCTGGTGCCATGGAGTCGGGCCGCCGCCTGGTTCTTTAAACAAAGCCTGGTCATGATACAACCGTACATTTTCAACACCCATTAAGTCGGCAGCAATTTTAGCCATGCGTTTTGCCACTACAAATTTGCGGGCGTCAGCATCGTTTTGCCACAGGTTCATGATCTGTAAAAAAGCCTTGCCGTAAGTGTCCCTATCCTGCAATTTCCGTTTTTCAGTATTATAACGATCAGCTGCGCTAACTATAACAGGCCGGTAAGCTGCAATTTCTTCTTCTGTGAGCACTTGCTTCACCAAAGTGTGGCCTTTTTCCTGGAATTCGCGGATATTATCTAAAGGTAATTTCTTAAAATCGTCCAACTCTGGCAGCGCTGACACCTTTATGCTCATAATCGTTTAGTTTTTATCAAAAATAGGATTTGGAAGGTACGAAAAAAAAGAAGAAAAATGGTTTAATTATGGATTATTTTATCCGTATTTTTATAGAAATATTTTTTTTCAATTAACATATACCATGATCAAAGCATCGTTTGAGGTACTTACCCCCGTAAACGGACAATCATTTCTATTCAGGAAATTCGACAAGTCTGCTTTTGATGTGCCTTACCATTTCCATCCCGAATATGAGCTTACTTGTATTTTGCAGGGCAGCGGCAAACGCTATGTTGGCAGCCACATGGAAGATTTTGCGCCAGGCGACCTTGTATTGCTTGGCCCAAACCTGCCTCATTGCTGGAAACTGGAACAAGGAAAAGAAGCACAGGCGGGCGGCAGCGCCATTGTAATACAGTTTGACGGGGCCTTTTTGGGTGATGATTTTTTTAATAAAAATGAATTACAGCATATTAAAAAGCTGTTTCAACGAAGCGGTTGTGGTGTCAGCTTTAATTCGGGCACACAAACTGCGGTTAACCATAGCTTATTGGCATTAAGCAAAGAGACGAATAATTTTAAGCTGATGGTGGGGTTGCTGGAGGCATTACAACGGTTGGCAACATCAAATGAATACGTTTTGCTTGATCAAAACATGGCTGTTGGTGAGCGCACCATAGCCGAGCAGGAACGCATAAACCCTGTGCTGGCTTACCTGGTCGAAAATTTCAGGGAACAGGTTTCCCTTAATGAGGCCGCCGGTATTGCCAATATGACCACCAATGCGTTTTGCAAGTACTTTAAAAAAATTACCCGCAAAACCTTTATGGAAACCATTATTGAATACCGCCTCAATTATGCCATACAACAGCTGGTACAAACCGATAAACCGATATCCGAGATATCCTTTGAAAGCGGTTTTGGCGATGTTTCACATTTCTACAAAATGTTTAAATCAAAAATGCACCTGAGTCCTCTTAACTACCGCAAAAAATTTATGCGGAACCTAAATGGGGAAGAGAAGATGGCGGTGGCGTAGGGTTAAGTCAATAGTCGCAAGTCACAAGTCTTTCTTTATGTATCCCATAAGGCGGAGATACCGGGTAACGTTAATCACCAGTTTTCTGAACAACCACAACTTTTTTATGGATGATAATGCATGCCCCTGTGAAGATTACAACACAAATAAAGCAGGCAGCCAGGTAGTAATGCAAACCCCAAAGGCTTAGTAAATCCTGCCTGGAGCCCGGTAAAAACAAAAATACAGTAGCCGTACTATTTATTGTAGCGTGGATGATCATCCCCGGGATGACCGACTGCGTTTTATAATAAATCCACCCTAAAAATAAGCCGCCAAAAAACGCCGGTATAGCTTGCCATGGATCAAGGTGTATCAAACCAAAAAATAATGCCGAAATTAATATCGCCTTATAGGGCGGATAGTTTTTTAACAAGCCCCTCAGAATAATTCCCCGGCATAATATTTCTTCCAAAATTGGAGCGGCAATAACGATAGTAATAATGGAAAATATATCTTTTCTAAATGCACCCTCAAAAAATTTCTTAATCGAATCTGGCATCGGTATCCAGGAAGCGCTTTGCTCTAATAGTACAAACAAAGCCAACGTACTAACAATAATTGTGGGGATCAGCCAAAGTTGTATTTTTCTAAAACTGACAGTCTGGTAATAACCTTGTTTTTCCTTGCTTTTCTTTATTGTATATTTAATCGTAATTAAAAGTGTTGCTAAGTATACCAATAAATTAAATAATGATTTTAGTAAGAGCGAATTATGTATTATCACATCAAAGCTCATCATTAAAATAACGCCAGGTATTGCTACAATAACGGAGTATAAAATGAAAACAAAAAACAGTATGACAATGGATTTTACATCCGGATAGCTAATTTCCTTAACATTTTCAATAGTAATTGCGGTTATAGCCAAGCTATTTTGCGGTTCAGTTTCGGTCATCCATCAATATTAGAAACAATATAAAGTTTCGCAAATTTTTATTTAAGATGCTTTTCCGCCAGGCCCATCTTTATTGCTTCCTGTAACTCAAAACCTCCTTCGGCTAATTGTTGTGCATGCTTCCCTTTTTCCGGGTCTACTGGTTGATATTTTAAGCTCCACGAACCCATTGCAATAATAACCGGCAAAATGTCAATTCCCTTTAAAGTAAGGCTGTAAATTATCTTTTGTTTATGCTCAGGGTCGCTTTCTTTTGTTATTATCCCTTCGCGTTCAAGCATGGCAAGCCTGTCGGTTAAAATATTCGAGGCAATTTTTTCGTCAGATTGCAACAATTCCCTGAAATGCCTTTTTTTCTCAAACATCATGTCGCGGATAATGATTAAACTCCACTTATCGCCAAAAACTTCTAAGGCTAAATTTATAGGGCATAAAGATTTGTGATTCTCCATTGTTTTTATTTTAAAAACTGGTTGCATTTTACAATTAGTTATTTATATTTGCAACTGGTTGTTCTTTGCAATCTGACAAAAGTAAAAAAATAATTCAAGCTTACTATACAAAACTAAAAACCTAAAAAAATGGAAAAAGTAATCGTTCGTTACAAAGTAAAACCAGGTATGGCCGAAGAAAATGAACAATTGGTAAAAGAAGTGTATAAACAACTGCACCAGGAAAAGCCAGCAGATTTTAATTACGCTACCTATAAGTTGGAGGATGGGCTAACATTTATTCACATGGCTAACTATGCCGGGGAAGGAAAAGCGCCCTTGCCAGGCTTTGAGGCATTTAGAAATTTTACCGCAGGCATAAAAGACAGGTGTGATGAACCGCCCGCAGTACAGCAGCTTACCGAAATAGGGTCCTATTGGTTTTGCTAATGAACAACGTCTTATGCAAGCTGGTTTAGATTTGTCAACTTTTTAAAAGTTGACAAATCTATCTGCGCGCAATCTACATCCCCCAAACCTCAACCCCGTAAGCAGGCATGTGTACCGCTATTATATTAGTAATAATGCGTGGTTTTGAAATACCGTATAAAACCTTGATCTGGCCTGTTTGCCCTTCAAGTGTAATAGCATCATCAATTGGCTTGCCCGACAGGTTCACCGCCACAATCACCTTCTTATTTCCTTCATACCGCATAAAAGTGAATACCTCATCCTTATCATTTTGCAAGGTTTTATAAACCCCTTTTGATATTACCGGGTTAGCTTTACGTATGGCTATCATTTTGCTGTAAAAGTTCCACAACGAGTTGGGCTGGGTTTGTTCTTCTTCAAGTGATATGCCATCATTGGGTACATCGTTGTTAAATTTATCTTTCCAGGGGCCTTTTAGCTTATACCAGTAGGCCATTCCTTTTCCCTGGTCGCTTTTGTACCATTCAAAGGCCTGCCTGTCGGGGATCTCGTTGGCATCTGTACCGCCAAATTTGCCGCTTGTTCCGGTCATGCCCAATTCCTGGCCGTAATAAATGGAGGGTACGCCGCCAAGCAGCAGGTTTAAAGCGGCGCCTATTTTTAATTTATCAATATCGCCTTTAACGCCGTAGCTAAACCTTGGCGTATCGTGGTTTTCGATAAATACTACCTGTTGTTTATTGGCGGGCGTAGCTAAAAAAGTTGAGTCCGCCGCTGCGATCAGCTCTTTCTTTTTAAATGACCTGATGGCAAATGCAAGCCGGAATGCAAATACCCTATCAACGCCGCCATTCTTTAAATAATCTAACCCTAAAGAACCCCAACTGGCCTGCTCGGCAACTATTTTTAGTTTGGGGTTTATATGCCTTAACCTGCCCAACAGCGGATTCCAGAAATTAACGAACAAATGCTGTAACCGGGGTTTATCATCCAGGTTATCCATCATATGGTCCAGCCGGAAGCCATCAACACCATCGTCAAACTTACCATCGCCGTTAGGATCGACCCAAAACTTAAAAAGCTGGTAATTATATTCAAGTACCTTTGGGCTGTTTAAATTCACCGTGGTTATTTTGCGGTAAATACTGTCGTAACCCAACAGGCCTTTGAGGTCGAAAACTATGGTAGATGGCTGTTTATGTGCCGCATCATCATAAAGAATATAATCGCTGTAAGCCGATTTTGGGTTGTTTATTCCGTCTTTCCACCATAAATGGTCTTCGGTTACATACTGCGTTTCCATGTCCATGTAAAATTTCATCCCGCGGCGGTGCAGTTCTTTTATTAAGCTTAAATAGTCGTGCATGGTACCATAACTGGGATCGATCTTTTTGAAATCGCTGGCAAAATAGTTATGGTAAAAAACTGATTCGTACAAAGGTGTAAGTAAAATGGCGGTAACCCCAAGCTGCCGCAAATAATCAAGTTTTTGGCGGATGCCGTTAAGGTCGCCGTGCATATCGCCGTTACTATCGTAAAAGCTGCGTTGAAAAATATGGTAAATTATCTCTTCCTGGTGTCCCGGATGCTTGGGGTGTTTGATAACCGGCGGTTTACCATCAGCCGGAACACGCATAAACAACAAGCACAATAAACCAATAAATATTTTCAGGCTGATCTTCATTTTAAGGGATAATTGGAATATTCAAATTTAAGGTAACATTAACGGGAAAAACAATGAAGAATTTAATTCAATAGTGGTACATATTATCTGTAAATATTGCAATTATTGTCCGTTTGGAATTAGAAAAATATAATAAAGGATAATATTGGCTAATAAAATGCCAATTTTCACATTCTTTAAGTATCAAAGTATGTGTTTCTTTGCAAACTTTTTTCTTGCGTCACCTATTCTAACGTAAACCAGGCAAAAAAAGTAGAAAATGAAGTTAAGACCCGCCTATGTCATTTTAAGTGTATTGCTAACATTTTTGTTGCATACCCGCGCTGCTTATGCCCAAAATGCCCGGCTTACTGTTAAGGTCATCGTATCGCCCAAAATACCAAAAAACGATTCACTTGTCGTTATGGGAAACCAGGCTGCTTTTGGCAATTGGTTTGATTTTAGTAAAGGCAAAATGACAAAGCAGGATGATACCACTTTTGTTTTTAGCACTACGTTCGCGGTAAACACTTCGCTTGAGTTTCAAATTACCAGGGGATCGTGGTATAAAACAGCCATCTATACTTATGGCCGTTATGAGGCGCCGAAAATGCCTTTTATCATAAAAAAAGATACAGTACTGACCATTCGCCCGTCTAATTGGAATGATTTGTTTAACCGCAGTATAACAGGTACAGTAAAATATTACCATAATTTTGAAGACCATGACCTGAAATATACCAGGGATGTAAAGGTTTGGCTGCCGCCATCGTACTATAAAACGCCCAATAAAAGATACCCCGTACTTTATGCGCAAGATGGGCAGAATGTTTTTGCCCCAAACTCCATTTACAGCGGCGAATGGCGCATGGATGAAACTGCAGACAGCCTGATGCGGGCAGGCAAAACCGAAGAATTTATTATTGTAGCCATTGATAATACCAAAGACCGTTGGGTTGAATACTCAGGTACGCCGGAGGGGATGGCTTATATCAATTTTATAGTGCATAACCTTAAGCCTTTCATCGATAAGAATTACAGGACTAAGTCTGATAAAAATAATACAGCGGCAATAGGTTCATCCATGGGTGGCCTCATCTCGTTTTATATGGTTTGGTTGCATCCCGAAGTGTTTTCAAAAGCTGCCTGCTTATCAAGCGGGTTTGCTTATGACGATGGTCACATTGTTGATGTGGTTGCCGCATCTTCCAAAAAAATTCCTGGTACAAATTTATATTTAGATTGCGGCGATCAGGAACTGGATAAATTCTTTTTAATGGATAACGACCGGATGAAAGTATTGCTTGATAAAAAGCACCCGGAAGTAAAACTAATGTACAGGATATATAAAGGCGACGCTCATAACGAATATGCCTGGGCAAAAAGATTAGCTACCCCACTCACCTTCCTTTTTGGAAAAAATACTGGAAATTAAGATGGCCATAACTTGCAAAGCGGCCGTTACTGATGGTGTGGGTGGTTTTACTATCGAAGATATAGTAGTGCATGAGCCACAGGATGATGAAGTACTTGTAGAAATAAAAGCCGCAGGCCTTTGCCATACTGATCACGACTCGTTAAGCTGGGGAAAACAATTGATCATAGGTCACGAAGGTGCGGGCATTGTTGTTAAAACCGGTAAGGCTGTAAAAGGACTGCAACCCGGCGATAATGTAATATTAAGTTGGGCCATGCATTGCGGCCACTGTTTTCAATGCCTTGAAGGTAACCAGCATTTATGCGAAATAGCCTCACCTGTTGCTGCAGGCGGTAACGGTTATACCCCCGGCCATGCCGACCCATCGGGTACGCTCTTAAATGGTAAGCCTGTGCTGCGCTCATTTAATATCGGGACCCTTGCCGAATATACATTGGTAAAAGCATCGGCAGTAGTAAAAAATAATTCAGAAAAAATGTCCTTTCCTGCCGCCAGTATTATTAGCTGTGGCGTAATGACAGGCTATGGTTCTGTGATTAATGCAGCGAAAGTTAAAGCCGGTTCATCCGTAGTGGTGCTTGGCACTGGCGGCGTAGGGTTAAATGTGATACAAGGCGCAAAAATAGCGGGTGCGGAAAAGATCATTGCTATCGATATTAACGTGGTTAGGCTTGCGATGGCCAATAAATTTGGCGCAACACATGTTATACTTGCCGAAAAGGGCGATACCGGGCTGCTAAGTGCTGCCCAAAAAGTAAAAGAACTAACCAATGGCCGGGGCGCCGATTATGCCTTCGAGTGTACCGCTATACCTGAACTTGGCGCGGCCCCGCTTGCTATGGTGCGTAACGCCGGTACAGCCGTACAGGTTAGCGGTATTGAGCAGGATATTACAATAGATATGCGGCTGTTTGAATGGGATAAAATTTATATAAACCCATTATACGGCAAATGCCGGCCACAAATAGATTTTCCTCAAATTATAGCTCTTTACGAAGACGGAAGACTCTTACTTGAAGAAATGATTACCCGCACTTATACCTTAAATGACCTTGATAAAGCCTTTGCTGATATGCTTAAGGGCAAAAATGCAAAAGGCGTGATCGTGTTTGAATAATTATTAAAATGCCCAGATTTAAAACTTTAGAAATATCTAACCCGCAATACGAAAATAATAACTTACGTTTTATTACCGTAAAAACACCAAATCTGAAAGGCCGCGGCGATATTGGCGTGTTCGTGCCGCCAGGTGTCGACCCAAAAGAAACTTTGCCAGTTGCTATACTTTTACATGGCGTTTATGGCAGCGCGTGGAGTTGGGCGTATTCTTCGGGTGTACATTTAAAGGCAAACGAAATGATACAGAGCGGTGAATTGCCGCCGATGATCATCGCCATGCCTTCGGATGGGCTTTGGGGCGATGGCTCTGGCTTTTTACCTGTCGACAATCGCAATTTTGAAAAGTGGATAGCGGAGGATGTACCCGATGCTTTGATAGAATGTATAAACGGCGCCACAAAAGAATCGCCGCTGTTTATCTCCGGTTTATCCATGGGTGGCTTCGGCGCATTACGGATAGGGGCGAAATATGCGCCTAAATTCAGGGCTATGTCAGGCCATTCATCTATCACCAGCTTACCGCAGATAAAATTCTTCGTTGAGGAATCATTAAAACAATACGCCCAGGACAATATTATTGACGAGGATGTGTTTGAAACACTCCGCTATTATCGCAATAGCCTGCCCCCTATACGTTTTGATTGCGGTACAAATGACCTTTTAATAAACTATAACCGCGCCCTTCATAAAAAACTTGATAACGAAGGCATCCCGCATATTTTTGAAGAGTATCCCGGCGGGCACGAATGGTCGTACTGGTCGGAGCACATTATTCAATCTTTAAAGTTTTTTGCTGCAAATTTGTAGCCGGAAGCAAACCGCAAATTATTATTTATCTTTAGAAACTGTTTAAAAAGATAAATAATACATGAAAAAACTGATCCGCAGTTTTGGTTTTGCTTTTAAAGGAATTGCCTATGCAACTTCGTCCCAGTTAAATTTCAGGATACATTTAGCGGCGACGGTTGTAGCTGTCGGCGCCGGCATTGCGCTGCATATTTCGGCAAGCGAATGGCAATGGGTGGCATTGAGTATAACCCTTGTGCTGGTTACCGAGATATTTAATACAATGATAGAAACCCTGGTTGACCTCGTATCGCCAGGGTACAACGAAAAAGCGGGGCATATAAAAGACATGAGCGCCGGCGCGGTTGTTATAGCCGCCTTATTTGCCATTATCACGGGCCTCATCATATTTTTGCCAAAGCTTTTGCTGCTTATTAACCATGCTGCATAAAACCCGCGGAATAGTATTTAAAACCACCGACTATGGTGAAAGCAGCGTTATCGTGCAGGTTTTTACCGAGAAATTCGGGTTGCAATCCTATATCATTAATGGCGCAAAAAAGCCGAAAGCCAAAATAGGCCGTAATATGTTACAGCCGCTTCACCTGCTTGATATGGTGGTTTACCACAAAAATACCGGGAATGTTCAGCGTATAAAAGAGCTTAAAAATACACCGATTTTGCAAAGTATCCCTTATGATGTGATAAAAAGTAGCCTGGCTATGTTTTTGAACGAGGTTTTATACAAAGCGTTAAAGCAGCAAACGGCAGATGAAAGCTCCTTCGGGTTTATTTTTAGCGCTATTGAGTGGCTTGATCATCAAACCGAAGGGCTGCCTAATTTTCACCTGTTATTTTTAATACAGCTTACCCGTTATCTCGGCTTTTATCCTGACAGGTATCTTGCCGGTGAGGCTGATTATTTTGATTTAAAGAATGGTGTATTTTCACGCTATAAGCCTGATCATGCTTTGTACCTTTCGCCGCCGCATACGCAAAATTTTACTGCTTTGCTGCAATGCAGTTTTGAAAACATGCAGCTGCTTAAGCTAAGTAATGATGAACGCCGTTACCTGCTTGCAAAATTGCTGGAATATTATGCGCTGCACCTGGAAGGCTTTGGGAATGTGAGGTCGCATGAGGTACTGGAGGAAGTACTCGGCTGAACACGATTTTTAGGATTTTAAATAGATTTTCAGGATCATAATTATTCTTCAAATCCTAAAAATCGTGTTTAATTAGCACAGGGGTTAATATTAAGCCGATAAAAAAAGCGGAAATGAAACTAACTACAATGTTGGCATACTGATGGATATCAAGACTGGTAAAAAATCTTGCCGAAAAAACGATAACTGTTATTAAACCAACCGAAAGCCAATATTTATATTTTTTGTTTGATTGATCTAAGCCCCCATCTTTAAAACTAAAAATGGCCCATAAAACAATAATTCCCCCAATTAAGCCACTTAAATGTTGTAGCAAAGAGTACACATGGATGTGCATTTTTGAAAAACCGATTATTTTGTGCAGCCAATCTATCTTCCTTACAAAATAGCCTGAACCATGGGTAAACGAATCCCAAAACAGGTGTGAGGCAGCGCCTATAAGGATAGATACTATTACAATAAGCCAATTCCGTTTAAAATAATCAACCCAGTTAAATTGCTTAAATACGCTTAATTTCCTGTTCAATATTTCAGGGAGGTTGCTTATAAGCTGGTCACGCACTATTTGATGATAAACGAAAGCCAGCAAGATACCCAACGGAAGATCGAACCAAAACATACCCGGCACGGAATGCCCATACCTGCTTTCGTCTTTCATTCTTATAAAATACTCAAAATCAGGTGTCATGCTGCCGATTATAAGCCCGGTTAACGAAAGTGTTACCCCGAAAATCTTTTTTAAAGGCAAAACAATAGCAGGATGCGAGAAAGTAAAAGGCATGCCTTATTTAATTTCCCCAATAATATCAAATGTTTTGATAGTATCATATTCTTTAAAAATTTTAAAAAGAACCGCACCATTTTAAAATATAACAAGATCGATACATTAAAAATTAAATAATAGCCTGT
This sequence comes from Bacteroidota bacterium, assembly GCA_013288235.1. GTDB lineage: Bacteria > Bacteroidota > Bacteroidia > Sphingobacteriales > Sphingobacteriaceae > Mucilaginibacter. The sequence goes on along the minus strand of JABDCF010000050.1, from coordinate 11,117 downwards.
ATATTTAAATACTGATTTTTCTATTAACCTGATTAAACCCTTTTTTTATGCTTCAACCTAAGCGGCTGCTTTCTATTGATGTTTTTCGCGCCATCAATATGTTTTTTATGATTTTTGTTAATGACCTTAGTGGCGTAAAGGACGTGCCGAAGTGGATAGACCATGTTAAAGGTTATGAGGACGGGATGCATTTTGCAGATACCATTTTTCCGCTATTTTTATTTATCGCGGGCTTATCTATTCCAATGGCCATCGGCAGGCGGCTAAGTAAAGGCGAGTCATTTACCTCTATTGCTGTTTATATTGGGCTACGCTCATTTGCATTGATAGTAATGGGCTTTTTTCATGTTAATATGGAAGAATATAGTCCCTTGGCCCCGCTTTCCATCGGCGTTTGGGAATTGCTGCTCACCTTGAGCTTCTTCCTCGTCTGGCTCGATTATCCCGAAACAATGTCAAAAGCCAGGAAATATGCCTTAATGGGCATCGGGGTACTTATCCTGGTAGTATTGGCATTGCTTTATAAAGGCGGCACAGCTGCTGCACCTAAAGGGTTAGAACCATCATGGTGGGGTATTTTAGGCATAATTGGTTGGGCCTATTTGGTTTGCGCGGGCGTTTACCTGCTGGCCAAAGGAAATTTAACTGCATTGTTTATCGCGCTGGCAATATTGGTATTTATAAATATCGGCACTCATGCCGATTGGTTCGATCTTAAACTATGGGTGATAAAAGATGGGGCATCGGCTTCATTGATGATGTTTGGGGTAGTGGTATCCCTGCTATATTCAAAACTGGCGGCAAAAAACAGTTATAATAAGGTATGGCTAATTTTTACCTTGTCGGGAATTGCCTTGATAGTATTTGGTTTTATTGTAAGGCCTTACACCCATGGTATCTCAAAAATACATTCAACACCATCATGGGTGTTTATATGTACAGGTATAGGCATCCTTTTATTTGAATTACTGATATGGCTGATAGACGTTAGGGGCAAAGCCAACTGGTTTAAAATAATAAAGCCTGCCGGTACAAGCACATTAACCTGTTATTTGATACCGTATTTACTGGTGGCAATATTTTACATAACAAATTTCAATTATCCGCATTTTTTTAACTTCGGCGCTGGGGGCATCATCCGTTCCTTTGCTGTTTCGTTTATCGTTATCCTGATAACAGGCTTCCTTGAAAAAAGACGGTTAAGGCTGAAAATATAAATCCTATTAGATATTTATGAAACAAAAACTCAATCCGTTTATCATCGCTTTTATATTGTTCACTATTATATGCCATGCCGGTGATCTGCGGGCGCAATCAAATAAGGTAATAATAGGCTACGTCGGCGGCTTTAGGGGGTTAATAAATACTGCTCCTATCCAGGCCAAAAAGCTTACCCATATCAATTATGCTTTTGTTGATATTAAAGATAACCGCGCCTGGCTTCACCGGGAGGCAACGGATACCGTTAATTTCAGGAATTTGATCCTGCTAAAAAAACAAAACCCTGCGCTCAAAATATTGATATCGATAGGCGGGTGGACCTGGAGTGGTAAGTTCTCGGATGCTGTATTGACCGATACGTCAAGACAGCGTTTTGTGGCGAGCGCAGTTGCTATTGTTAAAAGGTTTGACCTTGACGGGATAGACATTGACTGGGAATACCCCGCACGCCCCGGCGATAAGGGAAATATTTACCGGCCTGAAGATAAACACAACTACACCCTCCTGTTTAAAGAACTACGCAGCCAGTTAGACAGTCTGCAACAGCAAACCAATAAAAAGTACCTGGTGACTACAGCCGTAGGCGGGTTTAAATCATTTGTGGACAATACCGAGATGGGGGAGGCCCAGCAATACCTCAACTATATAAACCTGATGACCTACGATTATTCGGGCGGAAAAATTGCATCGCATCATACTTTGCTATATTCATCAAAAGCCTATAAATCCGACAATAATGCCGACGCGGCGGTATCACTGTTTGAAGCTGCGGGCGTACCGGCAAATAAACTGGTGATGGGCATAGGTTTTTATGGTAAATCTTCAATTTTAGTTAACGGAGCTAAAGGCCTGGGCGATTCCGTAGCCACGTATAGTCATGGTGTGGGATTTGCAATGATCAAAGATAGTATCCTGAAATCGCCCGGATTTATTGCACACCGTGACAGGCACGCGAAGGCTGATTATATCTACAATGCAGGTACACGGCAGTTTATTACCTATGACGATGAGTGGTCGGTAAAAAAGAAGTGTAAATATGTGAAACGTAAAAAACTGGCCGGTGCAATGTTTTGGGAATATAACGATGACCTGAAAGGTTATTTATTGGATGTGATTGATCGTGTATTAGTTGATTAAGTGAGTGGTTGGTTAACTTTAATTTAGAGATGAAAGAATGGTAACCCAATCAACTTAATCCAACCTAATCAACCATTCACCAACATCCTAAAACAAAAAAAAAGAGAAAGCTGGCGCTTGCTCTTTTTTAAAGTAACTGACCTCATTATTTATCATAAAGAACTAATTGGTTAGACCGATAATAACAATTGCACAAATATATAATCTATAGAAATAACAGACTAATTTTTTAACAGATTTTTAACATATTTTTTTGCCGAAAAGGGGTTTTTAGACCAAAAACTTATCAACATATAGTATTTGCTAACAAAAAAGGCTATAAATAACCGAAATTGACCCAATAAGGGCCTATTACAACATAAAAATATTAATATTGATAAAAAGTGGGCTAAACCATATAATTTATGTTAAATAATGATGATTTTAAGGTTAAAAGCTGCTAAAAACGCCCGAATTTGAAACTACGATTTACCCTGCTATTTTTCTGTTGCCTGTTCTGTTTGCAGCTGTTTGCGCAAAAGAAAAACAATAAATACCGTTATCATATACGGCGTATCACCTCTCCAATTAAGGTTGATGGCATTATGGATGAGCAGGCATGGAAGAATGTCGATGTCGCCAAAAACTTTTGGATGGTATTACCGATGGATACCAGCGCTGCAAGGGCATTAACCGAAGTGCGGATGGCTTATGACCAAAAAAATATCTACATCATCGCCATATGCTACAAGCCCCTGCCCGGCCCGAGCATGGTTGAATCATTAAAGCGCGACTTCAGCTTTCAGAAAAACGATAATTTTATTTTCTTTTTCGACACCTTTAATGATCAAACGAGCGGCTTCTCATTCGGGTCGAACGCGGCCGGGGCGGAATGGGATGGCACGATGTACCAGGGTGGAAGCGTGGATTTGAACTGGACCAACAAATGGGAGTCGGCGGTAAAAGATTATCCTGATAAATACGTTTTTGAGGCGGCCATCCCTTTTAAATCCATACGTTATAAAAAAGGGGAGAAGGAGTGGGGTATTAACTTTAGTCGTAACGACCTTAAAGCTACAGAAAAATCGGCCTGGGCGCCCGTGCCAAGGCAGTTTCCAACAGCTTCATTAGCCTACACCGGCACATTGGTTTGGGATAACCCGCCACCAGATCCCGGTTCGAACATTTCAATAGTACCTTATGGCTTAACCAGTATCACTAAAGACTATGCAGATCATAAAAATATTGCCGTAAAGGCCGAAGCCGGAGTTGATGCAAAGGTCGCCGTCTCATCATCCCTAAATCTTGATCTTACGGTGAACCCCGATTTTTCACAGGTCGATGCTGATAAGCAGGTGATCGACCTGAGTCGTTTTGAGCTTTTTTACCCCGAAACACGGCAATTCTTTTTAGAGAACGGCGACCAGTTTAACAATTTCGGTTATGCATCTATACGACCATTCTTTTCACGAAGGATTGGGCTTACATCGAACATTATAGGCGGTTTCAGGCTGAGCGGGAAACTGGATCAAAACTGGCGCTTAGGGGTGATGAATATGCAAACAGCAAGCAATGATTCTCTTCCTGCCCAAAACTTTACCACCATTGCTTTGCAGCGGAAAATTTTCGCGCGCTCAAATATTGGGTTCCTGCTGGTAAATAAGGAATCTTTTAATTACCCTGCCGGTGTGCCGCCGGCAAGCCAACCCAATAACTCAAAAGATAATACGAATGTTGGGGTTGAATTTAACCTGGCTTCGTCATCCAACGCATGGACGGGTAAAGAGCTTATTTTAAAATCATTTACCCCAGGCAAAACCGGCCACGATTTTACCGATGCCGGCAACTTGCAGTTTACCAATAAATACTGGGCTATAGGCGGCGAATACGAATACGTAGGCGCCAATTACAATGCCGAAGTGGGCTATGTGCCCCGGCAGGGGTATGTTAAATTAAACCCGGTTATCGCCTACCTGTTTTTCCCAAAAGCCGGGCCGGTATTAAGTCATGGCCCGCAATTAAACCTTACCGATTACTATGACCAGGGTTTTAACCCAACCGATAACCGCAGCTTCCTTTCGTACCTCGTCACCTTCAGGGATAGGAGTACATTAACTGCCTTAGTTGAGCATGATTATGTTAAACTGCTTTCGCCGTTTGACCCTACAAATTTTGTGGGCGATTCACTGGCGACTGGGAATAAAAGCCATTGGAATAATATGGAGCTATCTTATTTCTCTGTCCCGCAAAGGGTATTTACTTATGACTTTACTTTTGATTATGGCGGCTATTACGATAACGGTAAAAAAATAAGCCTTGCTACGGACGTGGGCTACCGCTTTCAACCTTATGTAAACATTTTATGGAGTACAACGGTAAGCGAGCTGCAAATGCCTGCGCCTTATTTTCAAAACACCTTTTGGCTGATAGGTCCAAAGATCGACGTAACCCTAACCAATAAATTTTTCCTGACAGGCTATTACCAATACAACCAGCAGGGCCGCAACTTTAATATAAACACCCGCCTGCAATACCGCTATCGTCCGGCTTCCGACTTCTTTATTGTTTACACTGATAACTATTTACCCCGGCCTTTTAATGTTAAAAACAGGATGCTGGTGTTTAAGTTTACGTATTGGTTGAATAATTAGTGAGTGGTTGATTGGGTTGATTGAGTGAGTGTTTGCTTATTTTTTAACTCAATCAACCAACCACTCACTCAATCAACTACTTAACTTTCCCCGTACCCAACCACAGTAAAGCATCCACAACCAATTTCTCCTCCATAGGGCTGCTGAAGGTGTAGGACAATGTTCTATCAGTGTTATCGTACTTATGCTCATAGTCCATATCGTTATGGCCCATGTTAAAGTAAATCATTTTGTATTTGGTGTTTGTCCATACTACGGGGTAATAGCCGCTGTGCCATATTTCACTAAGTTTTGGGCCGGTGCCGAGGGGAAAACTGGCCGAGTCAATGGAGCATAGTATTTTTATATCAGGATTTTTGCGCAGGTCTTTTTCCCATCGGTACCATTCGTTTGGCGAAGTTTTAAAGGTTTTTGGCATATGCTTGGTGGCTGGGAAATCCCTGTTTACATCGAGGATAGCTGTTGATGGCCGCCATATATTGCTTACATATTGCCCTGACCCTAAAAATGTATCATGGTACCAGTCCCAGTTTTGCGGGAATTCGGAAGGCGTAAGTGCAAATGCCGAAAAATGGAAGCCCATCCAGCCGCCACCGTTTTCCATATATTTTTGAAATGCTGCCCGTTGCGCCGGATCATCAGGCCGGGTATCTAAAAACACTACCACCTGGTAATGCGATAAAAATTCAGCGTTCATATTACTCCAGTTCTTTGTAGAGTCGTAACTGAAATGATATTTGGCCGCCATTTTAGGGAACCATTGATTAGCCTCGTGCATAAAGCTGATATGCGCTTTATCATCCCGGCCTGTATAAAAGGCTATCACTTTAAATTTTGGCGTGTCCGTTTGCGCTTTTACAGTGTTTAACCAAAAGCATACCATGCAAAAAGCTATAACCTTTATGGTAATTTTATTAATTGTTGAAGATGCAGCCATAATTTAACCCGGTTTATTGATCAGGAAAGTAAAAATAGAAATAATTGACTAAGATTGACCAGGATTAAACGGATTAAATGAATTGACCAGGATTAAGGGATTAAAGGATTTTAGGATTTTAGGTTTTTTTAAGGGAAGGCTATATAATGGGCCATAGCGAACCCGGTATTCCCAGATTAGCAGCAATGCGATGGCTGCAAGGCTTTATCTTGCAGCCGCTTAGCTTAAATTTCAGGAGAAAGGTACAATATGTATGTTAGTTTAATCTTTTGTCCTTTATCATTGCAACACTTGTTTTGATGATAAAAAATACTGGCGCCGCTACAACGCTTATTCCGATCCAATTAAATATAGTCATGATAAAACAGTTTTTAAATTTATTTAAACCATTAAGGCAATAACTATTCCAGCTGTGCTGGCTGAATATTCGGGGACGTTTCAGTGTGGGTGAAAAGCCTGTTTGTGAAAAGCTGTATGTAATAAAAAACGTTGTTTTATAGGAGTAAACGCTTATTCTCTCATATTTAACAAACTGGTTGTTTGCGTATTGGCCTAATTTTCAATAACTATCGTTTTAAACTGAACCGGTTCAAAAAATCCACAGTTTGGGGTATTTGTTGGCTGGTAAATATTGATTGTGGTTGATCCTTATAGCTATCGCGGAGTGAGCGGGTTGATAAAGTAAACCTAATCTAAATCAAGCCTGATCTCAAAAGTATGAAATGAATTTTCAAAGGAATAGACAATCTCCCAATGGTATAAATTACAAATATTTTTAACTATGGTTAAACCTAAACCTGTGCCATCTGATTTTTTCCCTTTCTGAAAACGTTCAAATAATATTTCATCATTTAAAAGCTTTTCGCTCCCTGTATTCTGAAAAACAAGCTTACTACCGGTTAAAGTGATGATGATTTGGCCGTGTTTATTATTATGCCTGATAGCGTTACTAAAAAGGTTATTTAAAAGAATGTCAATCAAATACTTACTTGCCACAATGTTTTTTTCACCTATGTATTCACTAACCAATATATCTTTTGACTGTGCCAGTTCACTAAATTGCCTTATTTTTTGACTTAGCAATCCGTCTAAACTTAAAAGTTCAGCATCATCAACCAGGTTATTCTCAATTTTAACCAGCAACAACAATGATTGATTGAGCCTCGATAGTTTGCTTGCCGCCGAGTATATGTCATTGATCTGGTCAAATTGCTCAGGTTTTAAAGTTTCATCCTGTATAAGTGTATCCAGTTTTGTAGTAATAACCGCCAGCGGGGTCATCATTTCATGCGATGCATTTTCAGTAAATTGTTTTAAATGCTGATAATCGTTTTTTACGCGCGACGACATCGCATCAACAACCTGGTTCAGGTCATTAAATTCATCAACTTTATCATGCTTTAATTTAAGCCCCTGGCTGTCCGAAATATTAAATGCTTTAAGCCTTCCAAGGGTTTCGTAAAAAGGTTTCCATAAACCATTTAAAATATACCGGTTTGTGATAAAAAGAATTACCAGCAAGCAAACCATTAAAATAAGCGTGATGATGCCGATAACCTGGATGAGGTCTTCGGTACTTTCTCTTGATTCGGTAATAATAACTTTGTAACGCTGGCCTTTTAATGATATCAACCCCCATACGGCACGGCCAGCTTCCGGGTTTTTCTCCTTCGGATTAACGTAAACAGTATCAAAAAACCTTAGTGGCAGGTTTACCTGGTTTGTTTTTATAAAAACGGTTTGGTCTTCATCAAAATCAACCTGGGTAGGTAATTTACCGTTAAGGTTTACATAATCAATAACCTCAGTGATCTCCTCGGTCAGGTCGCGGTCAAGCTGATGGCGGCCCAATTTATTTATTGTGAAAAAATAAATAATACCGCCGACGAGCAAAACCGAAATAGTTATAATGATACTGGCCTTATTGTAATGCGCCGAAAGCTTCATTCTGCCATAAATTTATAACCTATCCCGTAAATAGATTTCATGTAATCGTTTGTTGTAACCTCCAGCAATTTTTTGCGCAGGTTTTTTATATGCGTGTAAATAAAATCAAAATTATCATGCATATCCATTTCATCGCCCCATAAATGTTCGGCGATGGCATTTTTCGATATAACTTTTCCTTTGTTTGCGATAAAATAAAGCAGCATGTCGTACTCTTTCCGTGTAAGTATAACAGGCGTGCCGTTTACATCCACCGTGCGGCCCAACAGGTTGATAGATATCTCATTAAAAACCAGTTTATTGTTACTGTTAAAAGCTTTTCGCCGGTAAATGGCTACTACCCTGGCTTTAAGTTCGGCCAGGTGAAATGGTTTGATAAGGTAGTCGTCTGCTCCTGTGTTAAGGCCTTTTATCTTATCATCAAGTGAGTTTCTTGCTGAGATTATGAGCACCGCTTCATTTTTCGAATTTTCTTTCAAAAAGTCTAAAACAGCGAAACCCTCACCATCAGGTAAACCAATGTCCAGCAAAATACAGTCGTAATCGTAATCCGACAATTTCTCAATTGCAGCTGACAGGCAATTACAACTTTCGCAAATATTACCATCTTCGTTAAAATAGTTGGTTATATTATCGCGAAGCCCGTTTTCATCTTCAATGATAAGAAGTTTCAATAGTTTTTTAATCAAATATAGTATTCGAAATTGAAGAAAATCTGAAGCTGTTAAACATCGCGGTAATAAAATAATTACAATAATATAAGTACAACTACAGAATTGCTTCAAAATAAGTGCCTACTTTTAAGGCATATACCTGTATCCAAAACATGGGCAAAAAAAACAATGCCAAATTTGTTATACAAAAAGTTCAGCCAGGTTTACTTGGCTTGATGGATGGCTCGGTTTCAACCCTTGCGCCTATTTTCGCAACGGCGGGTTTAACCCATCAGCCTATAAAAGCTTTTTACGTAGGTCTTGCAGCCTCCCTTGGCGCTGGTATTAGTATGGGGCTTGCCGAAGCGCTATCTGACGATGGTACGGTAACAGGCCGCGGTAACCCCATAGTAAGGGGGGGCATAACTGCCATAGGGACATCCATTGGCGGTATGCTGCATACTTTGCCATTTTTAATTAACAACCTGCATTACGCTTTGCACCTGGCCTATATAGTGGTAGTTTGCGAATTATTCATTATCGCTTTTATCCGGTACCGGTTTATGGAAACGCCATTGCTTAAAACAATTTTACAGGTAATTGTGGGCGGCGGCATTGTGTTTCTTTTAGGAATATATTTAGGCGGGATAGCATAATAACAAAATAAATAATGACAGTTATAGAACCAGTCCGTAGAGACATTGAACACCCTGATCAAATTAAAAAGAACTCTGCTTCGCTTCGTTTTTGGCATTGGGCCAATACCATTGTGATCAGCGGTTCTCTGATCACAGTTTTGATCAATTCTACTATTACCAATACCCGCCAGGTATCGTCGCTGATAAAAGATCAGGTTCAGAAATCGGGTGTAAGCCTCACTGATGCCCAGGCGAGGGCCGGTGCACACGCACTTAGCGACAAAGTTTGGGATATACACGTTTATTTTGGCTATTGTTTGGCTGGGCTGCTATTATTCAGGCTGCTATTGGAGTTTTTCCAGGTGGCAGATCAGAAGTTTATCAGGAAGTTAAAGAGTGCTTATACTCAATACAATGTAATTAAGAAGAACCGGGAGATCGCCTTACATGAACTCACCGTAAAAATTATTTACTCAATATTTTATGTTTTATTGATCATCCAGGTTATAACAGGTTTATGCCTTGCCTTTGAAGATATAGCATTTTTAAAGCCGTACAGGCATTCAATAAAAAATTTACATGGGTTCTGCATGTACCTGTTCTTGGCATTTATAGTTGTACACCTTGCCGGGGTTTTCCTGGCCGAGCGTAAGGACTCACAAGGTATTGTTTCGGATATGATAAACGGTGGAAAGGAAGAAATATAACATGGATTTGAAGACAATAATCGTTTTTATTTGCGCATTTCTATTATCAATAATGGCGAGTGCGCAGGACAATTACGAGATACAGGTGTATGGCTCGGATCTGGTAGCGCCCGGGCGTACGATGATTGAGCTACATAGTAATTACACGGCAAACGGCCTTACAACGGTTATGGATGGCCAGTTGCCCGACAATCATGAAGAGCATGAAACGATAGAAATTACCCATGGCTGGACGCCGTGGTTTGAAACAGGTTTTTATATTTTTAATTCGATAGGCAGCGATGGGCGCACCGCTTACGTTGGTTCGCACATCCGGCCCCGGGTTGCCGCGCCCGAAAGCTGGAAATGGCCTGTCGGCGTAAGTTTATCAACCGAGTTTGGGTTTCAAAAACAAGCTTTTTCGGCAAATACCGCTACATTGGAGATAAGGCCTATAGTTGATAAAAAAATAAACAAGGTTTATATATCCTTAAACCCTACCCTCGATCAAAGCTTTAAAGGCCCTGATCAAAATCGTGGCCTCATATTTTCGCCGAACGCTAAGGGTAGTTATGATGTTACCAAAGTAGTTGCCCTTGGCCTTGAATATTATGGCAGCGTAGGCCCGTTTTTTAACTACGACCCGATACAAAAACAAGTGCATCAGCTATTTATAGCAACAGACTTAAATACCGACCCCGATTGGGAATTTAATGGCGGGGTAGGCACCGGGTTTACCCAGGCTACCGAAAAACTCATCTTCAAGATTATTATTGGAAGAAGGTTTTAATATTGGGTTGCGATTATACATTTTCACTGTCTTTTCTGAAATGGAAAAGACGGTGAAAATGTATTTTGTGTGCTAATTTTAAAAAGCTTGTATTTCTATTTAAATCCTAAACTTAGCGATACCACATCAGATGACAGATCGCTATTTTGGCTATAGTGACCATACCTTATCTCCAGTTCATGCAGGCCTTGCCAGCCAAAAACTCCACCGGGCGGCGCTATCCTGAAACCCACCCCAAAAAACTGGCTGTTAAACTTGGCATATTCGTAATTGCTGGTGTAATATTGGTCGGTAGGGCTGTGCGCTTCGTACGGCGCAAAATAAGTGGAGGCCGACTGGCTATAGAACCTGTAAAATGGTGAAATAGAAAAGAATGGCGTTATTTTATAAGGAACCTCTAAGCCAATAGTATTTGAACGTATGCCCCAATTATCTGCATAATAGCGGTAGTATGCCCGCAGGATTATGTTATCGCCAA
>JABDCF010000049.1 GCA_013288235.1 Bacteroidota bacterium | reverse complement strand
GGGAGGAACTGGATAATATCCAGGTCGTAAAAAATGATAACAGCCAGGTGCTCGAAAAGTGGAATTTCTCCTATACGCATGATCCCACGCAACGCCTTACTTTATTAAATGTTCAGGAGCAGTCAGGCACAGGCTTGTTAATTCCACCGTACAGATTTTATTATGATCAATCTCTTCCATTACCCGGATATTTTGTAAATCAAAACGATCACTGGGGTTTTTGGAATGGTACTGCTGCGGTCTTAAGCTTCGATCAGTATGGCCAAATACTTAATGGGACGGGTTATTTTAGTTTACGGCAACCAAGACCTGCGTATGCAACAGCGGGGATATTGAACCGGATCATCTACCCAACGTCAGCCGTTACGACGTTTTTGTTTGAGCCGAATACCTATTCGTCTGCGGTCGATTCCACCCAGCGATGGAACCCTTTAATCCTTGATCCGCAGGACAGGTACGCGGGCGGTGTACGGATAAAACAAATCACGACCACGGACCCGAATTTCCCATCCCAGCAGAAAACCAAGCAATATTTTTATATCAATAACTACAGCCCCGCTACCGGTTTTACGGGCCGCTCCAGCGGGGTGTTGGGTACCAGGGCGCAGTATTACTGGCCGAACTATACGATAAGGGATGTTGCGAGCAACCAGGCGACGAATATAACGGTATTTTCGACCCAGTCTGTATTACCCGCCAGTGAGAACAGTATGGGCTCGCATATCGGTTACAGCGCGGTAATTGAAAAGAACGCCGACGGGAGTGTAACGCAGTATCAATACACCAATTTTGATAACGGTCATATGGACGACCCTTTTATCACAGACCTGCAGCCCAACAGCACGCCCTATGTTTCCTATAACAGCAAGGCCCTTGAACGGGGGAAGCTGCTTTCGCAGACGGTTTATAGCGCATCGGGGCTGCCCCTTAGTTCACTCAGCTATAACTATACTGCGCAAACCACTAATCCGATCAAGGCACTAAAAGCCAACAGGCTTTTTACCTGCAACGGGGGTACGCTGAGTTATGACGAGGGGGTCGCCTATGAATTTTATATCTATCCTTTCCTGCCGACGACAACCACTACCGTATTGTATGACAATAATGGTTTGAACCCGCAAACTTCGGTGAAAAACACCAGTTATGAGGGCCAGCACAACTTTGTATCACAGGAAACAACGACAGACAGTAAGGCCAGGCTGGTGACGACTACCTACCGTTACCCCTTTAATGTTTTGGCCGGAATTCCAACGCCGGGTTCAACAATCGCCCAACCTGTTTCCTATCTGATAAATAATAATATCATTGGAACCCCCATTGAAACTACGCAATCTAAAGTTTTAAACGGGAATGATATGATCATTTCCGCTTCAGTAAAAACGTATAAGGGTATAAATATCACTAATCCCCTTGGTGTAGCAGCGATAACAGTTAAGCCTGCGCTGGAATACTATTTTGAATCAAGCCAGCCGTTGTTAAGATCGGGTTACACAAATTACAGTACCTGGTACAATGCCAATGGGACTACTGAAGTGAACCAGATAGACCCCCACCTGGTACCGCGGGCAGATTATACCAATTATGATACGCGCGGGAATTTGGCGCAGTTTAATGATAATGCCACATTTATAGCAACGCCAGCGCAATATTTCCCGCACTACAGTTCGTATCTATGGGGCTATAACAAACTTTTCCCGATAGCCAAAGTTGAGAATGCCGGGAATATTAATCTGACAACTGAATTTTATGCGGAGAACTTTGAGGAAAGCACATTAAGCGGCGTAACGACGGGGAGTCCGCATACGGGTTTATACTATCTTTTAGCGCCGAGTTTTACGGTGAACTGGACGCCTCCGAATAGCCGGGGGTATGTGATCAGCTACTGGTACAAAAGCGGTGGTTTATGGAAATATTCCGGCGAACTGCCCTATACAGGTACATCCTATGTGATCGCCAATGGCGACGGGGCCTATGATGATATCAGGGTCTATCCTAAAGGGGCCCACATGAGCACTTATACCTATAGCAGGCTGACCGGTTTAACGAGTTCGATCGACCCCAGGGGCAAAACTGATTATTATGAGTACGATGATTTCCAGCGCCTGATGAATATAAAGAATGTAAATGGGGGTGTTGTCAGCATTGCAAAAAGCTATGTATATAATTACCCGGCCAGCATTAACCAAACAGCCAGCTGGCAGGATGACGGGAACACCAAATGCGTGGTGGATGCCAATGGCAACAATACCGGGGAGCAACTGATGGAACAAGTGGATAACAACGTGACGAGCGCAACGTATGGCAGTAAACAATGGCGGTCCCTTGGAATGAATGGGGCATGCCCGGTGACATTAACATTCACAGTGACGAACCATGGAACCAGCGGTTTACTCGCATCATTCGAAGGCGGCCCGACAGGGAATATCAATGTAAATCTGCCTGCCGGAACGAACCTGACCGCCCCCATACCCATATATAGTAACTATACGCTTGTTATCAGCCCTACCGGAAGCCCTGTAAACAGGGTATTTATACTAGGTAACCGGTCTCCGACCCCTGCTGAGCCGGGCGCAAGTTTCAATGGCGTTAATATCACTGCAGGAAGTGCTGATCTAAACCTCATAATCAATTAACCTAAAATGATCACGATGAACCGTATAGTACCGAAGATGGTTGTTGTATCAGCAGCGCTGTTAATTACACAAAACGTAATTGCACAGGTGCCTGTCATCAGCTATACAACGCCCCAAACTTTTTATGCAAATTCAAATATCGGCACAATAAGCCCGGCTGTCAGCAATAACCCTGTTCCCTTTATTGGATACACCACTACATTGGCGGGCAATGGGTCTCCGGGATATACTAATGGCCTGGGGTCACAAGCGCAATTTAACCAGCCGTTGGGCACGGCGGTGGATGGTGCCGGGAATATTTATGTTGCTGATGCTGCAAACCAGGTGATCAGGATGGTCACACCGGCGGGGCAGGTAACGACTTTCGCCGGGAACAGCGGACAGGGATTAACAAATGGCGCTGTGGCAAATGCTAATTTTAATCACCCGGTTGGTATGTGTGTGGATGGTACAGGTAATATTTATATAGCAGATGAGGACAATAACGTGGTACGTAAAATAAGCGGCGGAATGGTAACCACCCTGGCAGGTACAGGCTCACCCGGCGCCCAGGACGGCCCCGCCGCCCAGGCAACTTTTTACCAGCCTTGCGGTGTGGCAGTGGATGGGGCAGGCAATGTATATGTTGCTGATAACGGTAATAATAAAATAAGGGTGATCAGTTCCGCTTCCGGCCAGGTAAGCACCCTGGCCGGAAGCGGCTCGGTTGGCTCTGCTGACGCCACTGGCGTCTATGCCAGTTTTTACCAGCCGTTCAGCGTAGCATTGGACCCGTTCGGTAATTTATATGTGGCAGACCGCTATAATCATAAAATAAGAAAGATTATATTAGCAACAGGCGCAGTGTCAACGGTTGCGGGCACCGGAACGGGAGGGTATAACGGAGATGGGCCGGCCCTGACTACCGAGTTTAATTATCCGACAACGATCATATCGGACGGCTCGGGTAATATATATGTGACCGATTACCACAATAACAGGATACGGATGCTAAGCCCCTCAGGTACTGTAAAAACTATCGCGGGCAGCGCTACTGCAGGCAGCAGCCCCGGGGTTGGCACTGCGGCTACTTTTAATTATCCGTTTGCTGTTTCCATAGATGCTTCGGGCTATTTATATGTGGGGGACCTGAATAATAATATGATCAGGAAGGTGGCTACTACGGCTTACGGGATAACCCCTTATTTGCCTGCAGGCTTAAGTTTCAATCTCAGTACAGGTGTTATTACAGGTACCCCGACGGCTGTATCTGCGGCGCAAAACTATACCGTTTCAGCCTATAACAGTTTTGGCATGGGCAGTACCCAGTTAAATATAACGGTGCTTGCCCCGGCGATATTTCCATCACAAAACCTTGATTATATCATTACGTATGCACCCAGGATAGCAGGTTATACTACTTTACCGGCGGTTGTTACTGCCAGCGCCAATAAAACAAATGTGGAAACCACCATTGAATATTTCGATGGTATGGGAAGGCCGGAACAGGTCGTTCAGGCGATGGGGTCCCCGGCCGGCAACGACGTTGTCCAGGCCTTTAACTACGATCCGAACGGGCGTGAGGTTTTAAAATACCTGCCTTATGCGCTGTCAACCGCTATGACCAGCAACGGAAGTTTTAGAACCGATGCTTTACAATCAGGCGCGGGGCTGAGCAATTTCTACAACCCGTCGGGCAGTTCTGGCAGCCAGCTGCCGAATGGCCTGCCGCGTATCACCTCGCCATATGCAGGTATAAATTACGAATTATCGCCTTTGAACAGGGTAATAGAACAGGGTGCGCCTGGCGATCCATGGCAGTTAAGCACGAGCGGGGTTACCGGGAGCGGGCACACGATACATACAGCTTCTGGTGCGAATGCGGCAAATGAAGTATTGTTATGGAACGTAAACACAACGGGCGGCGCCACCGGGAACACGTATTACCCGGCGGGGACATTATCCAAAACAACCACCAGTGATGAAAATGGGATCAATACCATTCAGTATAAGGACAATGAAAATAAGATCGTATGTAAGATGGTCCAAAACAGCATTAGCCCGGTAACCTACCTGACGACCTATTATATATATAACGATTTTAACGATCTGTCTTATGTGGTCCCGCCGCTTCCGGCAGGGACATCGCTTCCGGCAACATTTGCAGAGACAGACGCTGTGTTCATGAATTTTATGTATGGCTACCATTACGATGCCAGGAACCGGCTCATCCAAAAGAAAATACCGGGCAAGAGCGGCTGGGAATCGGTGGTTTATAATACATTGGACCAGGCAGTGCTGACCCAGGATGCGGTACAAAGCAGCAGTAATCAGTGGACGGTGACCAAATACGACTTCCACGGCAGGGTCATTGTCACTGGCCTGTGGAACGCCGGTTCAACCATCCCGATTTCAACGCTGCAAAACAGCATAAACGCTGTAGCACCATGGGATAACCGGGACTATACCAATAATGCTTCCGTAAACCCTACAGGTTATGTAATCAGCAGCTACCCGCAACTAAGCAACGTGCTATCCATAAGTTATTATGATGATTATAACTTTGGCGGCAAACCGTATATTTCAACGGTCACCGGGGTTAACCCCAATGCCACGGGCCTGCTGACGGCTACCAAAACCGTAGTACTGAATACGATCAACAATATTACACCGGATATGCTGTGGGCTGTACATTATTATGACGACCTGGGGCGGGACCAGGAAAGCTGCCATCAACATTACCTGGGGGGCACAACCAGCCTGGGCACCAATAATTATGACGACATAGCCAAATCGTATGATTTCAGCAATGAATTAACCGGGACCATCAGGCACCATTACACGAAAGCGAACCTTTCTGTCGCGGCAGTAACGGTAGCCAACAGTTATTATTATGACCATAGGGGCCGCAAAACACAAACATGGGAAGCCATAACCGTAGGCAGCAACCTGTCGTCAAACCCGATACTGTTATCGCAATCAGATTATAACGAAGCAGGCCAGGTAATGACTAAGCATTTGCACAGCGCCACAGGCGTAGCACCGTTCCTGCAGAACACCAGTTATGCTTATAACGAAAGGGGCTGGCTTTCAAAAATAAACGACCCTTCCGTAACACCGACGGCCACCCAGCTGTTCGCCGAGCAATTGAACTATAACGTTCCCCTATACGGCGCAACGGCACAATTTAACGGCAACATTGCAGAACAGGATTATAATGCCGGCATTAGCGGAAGGCAGCAAGTTAAATATTCCTATGACCCCTTAAACCGGTTGCAGGCCGGCAATAGCACCACCGGCTTTAGCGAAACAGCCATCAGCTATGATAATTTGGGCAATATATTATCGTTAACGAGGGCCGGCACAGGGAATGGCACGCTTACTTATGGCTATACAGGTGATAGGTTAACCACCCTGATCGGTTTCAAAGCAGGTACCTACGGGTATGACAATAATGGCAACGTGAACAGTGATGGGCCGAGAGGGGTAAGCCTGGTCTATAATATGCTTAACCTGCCGCAAACAGCCACGGCCACAGGGATCAATATTACTTATACTTACGATGCCGACGGCAATAAACTAAAGAAAGTAAGCGGCACGACGACGACAGATTATATCAAGGGCATACAATATAACAATGGTGTGATCGCTTTTATCATGACCGATGAAGGCCGGGCAATTAATACCGGTGGCAGCAGCTATAATTACGAGTACACGCTGACCGACCACCTGGGAAATAACAGGGTTACCTTCGATATGGTCAACGGCAAAGTAGGGGAGGATGACTATTATCCCTACGGGTTGAACGTACACCGTGAACAAAATGCCACAAATAATTACCTTTACAATAAAAAAGAATTGCAGGCAGAATTAACAGAATACGATTATGGTGCAAGGTTCTATGATCCGGTCATCGCAAGGTGGGATGTCATTGACCGTTTTGCGGCAAAATACCAATCTATGACGCCATACCAATATGCTTCGCTCAACCCCATACGAAACGTTGATATAAATGGAGATACAGTTAGGATCAATTATAATAATCAAGACATTTTATACGAAAAAGGGAAATTATATAACAAGGATGGGTCCGAATATAAAGGTGCAGGGACGAAGTTGAATAAAGACGGTAGTGTAAAACGATATAAAGGATTTTTGGGCGATGCCGTCGGCGCCTTATCGGATTTATCAAAATCAAAGGCCGGAAAGGAGGAAGTTAGCGCGCTTGAGTCGTCAAGCAATACCTTTACGATAAAAGATGCTCAGTTAAATCCTGTAAAAGCGGGTGCAAATCAATTTATTGCAAGTGACAGAGCTGCCGCTTATGCGGGTGAGGCCGAAGATCAGGGAGATTCTCCGTTTGGTACTCCCTGGGGTGGTTCCGGCGGTACAATTTATTTTAACCCAAGCGATGCAACTGCAGGTACAGTTTCGGAAGTAGGGGGAACTGGTTTTCATCCTGAAACTAATTTAGGACACGAACTTTTCCATGCCTGGGATGCTGACAGAGGGCTCCTAAATGATGCTATAGTCAATGGCTTAAATACTTCAGAGTGGCGGGCGACCTACTATGAAAATCAGATCAGGGACCAATTAGGGCTTCCTCTCCGAAACGAGTATAATTTAAAAACGGGAACTGTCAATATACTTGATGCAAACGGGAAACCTATACCGGTGGAGGCCCCGGCACCAATACCTCCTATCTTATAAACAAAACTATGAAAACGACCTTCATAACAATCGCATTCGTTTTAGTGCTGGGCAAAAGTTTTGCCCAGCACAAGCTTTCATTTCTGGTCAGACATAATAACAACAAAGTAGTTTATGAATTATCAATACCGTTTAATTATAAATTAGTAAAAGGTAAAGATGATGAGGGCAACGCTGAAAAATCTGCACATCTGCAAGATGGGTCGGTTATTTATATAACAGATGACCTGAAAAACGGCGGGGGCTTTTACGATTATAAGATCGAAAAATATGGTAACCATTACCCGCTGAATAATTACATTCTTAATGATACGGCAACGCTTTATGGGGTGCATAAGGGAAAGTATTGGCGCGAAAGGAAATATTACGCTATAGTTGTTGGCTATTACGATGCCACGGCCGAAGAAAGAGCGATGTATGACAGGATAATAGATGCGATAATTATTCAAGTTGATACTGCCAGAAAAAAAACAATGGGAACGGGCTCAAAAACTGATAAAGTGGACGCAGGACCGCACGAGATTGGTGGCCATTTGTAAACGCCTAGGTTATTCTACCGCCCTGGGGGTAAATCGATATATAGTAATAAAAATTTAAATTTCAGATCGTCAGCGTCACACGACATATACGGACCCGATTATTCCGTATTTTTCCAGGCGAAAAAACTTTAACGGCGTTAACAGGAATTCACACAGTTAAAATGATCAGTGTTTCGATTTTATTCAGTAACTGTTTTAATATATTTTATCGAAAGTAACATTTCACTTCCTTCTTCAGGTTGTTTTACCTTTATTTTGAACTTTTTTAATATAGATTTAATTATCTCTAACTATTTGTTAAATTAGTCCACTATGAAAATGAGACCTATAACTTATCTTCTACTGATCATATTAGCAGGAATAGGAATATTATCGTCCTGCGATGACATCATTGAACCATCCATCAACAAGAGCCAGGTAACCCTGGAAGCGCCTGTTGATCAATATCAAAGTACCAGTTATACAATTAATTTTTGGTGGGATGCTGTTGACCATGCATTGTCGTATCACCTGCAGGTCGTTACACCTACTTTTGCTGCGCCCGGAGGACTGGTTTTAGATACTATCGTAACAAACTATAGATTTGCCGCCACGCTTAGTCCCGGCAACTATCAATGGCGTGTAATGGCGGAGAACGGAAGTTCGCAAACGGCGTACTCAGCACCAAGAAGCTTTACAGTCGTTGCCAGTTCCATTAAACAACAATCGGTACAATTAACTTCTCCCTCCAATAGTTTTATGACCAATCAAAGCCCTTATACATTTCAGTGGGGCAGTTTGTACGGCGCCAATGCCTATGACTTTGAGATCGACACCAATAATTTTGCAAACCCGGCAACGGTAGTCTCAAACCAGGTTATCCCAGGGCAACAGATCAGCTTTTCATTTCCGAAGGCCCAGGTTTATCAATGGCGGGTAAGGGCCCAAAACGATACGGCGCAGGCCTTATGGTCTCCGGTTTACCAGGTTACTTATAATAATATCCCGCCGGCGCAGGTTACACTTGTGGCGCCAGCCAGCGGAACAACAGTACCGTTGCCCGTAGCATTGTCATGGAATGCTGTGGCAAAGGCTGCAAAATATAAACTCTACGTATATCAAAGTGATGGCGTTACGGCTTACAATTCCAGTTTCCCTATGGTGCTTACATCCACCAGTTACAGCTTTAACCTGGGGAGTTCAGGTGACAAAATATACTGGATGGTTACTGCGCTGGACGCCCTCGGGAACGAAAGCCAGGCCGGCGCCATCAACAATTTCGTTTTGCAGTAAAATTAAACCAGTGTGAAGAATAAAAAACTGACGTACTTTTTGGGCCTGGTGGTTTTAGCTGTCTGGGGTATAATTATATACAGGATAGTTAATGCGGTTAGTGCTGGTGATGATGACAGCGCACCGGCAACTGCCGTAAAGGTTACTAAAGAGCCTTACAATGATTTCGCCCTTGCAAAAGATACCACCCGCTTATTACTCAACTACAGAGATCCCTTTGGCCTGGTAAAACAAAAGGATACAACTAATTTGTCAGTAAAAAAAAGTTATCATAAGAGCATGGTTTCAGCAATTCAAAAACCGGCATTTAATTGGGGATTCATTCAGTATTCCGGGTATATCCGTAATCCTGTTTCGAAGAAACTGATAACTTTGGTAAGCATAAACGGCAGGAATGAGATGCTTTCGGAAGGTGAAAGCAAAGACCAGGTTAAGCTGATGAAAAACCTGCGTGATTCTATTAAGGTCAGCTTTAACGGAAAGATCAAATTCATACCTATAAAATAAATATGAAAAGAACAATTTTTGTACTCCTGCTTTTTGTTTCAGGTGCTCTATATGCCCAAAAACAATCAGATTATGGCTTCGACAAAGTGCGCATCGTAAAGGCCGACAAGATAATACAAGCGGAAATAATACCTGTAGATAACGCGCCTGGCGCTAAAGCCGACCGTGTTTATTATTGGTACGATAATAACAATATTCATATATCGCAGGGTGGCTTTAGCGGCAAATTGCTGAACGGGCTATACGAATCCTATTATTTAGACCATAATTTGAAAGAACAGGGCATTTTTAAAAGGGGGCTAAAGGATGGGATGTGGAAAACCTGGAATGATGACGGTTCCATAAACCAGGTTACCAACTGGAAAGATGGCGTATCCGTGCCTGTAAACACAGTTTCATTTTGGGATAAGATCAATATCTTAAAAAGAAAAACCAAACAGCAGCCAGCCGATTCATTAAACAAACCGCATCTATAGCGCATAATTACAAAACATGCTGAAAGCTTCAGCCCTTTATATAGTCATCATCATTGCTTTAGTGATTGGCTTGCTATGTTCTTCTTTAATAGTAGCGGCTTATTTTTACAAAATCCAATACCAAAAAAAATTCCGGTACGACCGTTTGGCAAATAACCTTGGATCGGGCATAAATATCTTATTGGCCAGTACCGATACCACGTACGCTGCCGGAAAAACATTCAGCCTGTTTAATAATGAGGAAGATTCGGTTTCAATAAAACGTTTCTTTTGGGGGGTGTACGATATTGGAGCTGTTGAAGCGTATAATCAAAAAGACACTTTATACAAAACATTTTCATTTGCCAACACCGTAGATTCCACAAAATGGGCAGCCTTATACCTGGTAGATGAAGACAGGCCATTCTCCCTGAGCGGTAAAACCACCATCAGGGGCGATGCTTATATACCCAAGGCTGGTGTACAAGAGGCATATATTGATAATAAAGCATACCAGGGGGATAAACGCTTAATTATAGGAACCAGGCATATAAGTGAAAAAAAACTTCCCCAATTGGATGCAGACCGGCTAAAGCAATTTGAAAAATACGCCGGTCAAAATCCAGTGGGTGATAGTGCTTTATTAAAAAAGGATACGGTAAAAATATCTTTTTTAAATCCAACACGTTTTGTAAATTTCAAAAAGGAAGTAAAAACCATTCAAAATATTTACCTGGACGGGAACGTCGCTTTGTTTTCAGATACAACAATAACCATAGACAGTACAGCCGTCCTTAAAAACATATTGATTTTTGCAAGGGCGATAGTGGTCAAAAACGGTTTCCATGGCAACTGCCAGCTTTTTGCTACCGATTCGATAAGCATAGGGAGGAATTGCAGGTTTAATTATCCCGCCTGTTTGGGAGTGCTCCGTTTTCAGCCCGTCATCCCTAAAGCTAATACCCAGGCAAGAATCGCCATCGGGCACCATACTGTTTTTGGTGGTCTTGTATTTTCGTATGAGAAGGCTGATAACCCATTAAAACCTGATATTTCCATAGGGAAACATGTAAAAATTACCGGGCAGGTTTATTCGCAAGGTATACTGGAATTGAAAGATACGACAGAAGTTGACGGGAGCGTTTTTACAAATCTTTTTTATTACAAAAACACGTATACCTTATTTGAGAATTACCTGATCAATACAACGATCAATTCGAAAGCGCTTTCTCCATATTATTTGACCAGTGATTTGGTCCCGGTATCAACCAAAAAGAAAAAAGTATTACAATGGCTGGAAGCAAATTAAATGGGCGCGTAAAAGCTTCCACCATATTGGAAGTGATTATATCAATGATCGTCATTGTGATTGTCTTTGGCATAGCCATGATGATCTATACCAATGTATTGCGTTTATCCTTATCTGCAAAAAAGATGCGGGCGCAGGCTTTGTTGCAGGAAACCCTTCTTAAAGCAGAACAAACTTCCGGCAATACCAACCAATCTTTTACGATAGATGATTTCAGGATAGAGCAGGAGGCCGGCCCTTATAACAACGAAACAGACTTAACAGCAATGCATTTAACGGCTTATGACCAAAACCAGCAAAAAATTGCCGAACTGCAAAAAGTAATTATTACCCAGCCATGAAAAACCGGAAATTAAATGCATTTACAATAATGGAAGTGACGGTAACCATGCTAATCACGGGGCTGGTTATTGGAATTACTTATACATCTTATTCTATTATTGTTAAATCGTACCGGTCGTTTACAACAAAGAATGATGATATGGCCGTTTTGGTAAATTTAGACCACATATTAAAAAGAGATTTTGACCGGGCGGACAGCATTTTAAAAGATTCGGACGGTATCGCAATAAAAAAAGGACATATTATTGTTAAATACGTTTTTAGCCAGGATTTTGTGGTCAGAAATTCGACGAAGTCGGATACATTTAAAGTACAATCACAAGATCTGAGTACGACATTTGAAAACCTCCCGGTACTTGAAATACAGCCTACAGCAGAACAAAACAGATTAGACGGGCTTGATTTTACACTTGTCTTTCAAACGGAAAAAATTCCTTATCATTATCGTAAATTATACAGTTCCGAAAACCTGATAGAAAGAAACCCAAATGCCATCAATTGACCTCAGCAGATACGAAGCAAAGAAAACTGTAAAGTCACCCAAAACAAATGATGAAGGCGGCCTTGTGGCATTGCTTAACCGTGATATCAGCTTTGGCAATAAGGAATTGAACGATAAAAAGAAAGAATACCTGTACCTTGAATTAAGTTCGCTGTTACAGGCGGGCATCAACCTGAAAAGTAGTTTTGAACTGATAACAGCCGATCAGCAAAACGACAAAGACAAAGAATTGTACAAAGCTATACAGGATGCAGTTTTAGGCGGCACTACTTTCTCACAGGCTTTACAGCAAACCGGTAAATTCTCGCTATACGAAGTATACAGTTTACAGATAGGCGAAGAAACCGGCAAACTGATCGAGGTATTGCAGGACCTCGCCAAATTCTACCAGAATAAAATAAAACAGCGTCGTAAAATTACTTCAGCGCTTACTTACCCCAGTGTGGTGCTTAGCACTTCATTGGGTGCGGTATTTTTTATGTTGAAGTTTGTTGTGCCTATGTTTGGCGATGTATTCAAACGTTTTGGGGGGCACCTCCCCTGGATAACCGAAAAAATAATCGGCGTTTCGGATGCTATGGGAAATAACTTCTGGCGGGTGATGATCTTTATCGTCCTGATTGTTGCATTTATACTCTTTACCCGGAAAACTGAAAAATTCAGGGAGATATTTTCTAAAATAGTATTGCGCACCCCTCTCATCGGTAACCTGGTGCAAAAAATTTACCTGGCCCGGTTTTGTAATTCCATGCGTTTGCTCATCAATGCCAAGCTGCCTTTATTACGGGCCATTGCCCTTATCCGGCAAATGATCCGCTACTACCCTATTGAATCATCGCTGCAAAAAGTAGAGGATGACATTATGAAGGGTAAATCATTGCACGAAAGCCTGCAGCAGTTTAAAGTTTATCCCTCCAAGATGATCCAACTAGTGAAAGTTGGCGAAGAAACCAACCAGCTTGATTACTTTTTCGGCAAAATATCCGAACAATATATTGAGGAAGTTGAATATAAAACCTCCACGCTCAGCAGCATGATGGAGCCTTTGATCATCATATTTTTGGGTGTAATTGTGGGGGTTATTTTAATTGCGATGTATTTGCCGCTGTTCCAGATGAGCAATAGTTTTCAGTAAATAATAGTCAACGACCCGCTAAACTTTTGCGTTTCGTTTTTTGCGGTTACAATATAATAATACACCCCTGAAGGTAGTTTCTTCCCGTTATATTCACCATTCCATGGGATGCCATAGCCTTTGCTTTCATAAATCTCTGTTCCATACCGGGTAAATACCCGTATCAAGGTCGTCGGGTCACTATCTAAGCCCTCAATCACCCAGGTGTCATTAATCCCATCTCCGTTGGGGGTAAATGTATTGGGTATATAAATATTGGGGCATTGGTCAGTTATTTTTATCTGCTGCGTAGCCTGGCAGCCATTGGTATCTGTCACGGTTAAACTTATCGTTCCCGGCTGGGTGACCTGGTACGTTTGGCCGCCGGAGGTGCCGTTCCAAGCGTATTGCGAAAATCCCGAGGGGGCGGTTAAGGTAACAGCCTGTTTTTTATAGGTACAGATGGAGGTATCAGGTACGCTAAATACCGGGTTTGGCAAAAACGAAACATCGATATTGGCATTGGCCACGCAACCTGCTGTTGACGTGACTGTAGCTGTATAATTGCCCGTTGCGGTAATTCCGATCTGGTCGGTTGTTTCGCCGGTCGACCATTTTATCGATCCTTCATTATAGTGCGCCAGTAAGTTGATTGTTTGCCCATCACAGATGGTTGTATTTACTATCTTTTCGATGCTGACCGTTGGCGGTGGATTAAACGATACAGATTGCACAGCCGAAGTTTGCGAACAGATACTGCCATTCGTATTTGGTGCATTGCTAACAACTGTAACGGTATAGTTTCCTGCAATATTTGTTGTTATTGACGTTTGATTGGTATTGGCCGTTAACAGTACATTATCCTTATACCAATTGATCGTTTGATCGGGATCGGTAGTTGCGGCAATAGATAGGGTTGCATTGTCGCCGACACAATATGCGGCCTTATCGGCAGTGATCACAGGGGCGATCAACTGAATAAAATTCACCTGTACTTCTTTTGAAGCCACCCAGCTCCCCCCGCAAGCGCTTACCTCCACTTTGTATTTCCCTACAGCAGTGACAGTCATTGAAGCAGTAACGTTGCCATTCAAAGTTCCATCCTGGTACCAGCGGTACTGATAGTTGGCGCTGCCGACTGCGTGCAAAGTAACCGGTGTGCCGGCGCAATATTGCAATTCGTCGGGGTAATCAAACGTAAATACAGGGTTAGCTATTAAATTTACCTGTAGTTGATTGCTTGTTAGGTGTAGTCCGCTACAGGGGCTATATAAAACAACATCATAAGTGCCGGGGCTGTTTATTGAAAGCGTAGCCGCGTTTTCGCCTGGCAACTCATTCCCGTTTTTATACCATTGGTAGTTATTACCTGCATAGGTAGATGTATTTACCTCAGCCTGTACAGAGCTGCCTGCGCATATGTCTATTTTTGATAAATTGGCCGGTTGGTCTTTAAAATTAATAGCCTGCAATATTGGGTTGCCAAGGTAGCCGCCATAATCAGGTGTTACCAGGTATAAACCGTTAATTGCCGCCAGCCAAATGCCATCTTCACAAATTGACTGATTTGTGGAAATTGCGTCCACACAAATATCATTAATTACGATATTGCCCAGTTCGTCGTCGTGAAACAGGGAAAAAGGCCGTAACGGATATGGGGCATTTGTTAGGATGGAGTTACTAAAATAAAACCCCTGATCGGTTCCAACCAATAAATTTTGCCTGGCAAGCCCGGGGAGCGTAAACTGACCTCCGCTGCCGAATGACGTTAAGCCATAAATACTGCTTATTTTGTTAACGTTAATGCCGTTGAGGTAATGGCCGCTTGGAGACATGATAGAATAATAGCTATAGTTGGTATAATTTTGGTTCAGTCCATTGCTATTTCCCCAAAACGAATTACTGTAAACCTCATTATAGCCAAATATGGCATCGTAAACTACAAGAGCTGTATTTGTATTATAACCAAATTCCTTACCGCCTTCCCAAAGATATTCGTTAACTATCGGGCCGCCGGGCAGAACATAGGTTGCCGGCTGGTATAATATGGTATCCTGCGTTATAAAATCTGTTGTAGCGGCAGAACTATCCTTATACATCTCCGTACGGTAGGTAGCCTCATACACTTTGCTGTTGCCCGTATCATCCTGGTCTGAAATTGTTTCAGTATCTGAATTATACAAGCGAAAGCCCTTATCAGTAGCGATCATTAACACGTTCGTTTTAAGGAATATACTATTGGTAACTGCGCCTGCTATGCCTACTGAGTTTACTGTACCGGGAATGCCGTCTGCTGTGCCAATGAGCCGCAGGCCGCCATTTTTATATTCAATAACGTTAGTTGAATTGGTGGCTATAAAAACGGTATCCTGGCTGCGCCCGGCAATATCAACAAATTGCAGGTTACTGTAAGCCGAAAACTTTGCGGTATAATCATCAACGGCAAGGGTTATACTGTTTACACGGTACACCTCATTGTTTTGGGCTAATACCCAAAGGTAGGGGTCTTTAAAATCGCGCTTTACTTTGATGATGTTTTTACCGGGGAGCAGGTGTGCATTTAAAGGGAACTTCACGTCCTGCTGGCTGTAAGCCATTGAACAGCTCAATAGTAATACTAAAAACAAAAATTTACGACACAACATCAGCCTGGTGGTTTGGGCTACCGAAGATAGTAAAAACTTGAATTAATTTATGCTGTGAACTTAATTTACTTACAGGCTATCAACGGTACACGAGTGTACTACTGCCTTTGACCTATGCTTCACACTCGCCCCGAGTAGCGTTCATTAGCGTTCACTTCACCACAGCACACCAATAAATTATGCGTAAATAGCTGATAACCAATTATTCTATTTTTAACATTCGATAAAAACAGGAAAATGAAATCTTAAAAAAACGGGCATATTTACATCAACAACAGTTTTGACACACTACTCCAACTCTCAGGTAGTCAGAAGCTTATTAACGCAAAAAATAAGCGGATGATACCTAAATACCAACCGCTTACCGCATTTTTTATTTTGAGTCTTAAGTATTATATCTAATAATCAACTATTTATAAAATAACAACAGTATTGATACACTACCCCGCTTTTACTTGTTTTTACTTTTCGTGTTAAATATTATGCTTGATTTTCAATAACTTGCATAATTATCAACTATTTTGATACACTACCCGTTATCGCGGCCAAGCGGCAGCCCAAGCTTCCTACTTTTTACAATATTGCTTTATTAAGTCGGCCGTTAAAGCGGTGGCACCAAGGTTTTTTGCCTTGTTTAAATCATCACAGACCGTTTCCATTTTTTTTAATCCAATATTTGCAATGGCCCTGTAACAATAAGCAAAAGAATTGCCTGCATTAAGTTTTATCGATTCATTAATATCATCTAATGCTTTGCTATATTGTTTTAAACCTATATAGCCGTAACCCCTGTTATTGAGTAATGAACCTCTCCATGATTGATCTTTAACATATTCAAGCCCGTTATTAGCAAATTTCACAGCATCGCCATAGTTGCCGTATTGTGCTGAATAGTATGATAGATTGTTGTATAAATCAATATTTTTAGGGTCGATCGATAAAGCTGTTTTTAAAGTATTCATGCAATCGGTATATTCTTTATTCTCACCATATGAATAGCTTAATCCCATATACCATGATATGTTATTGGGCTTTAAATCAGTCAGTTTTTTATAATCTTTTATGGCTAATTCAAAATCCCGTAGCTCCAAATAGCTGCTTGCCCTTAACGATAAGAATTTAATGGTTAATGTGTCTTTGTAAGAAAGTCTTTCCAATTCGTAAGTGCAAATAGTTATGGATGCAGTGTATTGCTTCTTATCATAAAACTTTAGGGCTTCAGCATACTTATCAGTTTGTACTGCAAAAAACACAGATAATAAAAAACAGCTTATAACAATGGCAGGTTTCATAGAACTATAATTGATAGCACATGGGATTGGACTTTCCGCTTGTCTGGTAGCTTGAATACTTGTTAAATCGAAAATACATCATCACTCAA
Source organism: Bacteroidota bacterium (assembly GCA_013288235.1). Classification (GTDB taxonomy): domain Bacteria; phylum Bacteroidota; class Bacteroidia; order Sphingobacteriales; family Sphingobacteriaceae; genus Mucilaginibacter. The sequence continues at coordinate 12,647 of JABDCF010000049.1, read as the reverse complement.
AAATATTTTACGATCAAATAAATCCCTATTATAATAAAGCAAATTCCTCCTCCCAACCCTTTGATATCCCATCCAAATTCATTTTGCTTACCTTCCTTAAAGGTTTTTATTTCAGATATGGTTAAATATATTCCAAACACCAAACAAACAATTCCCCCTATTCCATATAATTCTTTCATTATTTTATGCTCAAATATCTATTAATCGTTTTTATTGCTTTAGCGGTGGCTGTTGTGTTTTTACGACATCTTTCTGCATTGTATTGGTCGTAGGCAAAGCAGGCAGAGTGGGTAATTTGACGCCGGTGGATGTTGTCGAAGTCGTGCTTGTCGATGTAGCTGTTGTCTCTTTTGCTGCTGCTACTGCTTTATCAGTTGCTTTTCCAAGCGTTGCAAGTTCCGCATTTTTAACAACCTTTTGGGTTGCATTAAGTCCTGCTGCTTTTTCAGCTTTCGCGAGATCACTACCTGCAACCTTAAACGTTACAGCAAGAGCTGCTGTTAGCATTGCACTACCCGTCTCACCTTTATTCAAATCATGCAAAACAGAAGAAACAGTACCTGCTGCATCAAATCCTTCACCTACGGCAACTAATGATAAAGAAGCTCCATCCGTAAATTCCGCAGCACCATAGCCAACCGCTTGGAACGCCGTTCCAGCATTATTTAATCCCTCTGTCAGTTCATCCCAACCTTTATCTGCCGCACCTACTTCTGTTTTTGAATTTACATAAGCAACGCCATCAGGGTCGGTTAATGGTCGTTGTAATTGCCCGTCCCTTGCAGTGGTATAATTTCCATCCGGATGAGGGTACGCCGGTTCCATACCATCACGATCTATAGCATTGGGCACTTCGTTACCTGCAAACTGGTAGGGTGCATACCATGGATATTTCGAAGCTAAAGGATCAACCTCTATGAACCGCCCAATCACAGGATCGTAGTATCTTTTTGTGTAATCATACAGGCCTGTTTCCTCCTGTAATTCTTTTTTATTGTAAAGGTATTCATTTTTTGGGCTGTTTGTCAAGTTGTTTATTTCAAGGCCAAAAGGATAATAATCATCCTGCTGCAATGCTACGGCAGTCCCTGTTTTGGTATCAAAGGTTACCCTGGTATTGCCCAGGTTGTCGCCAAGGTAATAGGTATAATCGTAGCCTCCTGTACTGGTTGGCACCGCTTTGCCTTCTTCGGTTTGTATAAAGCCAACGGTTGTTGTACTGTTATCATACTCAATACCGTTTATATAATCTGTTGTGGTGGTAGCGCCGCTTTTCAGGTCAACTTTACGCAGTTTATTGCCCGTGGCATCATAGGTATAAGTGGCCGTTCCCGCTGCAAAAGTTGCCGTTATGGGCAAGTTTAGCATATTATAGGTAAAGCTTTTGTTTTGGGCTGTATTTACTGTATTGCTGCTGCCCAGCATATTGCCGTTTTTATCCCAGGTGTAACTGGTGGTACCGTTCACCAGGCCGGTATTGCTGCCGCTGTTATCAACTACAGACGCCAATTGGTTGGTGGCATTGCCCCCGCCTGTATAGGAATAAGTTAGTTGGTCTGTCAGCGTCCCTGCCTGGTAGCGGTTGAGTGCGGTGATGTTCCCCATCAGGTCATACGTTATACCATTTTCGTGATTCCCGGCCGCAGAAGTGCCTGCTGTCAACCGGTTAAGGTTGTCGTAGGTATAGGTATAATAAAGCAGCGAGGTAGTGGGCGTTATCCAGTTTTGCTGCGAGATATTGCCATTATACATATTACTGGTTGCGGTGTTATAGTATAAGGCCATGTTAAACAGCGGCGCGTAGCTTGTCAGCAGCCATCCCCTTTCGTTATAAGCATATGCCACGTTTTGCAGGTAATAAAGGCTGTCGGCACTGTGCAGGTTTTTGTTAATCACCTGCCCAATTTCGTTGTAGCTTATCTTTGATATTAGTGTTTTTGCCGTAGGAACACTGCTGCCATTGGTAATTTGTTCCCAGGTGGATAGTTTGCGGCCCAGCTGGTCGTAATTATAGGTGTTGGCAATAGTTACCAGCGGGGCGGTAGTGCTGGCGGTGTTCCAGTGCTTCCGGGTTACAGTTGTTGGCGCGTTGGTAAAGTTATAGGTATTGTATATAGCATCGTAGTTGTTTGGGCTGAGTACCCCGCCCAGGTAATGCTGCTTGTAGGTTTGTATGTTCCTGCCCAAATCGTCATAATATTGAGTGGTGGTCAGCATATTGGTGGTTCCCAGTACGTTGGTAAAGGTAGCCGTGGGTAGTCCGCGGGTTTGTACGCTTGCATTAGCAGGCGTAGTAAAGGTGGATGGAAAATACGATAAGCCGGTATAATCATCATAAAAGTTGATAGTATAATACGTGTAGCCCTGGCCTGCCGGTGCGCTGTTCCCATCGTAACCGGTGTTAACGCCGTTGAGCCGGTTTTCCCATAGGGGGCTGGTGGTGGTTGCATAAAAGTTCTCAAGCCATTGTATCTCTGTAAGTGAGGGCGCTGTAACGCTGTTATCGGCCGTACTGCCTGTAAAGGTCCACATACCGGTTACGATCACCCTGCCGATGCCATCGTATTTGGTAAACGTCCATTGCTGGGGCGTTTGGCCGCGCTGGTTGGCGTCCTGCGTCATTACCACCTGGTCAATGGTGTTATATACCATAAACTCCCAGCCTTTGCCGGGTAATTTCTTTGCGCTCATGCGGCCATGGTCATCGTACTGGTAAATGTAGCCCAGGTTGCAAAGCTGGGTGGTAGTAAAGTTAATGGCTGCATCTGCACCCAATGCGGGCGGCAGCACAAAAGCCAGGTCGCCAAAATCATCGTACACATAATAGGTAGATAGTACCTGCATCGTCCCGTTATTATTGTTATACTCCCTTTTAAGCACCACATGGCCTTCAATGTCTTTATAGGTTTCCACGGTGCCAGCGCGGCCGTTGGCGCTTGTCCAGTTCTCGTCCATCGTTACCGTTACACTCAGCACGTTGGCCGGGTAAAAATTATTGGCAATATTAACTACCAGTGTGCGGCTTTGGTCGCTGTTTACGGTGGCATTGTACCAGGCCACCTGGCGGCTGTTTACCGGGTCACTGGCCCATGTAATGCTGTTATTGGTGGTATAGGTGGTTTGTACGGTATGCCCGCCCCCAGTTACACCTGCTGTGCTTAGCTGCCAGCTGGCGCCCGGCGCACCCTGCTCTACAGGGCGGTTCTCTTCTGATGGCTCAAAGTTTACGCCCGCATAGGGGTAGGTGGTATTTATATGGCCCTGCCCGGTTTGCTGGTAAAACAGGTATTGCTGGCTGTTGCTGTAACCGGATGCACCAATTAGCGCTGTTGACTGGTAGAAGCCCGGCGTGCCGGTGGCCACCGTATAGGGCATGTATTTTACCGCTTCGCGGCTTTGGTCGTCATAGGCAACAGGCTGGATAACATCATTGCCTGTTGGCGACGCTTTTGCCTGCACCGTTTGTATAGGCCGCCCCAGCCCATCAAAATACTGGATAGCGGTTTGCACCTGTGTGGGGTCATAATCAGCATTCGTTACCGCAGTATTAGTGGTAAGCCCTGCAACGCGCGGTGTATAGGTAATAATATAGTTCAGGTTTTGGGTTATGTTTACATTGGTAATGGTTGGGTTAACATTTAGTATTGTTGTGGCCATGCCTGCCGTGTTGTATGCAGCTATTGTGCTGGCGGTTGCTGTCGGGCTTGCCGGGGTACCTGTAACGGCGCCGGTAATGGTATTAAAAGTTAAACCGTTGCCAATGGCAGGGGTAATGGTATAGGGGGCTACTGCAACCTTCCTGATCATGTCGTTATTAAAGTCGGCCACGTAAACAAAACCGGTAGCATCAATGGCAATGCCTATAGGGTTGTAAAATGTCGACGCTGTGCCTATACCAATTGCGCTGCCGCTGGAACCTGTGCCCGCTATGGTGCTAACGGTGCCAGCCACGCTGATCTCCCTTATCTTATGGTTGTCCTCATCGGCTACATAAATATTGCCGTTGGCATCTATGGCTACCCCGGCAGGATAATAAAACGTAGCCGAGGCTGCCGCGCCGTCTGCATGGCCTGAAATGCCGGTGCCTGCTAAGGTTGTAACAACAGCGCCCTGCGTTATCTTCCTGATGGCATGGTTATACCAGTCGGCCACGTACAGGTTTCCTGATGCATCTATGGTTATGCCAAATGGCTGGTTAAGGCTTGCCGATGTGCCCGTGCCGTTGGCAAGGGTAGCCGTGCCATTGCCTGCAAAAGTAGAAACAACGCCTGCCGGTGTAATCATCCTGATGCGGTTGTTGTGGCAGTCGGTTACGTATACATTCCCCAGCGCGTCTACGGCTACTCCCGCAGGTGCATTGAATTTAGCCGAGAGCGGATTTGTGCTATCCTGGTAGCCAACCGTGCTTCCCGCAAGCGTTGATACTGTACCTGTAGTACTGATCTTCCTGATCACACTGTTGTTACGGTCGGCTACGTACATATTGCCTGCCGCATCAAAGGCTAAGCCGTAAGGATTATTAAACTCAGCGCCGCCCAATGCAGGGCCGTTTACCAAGCCTGGCAAGCCATTCCCCGCAAAGGTAGTAACCACCCCGGCAGGAGTGATCTTCCTGATCAGGTTATTCAGCGCATCTGCTACATACACATTGCCTGATGCGTCTGTCACCAGGGCGCCAGGGTTGGTGAAACTGGCCGAGCCGCCTGTTCCGTTGTTGCTTCCCGGGTTGGTGCTGCCGGCCAGTATACTGCTCCAGCCATTTTCCGCTGCTGCGCTGCCCGTATTCGTTATCGTGATAGGCGCTATGGGGGAGCCGACGCTTGGGGTATACGGGCTGCCCGTATAACTGATCACGGGTGCTTGCGCGTTTATTATTTGTGTTAACAATAATGCCGGTAGCAGGATAAGGCTGCTTTTTAGGTTTCTTTTCATTGTGATTTTTTTAACCGGTTTATCGTTGTTGGTAATTATAGGTGTAACTTTTCACGATGTTGCCATTCTGGTCCACTATCGAGGATAGCCTGCCTACAGCATCGTAGTTATAATAGGTGATATCATTTTTCGTATCGCATTTGGTAGCTATGCCCACCAGCGGCGTATAGGTATAGGTGCTCATCTGCGCATTTACCGGGTAAAGGCGTACTTCGTCTATCGATCCCGTTCCGCTCACGGTAATTGTGGTAGCTCCTGTTACGTTGTACTCATGGTACAGCCATCCAGCCTTGGGATTGCCTGTCGAAACATTGTTTACCGTGCCGCCTGATACAGTAATTGCTGCGCCCGCTTTGGCCCAGAAAGACACCAGGTGCGTGGTTGCAGCCGTAAGCCCGCTTGCAACAAGGGTATTGCTGCCGCTCACCGCATAACAGCCTGGCCCCATTGGTGCAGTAGGATCGGTAGTAGCGCCGGCGTTGCTGTATGTCCAGTTGCCTGCACCGCCTGTGCCGCCGGAAACAGCCGTATAATATTCAAAATTGGTATAGGCCACATCGGCAAAACTTGCGTTTAATACCTCTGCTACAGGGTAAGTGTTTTCAGAAAAGTTATGAGGATTAGGGTATCCCCAAATATAGCTATGTACGGCATCGCCTACTTTTTCCTCCTGCTCAATATTGCCGTAAGTATCATATTTATCAAAGGATACCACCGGCTGGTAGTGGCTGTCTTTGGTAACGGTACTTAAACCAGTCGAACTACTGACAAACCCTGTAACTGGTGTCACGGAACGCATTTCGTAAACCGAGTCGCGGAAAGGTACTGTAGATTTATAGGTGGTAAGTATGGCCTTAACCGTTCGCAGGTTGCTCCCGTTAGCACTTGATTTTTGCGTTACTTCTTCGATGGGGTAAGTAACAATTCCCATATTGTAAAGATTTTGTACGCCCATCAGCGATCCGCTGGTTGTTGGCGGGGCAAAAGTCTGGTAATTGTTTGGATAGGTAACATGTTGGGTAATCAACTCACCTTTACTGTTTAGCGATTGCATCTGCGTTAATTGGTAGGTTACCGGGTCCATCTGGTAACTGTTCCAGGTTATAACTTTTTGGACAGTGTCGGCAATATTATTGCTGCTACAGTATGTATAGGTGGTATCGGATGACAGGTAGGTGTAATCAGTGGCATTAGTGTAGGTTTGCTCGATGAGAGTTCCAATTGTGTTTGCAACACCACCCGCGTTATAATAATTGGTAGTGGCAGAATAATTATTCGGAAAAGGGTTAAAGCCGGCTTTTATGCTCATGTCTGAACCTGCATTGATGCTTGAATGAAGAAAAACTTTTTGTTGTACAGGGAGATAAGTACCATTACTGAGGTACTTCCACGAAACTTGCCGGGTTGGTAAGCCCTCATGCCATTCCAGTGTGGTTGGGGGTGCAAACGGGAAACCGGCGTTAGCGACACCCTCTTCGCCCGCAATGGAATAATAATATTCGTTTTTGCCTTGTACACCGTTGTTATCCAGGTCTTCTTCAACATGCAGGTAGCCCACCACGGCGCCGTGCTGTGTAGCCAGGGGGTAATTTGAAGATGCTGTTCTAACAAAATATGAGTTGGTTGTAAACGATCCGAAGTTACCTGCAACGTAGGTCATATCATAACTGTATACCGGCTGATAATTGAGATATCCGCTTGAAGTAACACCATCGTTCATTAAGTATTTATAAGTCCTTAAATTATAGGGGCTGGTACTCACCCCATCGTAATCAGCGATCTGTGCTATACGCATCCCACTGGCCACGTGGCCCGCGTTTGACGCGCCCGTTAGGGCCAGATGATTGTTCCAAAGCACAGCGACAGTATAAGTTACCGTATTGGTGCTTGCGTTAAATGGTTGACCTTTGCCAGCCATCAACTGGATCTGATAATAGCCCTGGGGAAGATAAATGCTGGTGTTGATGCCATTCGTGATATCGTAAACGTCTTTGGTATAATTACCATTTGCATCTTGCCCATAGATTGAAGCAAAAACAGCATAGGGGGTCGATCCGGTACTTGGGTATCCCAGCCCGGCAGCGGTTATCGTCACAGCCATCGGCACAACAGGGTTAACCGTTGAATACACATGCATCAGGTTTGAAGGATTGCCGTTATTGTTATCATAATTATAATAATTGGGGGTACCTGAATTATCATTTGACATGGCAGTCGTCTGCGAAATCGAAGTGTACGGATCTGCCCCGAAATCGTAGCCATTTTCATGGTTGGGTTCATAGGTAAATTGGGTGTACCCTCCTGTTGGATAAGTGATTTGCGTAAGCATGCCAATGGCCATTGTACTTATATTGGGGGCCCTGTTTGCGCCCGCTAATGACATCAACGGGTTTAGCAGGTCCGGCATTGCCGGCACAATTGTAGTTTGGTTGACGCCATTATAATAGCCCCACCAATCCTGTGCATTGCCAAAAGTACTGGGTGCTGGCGACCATGCGTCTGCGTTATACAGAAAGCTGTATTTTTCCTGCTGGTAATTATTTACCCCGGGAACAGGCACCACGCCGGTAACGCTATTAAGCATTAAACGGGTTGCCGAAGTGTTGGTGTACGCGAAGTTGTATGTTTTTGAAAAACCGGTTGAACTGATGATAAGGCTGTTAATCACCTTTGCACCTGAAGAAGGCAGGTCAGCACGTGGGTCAGTCGAAATGACCTGTATATTGCCATTTTCGAAAGTTATTCCTGCCAGTTTCTGGGTATGGAGGCCGTCTGAAAAGCCATCATCATTATCTGGCGGCCCCGCCCCGCTACCCGTCCCAAGGGAGTAGTACCTATCGCCCCCGGGTTGAAATTGGTCATACGCTTCAGCCGTGTAGGTGAAATCGATCTCATTTCCGGCGGGGCTCACTATTTTGCTTAAAAACCAACCGGTATTAAAGTTTTTAAGGTTCGGATTTGTACTGTTCCGCTGGGTAGATTCTACCGCAGTTGTGCCATCGCTCGAACCAAAATAATATTTTACGCCGTCAGGAGTAGTTGCTATGATAGAATTTAACGGGCTCCCCACAGAATATTGAACTAAAAAACTGATGTCCTGCCGGGGGCTCATCATTATCACAGGGCCACTTGGTGTCTGGCTAAATGTAAATTGCCCCGAATACCCGGCAAAGTTAAAGTCGAAAATGTCGGCTTCCCCATCATAGGTGTCATCTACAAAGTGGTTCATTAATACGCCTGCCTGAAGAGCAGTGAGTGTACTGGTACCCTGGCCGGTAATAGCATTATTGACGTTTAATACCCATTGGTTGGGGTCAAGGTACCCGTTGATATCCTCATCGGCAATTCCCCTTACCGTCCGGGTGATAACCCCGCCTGCATTTAAAGCCCATCCGAGCCCCACAGAGGACGCGATCTCTTCTGTTTTAAAACCACCGGCATGGTAGGCCAGGCTTACAGGCAGAGTAAGATCGCCGCTTTTTATGGTGTACAATGGAACAGAAATATCAGGTATCCCTGTGAAATAACCCACAGGTACCCTGCCAAATTTCCCCAGTGCCGCAGCATCGGCTGAAGGCGGGATGGCTTTGGTTATTTCAACACCTTCCGGTGGGATTGTCGGGGTCTGAGCCCTCACGCCAAACGAAATAACAACAAAAATTAAGATAAGATTTAGTGTACGGAATAGTTTAATGTTCATATAAATTCAATTATGAATAATTTTTAGGCGTAAACATTACAGGCTACCCGTTTTCACAGGTGGCTAATAATTTAGTAGTTTGTTTTTAAGAAAATAGATGCGTTATTCCTTCAAGTAATAAAGTTTTGAGGCGATGTCATTATTGTGAAAAAAGGTTATCTTTAAAAAAGAACGTGAGATTGAACAATAGTAATTATTCATTTTCATAAAACAAAATACTATTTGAAAAATATTTTAATTAGAAATGTAATTGGAAGTATCCCTATTTCACCGTTTCCAAATAAACCTCCAGCACCAGCTTCTTTTCATCCTCGGCACCTAACCTTATCCCGATCACCTTATATGTTGCTGCTCGTACAGCGCCTATCCCGCTTGTCGCCTGTAATTGATCCAGCACTTTTGTTAAGGCAAAATAGCCTCCTTCAAAATTCAGTTTTTGAATGATAAACTGGTCGGCATGGTAAAGCGGGTCCTGTAAAGGTACTTCGCTTAGTTTTACATTTTCCTTTTCGGCGATGGAGGATATTGCGCTGATCGCATTACTGCGGAAAGCTACCGTATCGGTTTTATACCGGCTGATGATTTTGCTGAGGTTATTATTTTTTCGTTCGAGGTATGCGGGCTGGTAGCTAAGATCGGAAGCTTGCGCCAGCTGCGATTTTAACGCTTTGTTGACCTGCCATGCGGCAATGGTTTTGCTGAACGCAAGCCGGTAGCATAACAACAATAACACAATTGATCCGGCGATCAGCAGGTATTCTTTTTTTATCGGGAGTTGCTTTAACATGTCAATAGTCAATGATGATGATAAACTGCCCGGTATTCAATTCGCTGTTAAACGTATAGCTATCTAATTGCACATTTTTTACCCATGGCCGGGTTTTTATCCGGGCTATCCACTCATTGACCGGGATGATCTTTTCAGAGTTTCCTGTGATACGTATTTTGCGGTTATAAAAAACAATGGCTTTCTGGCTCCGGCTGTTTGTAAGGTCTATGGGGTCGATCGCTGCTTCGTGCCAGGTGATGTCAGGCGGCAGCAACGAGGCCACCTGGTCAATTAAAGCGCTTTTATTGATATTGCTTTCCCATCCCAGGGTTTTTAAAAGCGCTTCCTTTTGCTTTACCTGGCTATTGACTTGCTGAATATCGCTTGAGCTTTGTGCTGTTTGACTTACCTGTACCGTTAATTTTGCATTGGCTGAATTTAACCATGAAAACAAAAAGAAATTGATTAGCAGCAGCACAAAAAAGACAGACAAGACCATGAAACCCTGCACCTTCAGCTTTTTTTCCTGTAGTAAGTTATTAAATTCAGTCGTTAAAGCGGGCACTTCAGCCTGGATAACTTCTAATTTATTGGATAGTACCAGTTGAAAAGCGGCGGCATAGGGTATCAACAGCGTTTCATCAATGCCCTCCGACTCAACCTTTAAAGGAAATGGCGCGGTAACAGTAGGGTCGTAGTTGCACGACGTCCATTCCAACTTCTCGTCCCTTTTAATAGTAAAGCCATTAAATATCACTTCCGCATCGTATATATTTAATTGTGTGATGATATGCCGGATAGGGAAGGGGCCAAGGCTTAACATCAAAGGAACGAAGCCTGTTGTTTTTAATTGATTGATCCATTTATCAGCTTCTATCTTTCGGATAACGGAAACAAAGGAGAACTCTCCTGATATGAAATTTTGCACATAAAAGTCTTGGATACCGGCATTTGGTAATATTTTGCTGAAATTATTTTGATTGACTTCTTCTATGCGCTCTATTTGTTTCTGCAATACGCCTTTCCCGGAAATGTTTAATGCGATTACAGTTTTGGCAGGAAAGTGTTTTGTTAATTCCTCTGCATTATTTAAACCGGTTACTTTTTTATCAAAGTTCAACTGATTATTCTGAATAGCAACGCTACATGCACTAATAACGGTATTGCCATCGGGCAATATAGTGAAGTTAACCCCTGTAGCTTCGTTAAACTTATAATATTGTTCAAGCATATCGGCTTAAAATTGATCAGCGTATAATGGTTGATTTAATAAACAGCACCGTCACTATTTTTGTATTGGTTTTGGTCCGGCTGCTGAAAATCCATTTTAGAATCGGGATCCTCGATAAAATAGGGATACCAGACGAAGTGAGGTCATTTTCATTTCGCTCCATCCCGCCCAACAATATAGTATCCTCGCTATGCACGCGCAGGCTTGATGCAAATTTACTGATCGATTGGGGTGGTGGTGAACCATCTGTTGGTATAGATGTAAAATCGGAAATGTTTACACTAATCCCTAAAGTAACCTGGTCATCACCCGAAACAACCGGTTTAATGTCAACTGACAAATTTGCATCTATGGGGGTGTAACTATTTGTGAAAACCGAAGTTGAGGTAGAAGCCGATGGATAAAGGCTTTGTACATTAGTTTTATAGTAGACTCTACTCCCGATGCTTAAAGTTGCCGTATGCCCGTTTAAGGCTGTCAATTTAGGAACAGATCGTACATCGACATTATTGTTGGCCTCCATTGCCTGTATGGTTGCATAAAAATTGGGAACAACGTGCCCGAGGTTGATCGATGTGATTTTACTTATGCTTGACAAAAAACTGTTGATGCCGCTTGCACTGACCGTGAAATTTACGCCGGGCAAGACAGTACCGCCAGTCTTTACACTATCCGATACCCCTGCTGAGATTCCTGTTGAGATCGTCCTGGTTTTGGTAATATCGATCATTGTAACTTCAATCAATATCACCGGTACTAATTCATCAAGTTGTTTGATAACGTCTTCTATTTCCCGGATTTGGGAACTCGATCCGGATAATAATAATGTATTTTGCTCCCTAAATTCTTTGATGTCGACACTCTTTTTCCAATCGTTTGGCAGCATAGCTACTATGGTATCGATTGATCGGTTTTGCAAATGAATGGCCTTAAAAGTCCGGAGGCCTTCGAGTGTCCTGTCGCCGATTAAATATATACCATTTTCAGATTGAAAAGTATAACTGGTCCCTTTGAAAAGCAGGTCAAGAAACTCTTTATATGGCACGTCAGTTACATGGATATCTATCGTTCCTTTAATATCTGAATAAACGGAATAATTATAGTTCAATTCCTGGGAGGCTTGTTTAACAAGGTTGATAATTGGTGCGTTTGTGGCATCGGCAGATATTACTTTTTCCCCGTTCACTACCCTGCTGTAAACGCCGGTTGAGCCGCCGTTTCCGGGCATTGTGCCTGCGGGTTTAAAGATCCGCCGTACAGAAGTTTTATTGTCGCCATTAACATATAGTTCTTCATTTTCTGCCAGTGGTTGAAACAGGTAAAAATTGTCACTGGTTTTTACCATTTTTATCTCATTGGCATAGGCCAGCTTATCCATTGCTGTTTCAAGGGGTGCAGCTGCAATAAAAGCACTTACCTTTTTGCCTTGCAATGAATTGGGTACGATCACATTTTTACCCGAAACCTCTGTAATCTTTTTTGCAACGTTGGTAAGGCTGTCGTCATTAAGCGCTAATGACAAAGTATTGTCGGACCGGTTATAAGTGACATTAATTGGCTTTGCGGCAGGTTTGGCAAACTGGGCAGGGTCCTGGTAGGAAGTGACGTAAATGATCGATCCGACCACTGAAATATCAAGACTATATTTTTGCGCCAGGAACACCAGAATATTGGATGCAGCAACGTCATTTAAGTTATCATTGATAGGAAAACTTAACTTTGGGTCAACACTGATGCTTAAATTATTGGAGCTTGATATGCCCAGTAAATATTGCTGGATAGACCCGTTTACCTGGAGCGTTACTTTTTGGTTCAATCCGGGCAAATATTCGGCAAGGCTATCCAGTTTCTTTTGGATAGCTTTGATGCGCGGCGTTTGCTGTGCAAAGATTTGAAACGGACAGGCGAACAGTAAAAAAATAAATAATAAACGTGTAAATTTTTTATCCATAAGGTTTAGTAGTTGAATAACAGCGGGTAAATTTCATCGATTGATGTCATCCCCTCGCTAAATA
>JABDCF010000048.1 GCA_013288235.1 Bacteroidota bacterium | reverse complement strand
TTGAGTTTCTCCGCTTCGCTAAAACCGTCCACTTTCCCCATTGCCTCAGTTTGCTCTTTGGCAGTTTGCTCCATTTCATCCATCAGGTCGTCGGCATCGACGACAGTCCCCTCACGCGATTTCATTTTACCCGAAGGCAAATCAACCATGCCATATGATAAATGATACAGACCCTTTGCCCATGTTTTGCCCAGCTTTTGCAGGATGAGGAATAGGACTTTAAAATGGTAATCCTGCTCGTTGCCAACCACATAAAGTGAGCTATCCATTTGGAAATCATCATATTTCAGTTGGGCAGTACCCATATCCTGGGTCATGTAAACGGATGTTCCATCCGAGCGGAGCACTAATTTCTCATCCAGCCCATCAGCAGTAAGGTCTATCCAAACAGAGTTATCTGCTTTTCTGAAAAACACGCCTTTTTCAAGGCCTTCCTCAATGATATCCTTCCCTAGTATATACGTATCCGATTCGTAATAAAACTTATCAAAACTAACGCCCAGTTTCTTGTAGGTTTCGGCAAAACCTGCATAAACCCAGCCATTCATGGTTTTCCACAAGCTTTTTACTTCTGCATCACCGGCCTCCCATTTTTGAAGCATTTCCTGTGCCTCTTTTATAAATGGCGCATTCTTTTTAGCTTCATCTTCGGTTTGGCCGGATGCCTTTAGGGCTTCAATCTGCACTTTATATTCCCTGTCAAACAATACATAATACTTCCCCACCAAATGGTCGCCTTTCAGCCCGGATGACTCCGGTGTTTCGCCATTGCCAAATGTTTGCCAGGCCAGCATCGATTTACAGATGTGGATCCCCCTATCATTCACCAGGTTTGCTTTTATTACTTCAAAGCCAGCGGCTGACAATATTTCAGCTACCGAAAAACCAAGCAGGTTATTACGCACATGCCCCAAATGCAAAGGCTTATTGGTATTGGGCGACGAATATTCAACCATCACCTTTTTGCCATTCGGTTTAAAAACACCAAAATCAGCAGGCGAAATTTTATTATACAGCTGGCCAAGCCAATAACCATCAGCTAACGAAATATTCAAAAACCCTTTGATCACATTAAAGCCGGCAACTTCAGGCAATTCGTTTTGCAGGTACGCTCCTATCTCGTTCCCGGTTTGTTCGGGTGATTTTTTTGAGAACCTGGTGAACGGAAAAGTAACCACGGTAACCTGCCCTTCAAATTCTTTACGGGTTTCCTGTAAGGTTATATCCCCGGCAGCAATATCAATATTGTATAGGTGCTTAACGGCTTTAAGGGTAGCGTTGATAATAAAATCCATCGTGCAAAAATACAAAAATTAGTCCGAAAGTCGGGAAGTCGGTAAAGTCCGGAAGAAGCTGCAATTTGGTTTTTTTAGTAAATTTTCAAGCCCGATTAGGCCCGGCTTCAACTTTATAGGCTTTCGGCTCATTGACTTTATTTTTTTACTTTCGGACTTTGCCGACTTTCGGACTTTCGGACTAAAAAAACCTACCTTTGCCCCTACTACAAACCATTTATGATACTTAGCAACAGCGATTTTAAATTAGATGTAACCTCTGAAATTGGTAACCTGCGCACACTTTTGATCCATAGTCCCGATAATGGCCTTGGCAAAGTTGTGCCTTCAAAAGCCCAGGACTGGCTTTTTGAAGATATTGTACACCTGGATACCATGCGCAAAAATGAATACGATTACTATGTTAAATTGCTGATGTATTTCCTCGATCCTGACAAAATAAAAGGCAAGCTAAATGCTATTGATGATGCGGCCAACAGCCGTTCGTTTTTTAAGCCGGATAATAAAAACTTTCACGCATCTGATAAAGTAATCGAGATACAAACCCTTTTGGAAGATATTTTGCAGGAGGCTGATATCCGCAAAAAACTGGTTGCAGCCGTTTGCGCCATTGAAAACTGCAATTACCGGTTACAGTTGAGGTTGATAGACACCCCGCCAGTGGAGCTTGCGAAAATTATTATTTCGGGATCGTTAAATAAAGACGAGATGATATTTGCGCCAATCCCTAACCTGATATTTTCGAGAGATATTGGCGTTGCCATAAATAATTACATGTTGCTTAACAAGCCGGCAAAAAAGGCCAGGGCGCGCGAAACGTTACTTGCCCGGTATATATTCTTCAATCACCCGTTGTTTGCCGGTTACCGCGATAACATTTTGGAGATCCCGGAAACGGTACAACATTTCTTACGGCCGGGTGAAGACAATGATGAAAAAACAACCCTTGAGGGCGGCGACGTAATGATGGTAAGTCCGCAGCATTTGATCATCGGTTGTAGTGAGCGTACATCGGTAAGCGGCGCAAATGAAGCGATAAAGCTGCTTTTTAAAAATGAGGTGGTACAAAAAGTGACCATAGTTAAAATTCCGCATAAGCGCGATTATATGCATATTGATACTGTTTTCACACAGGTAAAACGGGATATGTGGGTATTACTGCGCTCATTGGCGATAAAAGAAAATAAGCTGGACGACCACGAGCCTGCACTTTGGTTTGCAGACAAAAAAAACAAAGACAAGCCCGAAATAGTACAGTTTGAAAAGGGTAAAAAGCCAAAAACCTTCAAATGTTTGGAAGACCTGCTTTCGGAAGTGAGCGAAAATGATTTGGGCAGCAAAGAAGAAACAAAGTTCATCTATTCGGGCGGGGATACTTTCCCGTATGATGCCAGGGAACAATGGACAGACTCATGCAACCTGCTTGCTATAAAAGAAGGCGTAGTTTTAGGCTACGACCGTAACGATAAAACAGTTGAAGCTTTTAAAGAAAAAGGCTTCGCCATAATAAAAGTGGCCGAGCTGCTGCAAAAATTTGAAAACAATGAACTTGATCCTGAAACAATGAGCAATACACTTATACTAATGCCATCGGCAGAACTTTCACGGGCAAGGGGCGGTTTTCATTGTATGAGTATGCCGTTGCAGAGAGATGCGATAGTCATTGGTCATTATGTCATTGGGCATTAGTAGAATTTTATTACGTATAATTTAAAATCACCGGTCAAAAAAACGATTGACTTAACCTCGATTCACCCCATAACCTCGCTAACAATGACCAATGACACAATGACTAACACCCAATCCACCTCCCACATATTAATGATCCGCCCGGTTAGTTTCGGGTTTAATGAAGAAACAGCAGCAAGTAATGCTTTTCAAAACAGGAATGCCGATAAAAATGGCGTAGATGAAAAAGCACAGCAGGAATTTGACGGGATGGTTACTATTCTGCGTGAAAACGGCGTAGATGTCACCGTAATCGATGATACGCCCGAGCCCTATACCCCGGATTCCATATTTCCAAACAATTGGGTGTCCTTTCATGCCGATGGCGGGATATTTTTATACCCCATGCAGGCCGAAAATCGAAGGCTTGAACGCCGGGAGGATATTATTGCCAGGATAGAGGACTGTTTCACAGTAAAACATATTATTGACCTGAGCCGATTTGAGATGGAAGGCAAATTTTTAGAAGGTACCGGCAGCATGGTGCTTGACAGGGAAAACAACATTGCCTACGCCTGTATATCACCGCGTACCGACCGCGAAGTATTGGCGTTATTTTGCAAGGAAGCAGGTTATAAAGAAGTTAGTTTCCATGCATTCGATGAAAACCACCAGGCTATTTACCACACCAATGTGCTGATGTGTATCGGCAGTAAATTTGCTGTTATCTGTTTGGATAGCATTACTGATAACGATGAAAAAAATGCAGTAACCACCATTCTTAAATTAACCCATAAAGAGATCATTACTATTTCTTTTGAACAAATGAACCAATTTGCCGGCAATATGCTGGAGGTAAAAAATAGCGCAGGACACACGCTGGTCGTAATGTCGCTAAACGCTTTTACTGCCTTGGATGAAAAACAAAAAGCTTGTCTTGAAAAATATGGAAAGCTTATTTACGCCGATATAAACACTATAGAAACCAACGGCGGCGGCAGTGCACGGTGCATGATGGCGGAGGTGCATTTACCCGTTAGTCAATAGACCATAGTCCATGGTCAATGGCCAAAAAGCGATTCAAAACTATCGTCTATGGACTATTGACCATGAACTAAAAACAAATGACATTCCAACCATAAAAAATGTATCAAGAATAAAACAATTATTCCATTTAAAAATTACATTTTTGGCAAAATTTTAAAAAATGCAGAGTTACGAAGAATTTCTTGACCTAAGCGTAGGTTTTCCACAGGAAGGTTTTGAGATCATTGAGGATGAACTATATTTTCACGACCTCAATTTAATGGAAATGATAGAGACGTATGGTACTCCCCTGCGTTTTACTTATGTGCCGATGATATCGAAAAAGATACAACAGGCCAAGCTATTATTCCAGCAGGCTATTATTAAAAATAACTATCGCGGCAGCTATAAATATTGTTATTGCACCAAAAGTTCGCATTTTAAGCATGTGGTTGAAGAAGCGCTTAAAAATGAGATCCACCTGGAAACATCGTCAGCATTTGATATGCCGATGATAGATATCCTGGAAAAAAAGGGTGCAGTGACCAAGGATATTACAGTAATATGTAATGGTTTTAAAACTTTTCAATACAAAACTTATATCGTAGATATGCTGCATGATGGCTTTAAAAACATCATCCCGGTATTGGACAATAAAGAAGAATTTAACCTTTACGATGACGAGATTGAGATGGATACACCATGCAATCTCGGCATCCGTATAGCGGCAGAAGAGCAACCTGACTCGCAGTTTTACACTTCGCGTTTAGGTATACGTATGGAAGACATTATCGATTTTTATTATAATAAGATAGAAGGTAATCCTAATTTCCAGGTCAAGTTATTGCACTTCTTTATCAATTCGGGTATATCCGATACTCCCTACTATTGGAATGAGCTTGAAAAGTATGTTACACTCTACTGTAAATTCAAAAAGATAAACCCGCATTTAGATACGCTTGATATCGGTGGCGGCATGCCTTTTAAGGACTCGCTGGTTTTTGATTTTGATTATGAATACATGATCAATGAAATTGTAAGCCGTATAAAAGAGATTTGCGCTGATAATGATACCGAAGAGCCTGATATTATAACCGAATTTGGCAAATACACCGTTGCCGAAGCATCGGGTATTTTATACAAAGTTTTAGGCCGTAAACAGCAAAACGACCGCGAAAGATGGCTGATGCTTGATGGCTCGTTCATCACCAACCTGCCTGATGTTTGGGCGCTTAACCAAAAATATATATTGCTGCCGATAAACAACTGGGACTCGGAATACGAGCGTGTTAACTTAGGTGGCATCACCTGCGATGGGCAGGATTATTATAACCAGGAAGCGCATATGAACAGTGTGTTTATGCCAAAAACACGTAAAGTGCAATATGTCGGCTTTTTTAACACCGGCGCTTACCAGGAAGTATTGAGCGGCTACGGCGGCATTCACCACTGCCTGCTGCCATCACCTAAGCATGTTATCATCCGACGCAATCGGGACGAAACATTTAACTTTGAAGTATTTGGCGAAGAGCAGAATAGCAAACAGGTAATGAAGCTGTTGGGGTATACTACATAGGGATTAGAGGGTAGAGGATAAAAAGATCCGGTTTTTCGAGACCGCGATAGTTTGACAGTAGCAATAAAGTCCTTAAGACTATTGATTTATCTTTCCATGTATAAGTATAAAAAATATCTCGCTATTTTTATTGTATGTATTACTTTAAGCGGCTGTAGATCGTCTGCAAAGAAACATCGTAACAAAGCATTAATAGGGGATTCCGTTTCAGTTGTCACCACGAAAAGCCTAAACATAGAACCAGGCTTTAGCAATCCTTTACTAAAAACTTACAAATCCTACTTATCCGGCTTGGATACCGCCCAAATGGAAAATTCAACCATGGCGGTAAAAAAATTCATTGAACTTTTTGCTAAGCAGGATCAAAGTACCTGCGATTCTGCCTTTTTTATTTTTAACGGATACTACGCAAAATTAAGGAACGGTTTTGAGGATTTACCGGAAAGGGATACTACGATAAAATTCGATTCGTTGTTTACTGATTCGGCAAAAACAAACCACCAGTTTTCTCCTAATTTAACCCAATATGCCGAAAAATTGAAAACTAATGGCTTTAAAATATATATGTCTGAAGGGGATTATTATATTGGCCAGGACCTTGATTTTATAGCCAAATGGTTCTACGCCTATGTTTCTCCGCAGATGCGGGAATATCTAAACCAGTTGAATAAAGAAAATAAACAAGGTTTTTCGGACGATGCAGAATTGATCATTGACCCTGTGCAATTTGCTTCCAGGACGGTTTGGTGGGAAAAGTTCGCTGCAAAATATCCTCATTTTATTGAATCAGGCAATGCGACGGAAAATTGGAAAAGCTATTTAGGCTCGTTATTACTAGGAATGGATAACTCACCTATTTTAGATTTTTATAAAAAAACAATCAGCGACTACTATAAAACGGCCTACACTTATATCCAAAACAATTACCCAGACACACAAACCAATAAATTGGTTAGCCCTTATTTTAAGATGCTGCTGCAAAAGCAAAATGGCAACGCCGACAAATTGATAAATAAATATGGAAAAGAGGGAAAGATATTATAGTTACAAATCAAACTTTTCCAGTAATTTCAACAGTGTTTCAAAATCTTTAGGGTATGGGGCATGAATTGTAACGGGTTCCCCATTTACCAGCTTAAAGCTAACCTCATATGCATGCAGGGCAAAGCGTTTCATAATGGGCTGCTCCTCCTGGTCTTTGCCTAAATGGTATTTACGTTTTAGTTTTGATAAATATACCGGCAAGCCTTTGTACATTTCATCGCCTGCTATTGAAGCACGTTGGGTGGCCAAATGGATACGGATCTGGTGCATGCGGCCGGTAACCGGTCGGCATTCCACCAAAGTATAATGCTTAAAATACATTAACGATTGGAACCAGGTTTCGGCCCGTTTGCCCTCCTGCCTGCTGATGGTCACATTGCCTTTACCAACATTTAATATAGGCAAGTCGATTTTCAAATTTTCGAAAACATGGGTACCATCTATAATAGCATGATAAACTTTTTTCACCTGTCTTTTTTCAAATTGCATTGATACTGTGCGGTAGGCTTCCGGGTTTTTGGCTATAATTAATGCGCCTGAGGTCTCCTTGTCAAGCCGGTGACATATCTGCGCATCAGGCGAATAACTCTTTGCCAAACGCAGCATATTCACATCTCCCCCCTCACGTTCATCAAGCGAACTGATAAATGGCGGCTTGTTAACAACAATTATATCATCATCCTCAAATAATATCAGATCGGCAAATTTTGGAAACTTCATAGCCTGCAAAAATACAGTTATTATAGCAAACATGGGTTTACAATTTATTAACCGAAATAAAACATTTAGTGATTAAACTGGTTATTTATCCTGAAAAACAATAAATTAAAACCTATAAAGACACTTGCCATGAGCAAAAAATCAACCCAACCTGAAGAAAAAGGATTTTTCGAAAAGGTTAAAGAAACCATTGAAGAACTTTGGGACGATACCAAAGAAAAAGCCGGAGACTTGAAAGATTCGGCTGAACATGCTTACGATAATTTGAAAAATAAGGTGACCGCAGAAAAAGCAACAGCAAAGAAAAAAGTAACTGCTGCTAAAAAAACGGTTGCAAATAAAACCGCAGCCCCGGTTGCTAAAGCTAAAACTGCCGCTGCCGGTGTAAAGGCTAAAGCTGAATCAAAAGGAAAAGAAATAACCGCCAAAGCAAAGGATGAAGCATCAAAAGCTAAAAAAGCTGTTGCCGATGTTAAGGCAAAAGCCGACAGTAAAGCAAAGACAATAACTGCAAAAGCCAAAACTAATACAGCTAACGCTAAAAAAGCGGCTACTGCAAAAGCTGGCCAGGTTAAATCGGCCGTTACTTCAAAGAAAAAGACTGCAGTGGCACATTAAGCACAGCGTAGGCTATACATGGAGAAGGCGGCCCATTATAAACAGGCCGCCTTTTATATAAGTGTTTATCTAACTACACTATCCTTCAAACTTATAGCCTACGCCTTTTACTGTAGCTACAACATCGTCGCCAAGTTTTTCGCGCAGCTTGCGAATATGTACATCAATAGTACGGTTAGTAACCACTACCGAATCTTCCCATATATTTTTAAGTATTACCTCGCGGGTGTAAACTTTGCCGGGTTTTGAGGCCAGCAGGTAAAGCAGTTCAAATTCCTTTTTAGCCAATACCACTTTCTCGCCGCGCTGAAAAACAAGGTAAGCTTCGCGGTCTATCACAAGATCGCCTATTTCAAGCTTATTGTCGGTAACATCTTCGGCAGGCGCGTTACGGCGTAGTATGGCGTTAATGCGGCTCACCAGTGCACGTGGCTTTATCGGTTTGGCAATATAATCATCAGCGCCAACATTAAACCCGGCAATTTCTGAATACTCCTCGCTCCTGGCAGTTAAAAAAACCATAAAAGTATTTTTAAACTCAGGCATGGTACGCATAATACGACAAGCCTCGATGCCATCCATTTTGGGCATCATAATATCAAGTACGATAAGATCTGGCAGCGATCTTTTTGCTTCGGCCACAGCTTCCTGGCCATTACGGGCCAAAAATACCTGGTAGCCTTCTTTTTTTAAGGTTATATTCGATAAGCTCTAAAATATCAGGCTCGTCATCAACGATAAGAATTTTCTGTTTGTTTGAATTACTCATGAAGGTCGAATTTTCAGTAAAAGTATGCGAACAAAAGAAGGAAATCGTTAAGCAAATGTTAACAAATTGTTAAATGTTACGTTATTTTAACGATTTATTGAGGCTTACTAAATGTTTTCTTTAAAAATTCTTCAAGATCAGGTCCCGTAACATTTTTTGCAATGATAACTCCCTGCGGGTCAATAATGAAATTTGAAGGGATCGCTTCTATATGGTATAGTCGTTCAGTAGGGCCTTCAAAATTCTTAAGGTCTGAAGCATGTGTCCATGATAAATTATCGTGGGTTACCGCCTGCTGCCATGCGCCTTTGTCTACATCAAGTGAAATTCCTAATATATTGAGTCCTAAAGGTTTATATATTGCATATTGTTTAACCACATTTGGATTTTCCTGCCTGCAAGGGGCGCACCACGAGGCCCAGAAATCAAGCATAACATATTTACCTTTATAATCCGATAGTTTTACAGGCTTGCCATCAATGCCGCCGGTTGTAAAATCAGGCGCTTTATGGCCAATGGAGATTGGCTTTGCCAGTTCCATCTGTTTTATAAAATGCTGTACCGAAAGGTTGTCTTTAAAGTTACCATTGATGGCATCGGCATAAGCAATTAATTGTGGCTCATATTTAACAGGATCTAACGACGACGCAGCATAAAAAGCAGCCAGCGTGCTCCTGTTATCATTTATAAATTTCAATATTTCCTGACTGTATGCATCAAAATTCTTTTGAAATATTGGCCTGTAAATTGCGATCAGTGAATCCGATTCTTTACCTAAAGCTTGTGATTTATCCTGGTATTCCTGGCTTATCTTGCTGCTGATATCGCCGAAATGGTTATTAATTTTATTAAACTCTTTGATCTTCTCCGACTCGTCCGAACCTGATACCTGGTAGCCATGCGTGTTATCGGTTAAATTGGTCGAAAAATCGATAGCATCGCCATTTTTAGCTATAAAGTCAAATACGCTGCCGCCGATGCGTATTTTAAAAAGGTTGGCATAGGGTGCCTGGTGTTTAAATTGAAACTTACCCTGGTCGCTTAAATTGGTGGAGTCAACAACGGAAAGATTGGTGCTGTCGGCCTGCAACAAGTATAGTTTTTTTAAGCTGCCCGGGTTAGTTATGGTACCCGAAATGGTAAATGCGTTGTTGTCTTTACATGAAAGTAAGAATAAAGACAACGAGAAAATAACGGTAAAAATTAAATACTTTTTCATTTTTTTAGATTTGAGATATGAGATATGAGATATTGACGTCGGAAGTACTTTTCTGTTCCTGTCTCATATCTCACGTCTCACATCTATTTCGATTCTAATTCTTTTATTAACAATTGGTTAGTTTTTTGCGGATCAATTTTACCTTTCGAGCTTTTCATAATTTCACCCATAAATAAACCTAAAACGCCTTTTTTGCCATTTTGATATTCCTTCACTTTATCGGGAAATTTGGCAATGGCATTATGGATAAACAGGCTCACATCATTATTGTCCGCAATAATAAGCAGGTTTAACTCGTTTGCCAGCTCTGTCGCGTTTTTATTACGGTTCTTTAACAAAGCAGGGAAAAGTTTTTGCGAAGCAACTGTGTTATTGACCTTCCCCGAGTCAACTAATTTTATAAGCCCGGCCAGTTTTTCCGGTGTGAGGCTAATATTAGTTATCGGCTCCCCGTTATCGTTAAGGTACGATTTAACAGGGCCCATCAGCCAGTTTGCTGCAGCTTTGTAATTGTCAGTACTTTTTATCAGTTCTTCAAAATAAAGGGCAAAATCCCTGTCGGCGGTAATAACTCCGGCATCATAGTCCGAAAGGCCCAATACTGTGGTATATTTATTATACAACTCATTCGGCAAAGCAGGCATACTGCTCTGTATGCTGTCGAGATATTGTTGGTTTAAAACTATTGGCGCGAGGTCCGGCTCAGGAAAGTAGCGATAATCATTCGCCATTTCTTTCGACCGTAAAACTGATGTTTCTCCTGTATCCGCATTAAAATTCAGGGTATTTTGGTCGATACGGCCACCATTTTCTATGATATCAACCTGCCTTTCAAATTCATGCTCGATAGCACGCTGAACATTGCGGATAGAATTAAGGTTTTTTACTTCGCAGCGGTTACCATAGGTAGTTTGGCCTCTAAGCCGCACCGAAATATTGGCGTCGCAGCGCATGCTGCCTTCTTCCATATTGCCATCGCAAATATCAAGGTAACGCACCAGCTTGCGGATTTCCGTTAAAAATTGCCCTGCTTCTTCGGCGCTGCGCATGCCGGGTTCCGATACAATTTCAATTAACGGTACCCCTGCCCTATTAAGGTCAATTAAGGAATCAGCATGATGCTGATCGTGCATGCTTTTGCCGGCATCATCTTCCATATGAATATGGTGGATAGCAATATTTTTCGATGAACCATCGGCCAGGCGAACAAATACCGAACCGCCTAAACAGATAGGCTCATGATCCTGCGTTATCTGGTAGCCTTTCGGCAGATCAGCATAAAAATAATTTTTACGGGCAAAGGTGTTATGCAGGTTAATAGTGCAATTACAGGCCAGCCCCATTTTAACCGCGTACTCCACCATTTTTTTGTTGATACGCGGTAAAGTGCCGGGGTGCGCCAGGGAAACCGGGCTAACATGCTGGTTTGGCCCGCCGCCAAAAGCTGCTGAATCCGACGAAAACGATTTACTTAAAGTGGATAGCTGCGCGTGTACCTCTAACCCTACAACCAATTCGTATTTATCACTTATTCCGTCTGCAAGACTTGTCATAAAAAATAAAGGCAGCCATTGATATTGGCCTTAATAGGGTTCAAATATAAAGTTATTAGTCATTAATACCACATATATTTTTACGGCATAAACTTTGAAACTGTTAAAATATTAGGTGTTTATTATCATGACTGACCTATTTAATAAACAGGTTAAAAGTTTAAACATTGATCAAAGTTTACATGCTTTATGGACACGGAAAATTTTGTTAAACCGGTATTTAAAAAAGCAGCCATCAATGATTTTTATCGCGACCTGCATAAAGAAGTACAGGCTAACGTACTGAACAATAAAAAATACCAACAGTAGCTTTTAATAAAGTCGATGTTTTTTTTAGTGTTATTTTTTACTTTTTATGGCTGTATTCTCATATTCGGTAATAGTTTGCAGTTATTGTTCCTCTTTTATATTTTAACGGGGTTAACCATGATACTGGTGTTTTTAAATGCATTTCACGATGCGGCCCATGGGGCAATATTTAAAACACGCCGGTATAATGAATGGTTTACCTATATCCTTGAACTTTTTGGCTGCAATAGCTTTATCTGGAAAAACGGCACCTAATTTTACACCACCCGTACCCCAACATACAGCACTGGGACATTGATGTAAAGCAAAGCGACCTGGTGAGGATATCATCTGGCAGCAAATGGTTCAGCTTTCATCGGTACCAGCATATTTACATGTGGTTTTTATACTTTTTATATACACTCAACTGGTTTTTTGTGCGTGATTTTAAAGATTTTTTCGGCACAAAGGATAACTATGTAAAAAGGATTACCACCATACCCAAAATTGAGTACGTAAAACTTTTTTGCGCCAAAATATTCAGCCTGTTTTTTATGCTTGGCCTGCCTATAATTGTTTTACAGCGGCATTGGTATATAGTTTTTGCGGCATTTGTTACCATGCATACAATTTCGAGCGCCTTTGGAGTTATGGCTTTGTTATCATCCCATGTTGACGAAGATGCCCAATTCCCGGCGCCACCGGTAGACGGGCAAATGGGCACTACCTGGGCTGAATACCAGGTGACCGCCACAAAAGATTTTAGTACTGAAAGTACACTGGCAAACATTTTATTCGGCGGGTTTAACCACCATGTAGCGCACCATTTGTTTCCCACAGTAGCGCACACTTATTATCCCTCGATTACCCCCATTATAAAAAAGTACGCCGAAAAGTATAAACTGCCTTACCATTCGTACCCGCTGTATATGGCCCTGCGGTCGCACTTTATGCTTTTGAAAAAGAATGGAAGGAGTGAGAATTTATTTGTGACGGGGGATTTGTAGCACAAGTATTACTATTAAACTATTAAACACCTTGTCATTGCGAGGAGGAACGACGAAGCAATCTCGTAGCATATGCATGACGGCAATGCATGGCGACGAGATTGCTTCGTACCTCGCAATGACAAAGTTTTTTTTAAGCCACAAACGTCCTCGCCTTTTCCAATGCCTTATCCAACCCGCTTGCATCACTGCCGCCTGCTGTTGCAAAAAAAGGCTGGCCGCCGCCGCCGCCTTTTATTTCTTTGGCTAATTCGCGAACTATTGTACCCGCATTCAGGCCTTTCTCTTTAACTATATTTTCTGCTATCATTATGGTTAACGATGGTTTGCCATCAATATCTGCAGCTAATACTGCAAAAAGATTGGGTACAATGTCTTTCAATTGATAAGCCAGGCTTTTTATGGCATCAGCATTAGGCAACTGTACCTTTTGGGCGATGAAGTTGACGCCGTTTATTACCTCAACCTTTTGCGCAAGCTCATTTTTTAAGCCGGATGATTTTTCCAGAATAGATTTCTCGATCTCTTTTTTTAACCGGTTATTTTCATCCAGCAGGTTTTCAACTGTTTTTGAAATATCCTTTGGATTTTTAAGCAGTTCTTTTAACTGCTGTACCAGTTTACTTTGTTCGCTGATATAAGTTTCAGCAGCTATACCTGTTATGGCCTCGATACGGCGAACACCGGCAGCCACGGCGCTTTCGGCAATAATTTTAAAGAAACCTATTTGCCCGGTAGCTTTTACATGCGTACCGCCGCAAAGCTCCTTTGAAAAACTATCATCAAAAGTTATAACACGCACGTATTCGCCGTATTTCTCGCCAAACAAGGCCGTAACACCGCTGCTGATAGCCTCCTGGTAAGCTACCATGCGTTCTTCCTTTAGCCCAATATTTTCCCTTATTTTTTCGTTTACGATAGCTTCAATCTCTGCCAGTTCATCATCCGTTACTTTTGCAAAATGCGAAAAATCAAAACGCAGGTAATCTGCATTTACCAGCGAGCCTTTTTGGTTTACGTGCGTGCCTAAAACCTGTTTCATGGCGGCATGCAGCAAATGCGTGGCGCTGTGGTTGTTTTCGGTACTGGTACGCAATGCGGGGTTTACAATTGCGGTAAGCGCATCATCAACCGTATCCGGTATTTTATCTGTAAAATGAACGATAAGCCCGTTCTCTTTTTTGGTATCGGTTACTTCAATTACCTCACCATCCGGGAACACCAGTTCACCCTTATCCCCTACCTGTCCGCCGCTTTCGGCATAAAACGGCGTTTTATCCAGCACTATTTGATACTGCTCTTTACCTTTGGCGGTTACTTTACGGTATTTTACGATATGCGCTATGGTTTCGGTTTCATCGTAGCCGGTAAACTCAACGGTGTCGTCATCTTTTACGGTTACCCAATCGCCGGTGTCAATAGCGGTGGCGGCGCGGGAGCGATTTTTTTGGGCTTGGAGGGCTTTTTCATAACCCACCGTATCAACGGTCAATCCATTTTCTCGTGCCATTAGTTCAGTTAAATCTAACGGGAAGCCATATGTGTCGGCAAGTTCGAATGCAAATTTGCCATCTATCGTTTTTATAAATTTATCAGTTAGATCATACGCCCCATCGACAGTATGTTGATTATTTAGTTCGGCCTCCAATCGATTGATAGCTTCATCGTCAAAGAATCTATTCCCATCGGTGTTATACAAAACTTTTAATCTACCTAAAGCTCGCTGTACAAAATCATCTCTATCAAATACAGTTTCTTTCTTAGCTAGGTCTATGTAGTGCTTTGCTTCCTTGAAAGGAATACGACGAAGGTAAAATAGCTTTATGCCTTTTTCCAACGTTCTTAAAAACGAAACCTCTTCCTCCAAAACCACCTTCTGCACAAAATCCTTCTGGTTATACAATCCATCGAAAACCCCTTTAAACTGCTCAGCCAATAACGGCACCAACTGGTTTAAAAATGGTTCTTTAAAACCTAAGTATTGATACGAATACCTAACCGCCCTGCGTAAAATACGGCGGATCACATAGCCGGCCTTGTTATTTGACGGCAATTGACCATCGGATATAGCAAAGCTGATGGCGCGGATATGATCGGCCATTACGCGCATGGCTATGTCTGTTTTGGCCTCACCTAAATCCTCTCCAAAGGAGAGGACTTTAACTTTGCCCTTTTCAGAACCCTCTCCTTTGGAGAGGGCAGGGTGAGGCGAAGAGGCAGGATAAGCAATCCCGCTTTTCTCTGCAATAAACTGTATCAGCGGCTGAAAAACATCGGTATCATAATTTGAAGTTTTGCCTTGCAACACCCTTACCAACCGCTCAAAGCCCATCCCGGTATCTACGTGTTTGGCAGGCAGCGGCTGTAACGAACCATCTTTCAGCCTGTTAAACTGCATGAATACGTTATTCCATATCTCAATCACATTCGGGTCATCGGCATTTACCAGGCTCGCGCCTTTAACCTTTAACCTTTCGCCCTCCTCCCGGCTATCATAATGTATTTCTGAACATGGGCCGCAGGGGCCGGTTTCGCCCATTTCCCAAAAGTTATCTTTTTTGTTGCCAAGCAATATGCGGTCTTCGGGGAGGTATTGTTTCCAGTAATCATAGGCTTCCTGGTCTTTTGGCAGGCCTTCTTTTTCGTCACCTTCAAAAACAGTTACGTACAGGCGGTTTTTATCAATTTTATAAACTTCGGTCAGCAATTCCCAGCTCCAGGCGATGGCTTCTTTTTTAAAGTAATCGCCAAAGCTCCAGTTGCCCAGCATCTCGAACATGGTATGGTGATAGGTATCGATACCCACCTCTTCCAAATCATTATGCTTGCCGGATACCCGCAGGCAGCGCTGCGTATCGGCAACCCGCGCATATTTCGCAGCTTCCTCACCCAAAAAAATCGATTTAAACTGGTTCATCCCCGCGTTGGTAAACATCAGCGTAGGGTCGTTTTTAATAACAATAGGTGCAGACGGGACAATAACGTGTCCCTTGGATTCAAAAAATTCAAGAAAAGCCTTGCGTATCTCAGTAGCTGTCATAGGGTGCAAAGATAGGGGAAAGTCCGAAAGTCGGGAAGTCCGAAAGTCCGAAAGTTTGTCAGGACCGTTGATTTAGCTGATTAATGGATTCTATTGATTTTTGATCGTAAGTAGCTGAATTTTCAAATTCGATACTGGAAACCTCTACCCTACTTTACTCACCAACTTTTTCTTTCGAACTTCCGGACTTTACCGACTTTCGGACTCCCAACTACCCGTTTTTCTCCAGCAATATTTTTTGTGTGTTGAAGTTTGATGCAGCGTCAATTATTTCAACAAGTTGTGGCCAGTCGGCTTTTTTTTCAAAATTGTTGCTGTAAACCCTGGTAATGGTAATTATTAAATTGCTGCCGCTAACCGTTGCCGAGGATATAAATGAACCTGTTTTGTTTGACTTTTTGGCAGCCAATTCTTCCATGCCTTTTGCGCTGTAACCTTTGGGTATGGCAATGGAGATGGAATATTTAAAACTGCGGGCGCAAGGCATGTACACATCCACATTCCGTTGCCGCTCTTTATCTTCCAGTTTAAAAAAGCCGCCGGTTAGTTTTCCAACATCTATTATAAAATTAGGCCCGGCTTTTTTTACCAGGTTATCAAGCACAAAGGTTTCATTAAATGCAAATACAGGCGCTGCCTGGTCAACTCCGCCGTTCACAATTTTGCAATTGGTGACCTGCTGGGGCTCCATATCAAATTTATCTTTAATTTCTTTCGAAAAACATTTGGCATTTTCTGCCGCCTGGTTATCTATCATTGTTTGCACCGTTACTGCAAATTTCTTACCGCCGGTCATGCCGCTGAACCGGGTAGTTGGCCACTGTCCCGCCGCTGCTACGGTTAGTTCGGTATCGATATTGCCAACCGAAAGCATATTTATCTGGTCATCATGCCGCAGGGAGCCTTTTTCTTTCACAAACCTTTCGATTTTTAATTTTTGGAGGCTTTTGTCGGTCAGGCTAATGTTCATTTTCTCTTCTATGCTATTTTCGTCGCTTTTGCTAACCGGTAAAACTGCTTCATCCTCGGTAAATGTATATTCGTGCGCATTATGCCTTTTAGGGTGCATCACGATCACCTTCTCACCTTGAAACCTTTCGGGAATTTCGTTAAAATGGTTCACAATGTCATCAAAAAACATATACATGGGTTTATCCCCGTTTATTCGGATAGCCGCATGAAAATCATCAAAATTAAATACACCATCAAGCGTATTACTGTTGCGCGAGGCCACCAACAATACATCAAAGTCAACTTTCTGGTCGGTTAAAAGTTCACATAGTTCAATTGTGCCGCTTATGCTGTTTGCCGTGCGGAAATTCATATTTGAGAAGTTTTCCTCATATGAATACTTAAGAAAAGTCCCATATTTCCATTGGGCGTACAGTGCTTTCATGGCGCTATCAAGCGGGATGTTTTGAAGATTTTTTTTGCCGCCAAAAAAATTTTTATACCTGGCCTCCAAATCGTTATAGGGCACCAGGAGTTCGTTAAAATCCTGGGTGAAATTGTATTTTCGTGCCTGCAGCATAGGCGAGTTACCTTCAAAATTATTTTTCCTGATCACGTTGTCCACGTCATCATCATAAGCACTGCCAATTTCAATATAAGGATACTGGCGCAGCGGCGATGTCCAAACTTTGCTCTGGTATTTAGGTATATTGTGCAGTTTCAGGCTAAATAGCTCGTCGCCGTCGTTGTTCTGGCTTTCTTCAAAGTGCTGGGCGCCGTTAGCATAAATCGTCCTTATTTTTATCTTTTTATTGAATTGAAAATCAATGCTGTAATATAAAACCGGGTACTCTTCAGCTAAATAAAACAAGTTATCATTATCGGTATATAAGTTCCCGATAGATTTATCCACTATATCTTCCTTACAAACAAAATAGTCCAATATATCGCCTACCTGTAATTCAGAGATGGCGAGCTTGCTTTCCTGATCTTTAGCTTCGTCTTTTGTTAAAACCTCTTCATCGGTATTAACGGTAATTTCTTTTCCGTTTGGTTTAATAACCTTTGCGCCAACAAAAACATTATTTTCATTATGTACTTTGCCAAACCCGTACCGGAAGGAATTGTTGAGCTTTTTCTGATATTCTATTGTCGAAAAATCCTCCAGCGCCGATTTATCATTGATCTTCACCCGCTCATGCAATATGCTGAACTTGGTAGCTTTGGTACTAATGCCATTCTCCTTTTCAAATTTTATTTTACCGTTCGATGCCCTCGACAAATTGAACGATTTCGCCAGCACCACCGCACTTTCCTTATTTAAATTGGCAGGTACATTTGTTTGCCTGAATTCTGTAGGCGCATTCCCCCAAACGGCATTCTGAATTTGTGCCAGTTCAGCAGCATACTCCTTTTTTTCTTTGTTGCTTTGGGCAAACAAAACATTATGGCCTATAAAAATTATCAGTAAAAGCAGTGTCCTTCTCATTGTGAAACAGGTTTAATAATTATATTCTGGTTATATGTTTTTGCAAGCTGATCGATATCGTTATTCCATTGCGCAAATTTTGAAACAGGCAAATGGGTATTTTTTATCAGTATGATTTTTTTATACGTCAATTTACCAGGCAATGCCGTGTACTGTATATGAAACTCGTAATCGGGATTAACAATATTTAAATTGGCAGGCAGGTTTGATGGCTTATAATTAGCGGGCAAAGTAAGCTCCGTTTCTTTGCAAAGATTTGCTTTATGTTCAAACCAGTAATCGTGCTTGCGTTCACCAAGTTTAATGGCTGAATTTATAAGTTCTTTTTTCAGGTCGAGGTCGACATAATAAGCTTTGCTGAATACCGAAACGCCATTTTTTATTTCAACGTTATAAGTTGCGGTAAGGTCTTTATCAGGATTGCTGGTACTTGAAAGTTTCAGGTCTTTCACCACGTAATCGCTATTATCATTTGATAAAAACCTGTTTACAGCATCATCAGTATTTTCCTTTTTTATACTGTTTATCCCGCTCAAAACTTCTTCTTTATCCTCGCCTTTCCATAAATGGGTTATGTCCCCTGTAAGGCTTGTACCATTGATGCTAAGCTTGCTGGTTTCGTAATCATAATTTTGCGCCTGGGCCGCTACCGGGATATGATTTAAAATATATTTATCGCCATTTTGCATCAGTACTTGCCTGCCTTGTATGCGTTCGGCGTATTCATTTATACCGAGGTAGCTTTCAGTAGCGTCCAGGTAAATGGTTTTGCCCTGGTAAACCAGGCCGCATATCATGTGGTTATCAACAGCTAATGATGGTGTTTGATAATCATAAGCAATATGATCGGTGCCCAGCCAGCATAATCGGGCATCAAAACCTGCTGCACAAAGCAACTCCTTGGTTAAATTGGCCATGCCTTTACAATCGCCGTATTTTTTACGCAATACTTCGTCCGCTTTTTCGGGTTTAAAACCGGCCATGCCATCCTCAAACGCCAGGTAACGGATATTATCCTGCACATAATAAAATATGGCTTTAATTTTGTCCATATCAGTAGTAAGCCCCACCGTAAGTTCTTTGGCTTTGGCACTTATTATTTCATTATTGTTATTAATGCTTTTAGCGAGACTTTGATACCAGCGATACTGATCATCAAGTGATCCGAAATATTTAAACTCATGATCCTTAACCGAAGCTGATTTGCTTAACACCAGCAGGTGGGGGTAAATATAAGTTGGCCCGGGGCTGTTATCTTCGTGCTTCATTGCAGGCAGGCCCGCCACCGTATAAGTTATAATATCGGCATCATCTTTACTATCATAGCTGGTTGATTTATTGATGTGATAGCCGCCGAAATTCATCTCTTTCAGCTCGGCTTTCATCCACCGGGGTATTTTAACGGTTATTTCCCGTTGCTCCACAGCAGATTCATCCGAAAAATACAGGGTGGTAAAATACCTGGGATTATCGACGGTTTCGGTGAACGTTACATTTGCAGTACTGCCCTTTTTTGGCAGCAATAAGGGGAAATAGCATATTTTTTCGTCCGAAAAGAATACGTCATCAGCGGAATAATAACTGAAGGCAGGTTTCAGGTCGCGTATATTATGGTCATCAACTTTTGCCTCAACCTCATATATCGTAATATCATTGCTATAAAGTTCGGCTACCGGAAATTTATTAAGGGCAATATTACTGGTATAAACACTGTTTAAAATCTCTTTAACCTCAACCCTTTCCAATTTTTTATTGTAAACAAACTCATAGCTGTTTTTTGACGAGGTGATAGTCACCGTTGAATCGGCAGGATCGGCGACGGCATCAAAAACAAACAAGAAGCTTATACAATAAGTGATGAAATATTTAATCATATTAATTTTATAGGGGGTGCCCTAATATAAAAATATTTTTTCTAAGCACAAGAATGAAAAGTGGAGAAGGTGGACATTATGTTGATATGGTTGCATTTTTTTTATTTGCAGATGGATTTATTTAAGAAATCTGGCAATTTAAAAAAAAACAAAATTCCTAAATTTAGATTAAAAAGCTAAATTTGTTTATGGAGACTTTGAAAATAGATATACAAAACGACCAGGAGAAGAAAGTCCTTTTAGCATTCCTTGATAGCTTGAGCTATCATTACAGGAGTGAAAGTGATGATTATATATTATCGGATGAGCAGGTAAAAAAACTTATAGAGCGAAAAGCTGATTTTTTGACAGGCAAAACCACATCACGCCCGTGGACCGAGATCAAGAAACGCTACGAAGGTGTTTAAAGTTGAATTGTTAGCCAAAGCGGAGGAAGAATTATCCGGTGCTTATGATTGGTATGAGGGTGAGCAAGAAGGGTTAGGAAATAGGCTTTACAACGAGGTGAATCATTATTTAAACCTTATTGAGGTACTCCTTATCTATTTCCAATAAAATATAAAGAGGACCTGCGTTCGGCTTCCGTTAATAAATTTCCTTACCTCGTTATCTACTGGATAGATGAAATAAACTTGGTTGTTTTTGTAGTTTCCATTTTTCATACAAGCAGGGACCCAAAATATTTCTAACCTATAAACGTTGATATTAAACAATTATAAATACCAACCTTAATCATGGCAAGGTTTTTAATCATCTTAATATTAAGTTTCTTGATCTTCGATATTGCTTGTGCTCAAGATAAACTTACAGGCCGTGTATTTGAAAATAAAACCAAAATACCGCTGGGCAATATTAAAATAGAGAACTTAAAAACACATAACACAGCTGTTACCGACTCGACGGGCAGGTTTTCTGTTGCAGCCCATATAGGCGATTATCTGACATTCTCGGGGTTTGCCTACCAGGCCGATACTGTTTATTTAACAAGTTTAAAGTACAATGAAGTTTTTCTTGAGCCGGCGCAAACGATGCTGAAAGAGGTAAAAGTAGTTAACACTGAGATTAAAACCGGGAGTTTAAAAGCGCCTGTATTGCCCGGAGTGTTCAATAGCAATAGTGTGCGTTATCAAACCGACGGAAACGGCGATTATATTGGCGGGGTAAAAATTATGTTATGGGAGCAGGGGAATGAAAAAAGAAAGAAAAGAGACCATAATATTGCCGTGAACGAGGAAAAAGAACTTGCTGTTTATAATGTCTTCAGGCCGCAAAACATTAAAAACTATGTGCCGATAAAGAATGACACAGAGATGGACAACTTTATTATACTTTACACCCCTGATGTGGATACCTATTACGACAGTGGCTTTAACCTTACCGCTTATTTAAATGATTGTTATCAAAAATTCCTAAAATTTCCTGTAGAGCAACGACAATCGAAAACATTTTTGCAATTGATAACAAAGCAACCGTGAATATTATTTAAAAAAAATCCGAAATCGAAATTCCGAATTGCGAAATTCAAAACATACATTTGCACATGCCTTATAAAGAACGAGAGATAAGCAAAATGTACTATACCATGGGCGAGGTGGCCATTCTTTTTGATGTAAACCAATCGTTGATAAGGTTTTACGAAAAAGAGTTTGATGTTCTTCAACCGAAAAAGAATAAAAAAGGCAACCGCTACTTTACCCCAGAAGATATTGAGAACTTGAAAATTATTTTCCATTTAATAAGAGATAAGGGCTACACGCTAAACGGCGCCAAAGAATATTTAAAAAACAATATGGCTGATACCAAAGACAGCCACCGCGTAATCTCGTCGCTCGAAAACCTTAAAAAATTCCTTATCGAAGTACGCGACCAGTTGTAATTACTGATTGAAAGCCTATCTTTATTTTTGCTAAAGGGCCTAAGCCCTATAGTTAATATATGATCCCTAATCACAAAGGCGAAATTCCTGTTGTTATTTTACTTACACCTTTTTTACTGGGTATAATATTGGGACATACCCAATTATTCGTTGTTGACGTAAAATGGCTATTGGTCGCATTTTTTGCGCTAAGCCTTGTATTTACATTTCTCAACCTAAACTTTGGCAGGCTTAAACTGTATAAAAACAGGTGGCTGGGCGGCATACTTATTTTTGCCATTTTATTTTTGTTTGGCTGGATAAACGTTATCCGCTATAGCGAGCTAAGTAAAAACGATCACTTTTCCAAAAAAACGGGGCAGTACATCGTAGTAAAGATCAATAATGAACCCACCTTAAAAAACGGACTACTGCGGTTTACAGCCAATGTTGAAGCAACGATCAATAACGGGCAAAAATCAACAACAAGCGGAACATTGCTAATAACAATAAAAGACAGTACCGCCAAAAGCTTATCTTACGGTGATGAATTGCTCATCCCTGCAAAATACAATGCTATTGATCCTCCGTTTAACCCTGCGGAATTCAATTATAAAAAGTATCTCGCTGATAAAAATATTTTTTACCAGGCTTTTTTGTACCCAAAACAGTTTGCCTTGTTAAACACCAATATAGGTAACGCTTCAATAGCCAATTCACTAAGGTTAAGGCGGCAGTTAGTTGAAAAGCTAAAAAGTAACATGACCGATACGGGGGCTTTCGCTGTAGCATCGACTTTAATATTGGGCTATAAAGCCGACCTCAGCGAGAATATTTTGCAGGCCTATTCAAAAACGGGTACCGTTTACGTTCTTTCGGTTTCCGGCTCGCAAGTGGCCATCATTTACCTACTGTTAACATTTGCCCTCGGGTTTTTAAACCGTTATAAATATGGCAGGCTGGTAAGGGCAATAATAATTATAAGCATCCTTTGGTATTATGCCATGCTTACGGGTTTTTCACTGGCAATTTGCCGGGTTTCGGTTATGGTGAGCCTGGTTATTATAGGCAAAACTTTTAGCCGGTATATCAATACCTTAAATTTGTTGGCTGTTTCGGCCTTTGTGCTGCTATTGTACGATCCGTTTTTTATAACCGACGTAGGTTTTCAACTCTCGTTCATTGCTGTTTCCGGCCTGATAATGTTTCAACCCGTAGTATACAAATGGTTGAAATTTAAAAACAAATGGGCAGATAAATTATGGGCGGTTTGTTCCGTGTCTATTGCGGTACAGGTGGTTATCTTTCCAATAAGTGCACTATATTTTCACCAGCTCCCGGTATGTTTTTTAATCAGCAATCTTTTTGTAACTATCCCTGCAGCATTGGTAATGTATTTGGGTATATTTTATTTGTTGATGCCACAAATACCTGTAGTATCAAAATCTATTGCTTTTGTATTAGAAAAAACAATCCAGCTAATGAACAAGGGGTTGGCCATTATAGAACACACACCTTATTCTGGTATTAATAAAATATGGCTTACAACGAGCGAGTACATATTGCTATATATCATCATTATCGGCCTGTTTTGTTTTTTGTACAATAAAAAATCCTGGCTGCTTAAGTTATGCCTGCTTTGTATCTTATTATTCTGTATCAGTATCAGCTTAAAAAAAATCTATTTTCAACAATCAAATGATATCGCCTGGCTAAACCTAAAAAAGCATAAAGGGATAGTATTCAGGATGGGGCGGGACGCAATAGTTTTAACTGACATTAAAAATACCGATAAAACATACCTATATTCCATACAGCCTTATTTGGATAGCTGCCAGGTAACCCACACAACGGTTTATAATTTAACTGCGGACATAAAAACGCCTTATCTTATGAAGAAGTATGGATTGATCGAGTTTTTAAATAACAGAATATTTATATTTGATGGACATGCTGAAAATAATATGTTACCCTCTAAACTAAAAACCGACTACATTTATTTTACCAATTATCCCGATACCCATTTAAACGAAATTAATGCAGCTTTTGATTATAAAATGCTGGTAGTTGACGGGAGTAACTCTGACAAGCTGATAGCTGAAATTGAAAAGGGCTGTAAGAACAATTGTATTAACTATAAAATATTAAAACGTAACAATTCCCTTATTTCAGTATCTAACTAAAAAGCAATAAATTTTTAATAAAATTTGTACCTGAACTAAGAAACAACTAAATTGTACTAAACAAATCTGAATTTATGAACATTAAACTTTTTAACGTTGCCTTTGGCATAGCGCTTACGGCAACTACCATTAGTGCCAGTGCACAAAAAACTTATACGGAAGGTGTTATTTCGTATTCAACGGAAGTACGCGGGCAACCGGCTGAAGTTAAACAATATTTTACTGCCGACTCAAGTGCTGCGGTGATAACGGCAGGCCCCGCCACGGTAAAAATAATTACAAACGCCAAGCACGACTACCTGGCTGTAACTATTGATGTACCTGTTGCATCAATGAAAAAAGCCGGTATTGCAACTCCTTCAGAACTTGAAGAAGGTATGGCTGCGCTACCCACTTTTACGTTTACACCTGGTACCGAAACTAAACAGATATCGGGTTTTAATTGTAAAAAGGTGGTAGCTAAGGATAATAAAAGCGGCAAAACATACGATGTATGGATAACCAATGACGTAACCGTTTCAGCGGTGGCCATGCCCTTTTACTATGCAAATATCGGGGGCTTCCCCGTGCAGTACACCGCTTTTCAGCAAGGACAGGAACAAACCATAACTATTTCAAGTGTAGCCGGTGACAAAGCACCTGCCGGAACTTTTGCAGTTTCAAAAGATTTTGAAAAAGGTACACTGGCCGACCTTAATTCCGGCGGATAATTAGTAAGCAGTTTACTGTGGGCAGTTTGCAGTTTAAAAACTCAAATTGCCCACTGTTATTCCTAAACTGCAAACTGCAAACTTTCCCCCAGCGCTTCAATCCAATCGGCAAATAGCCTGCTTTCAAATTCCACGGCTTTTTGTGCATGTAATTGCCATTCCGGCGAAAATTGCTTTAGCTGGTTAATCATTTCTTCGAGGTGGCCTTCTTCTTCTAAAATTATCGACTTTACGTTTATTTTGCTGCCTGCATTTTCAAGGGTATCCTGGTAAATGGGGTAAAGTTCATCTGCTCGTACTTCAATGGCGTACGTTACCAGCAAATAAGCAGCAAAACGCAGGTCTTTGCCACTCAGATGCAGTTCATTTTTTAAATAGCGGCATACTTCAACATCAAGCTGGTTTAAATAATATTTACTGAACGCCGGAGCAAGTAAATATTCGGAGGCGTACGTTGGGCAAAAACTATCGGTTATTTTTTCTAATTGTTTTTTTAGATAAAAAGCATGGCGGTGTTCTTCCGCTGCATGTTTTAAAATGATATAGGTTACAGTAAGCGGATCTTCGCTGGCCGATATTTTGCGGGCCCCGGTATTTTCCATTAAGGATAATGTGTTTAGCCATTTGGCATGCAGTTCATCATCCGCTATAATTTTTGGTAAAAGTATATTTAATTCCATTCTTAAATTTCGTTCAGCGCCTGTTCAATTTTGCTGTAAATGTAATGCAGCTCGTCATCAGTAATGCAATACGGAGGTAAAATGTAAATTATATTTCCAAGTGGGCGCAGGACGATGCCTGCGGCTAAAAAATACAGGTATAATTTATCTCTTAATGAGTTAAAATACGAGGTATCGTTGCCTGTTTGCCATTCCATGGCTAAAATGGTCCCGGTTTGCCTGGTGGTTTTGATTTTGGGATGATCTTTTATTTTAAGCGCGAATTGACGGTGCGCATTCTCAATCCTTTTAATATTTTCAGTTGTAGCCGCATCTAAAAAAATATCCAAACTTGCCAACGCTGCCGAACATGCAACCGGGTTAGCAGTGAATGAATGCCCGTGAAAAAGGGTTTTTAACTTATCATCTGATAAAAAAGCATCATATATTACCTGGGTACAAGTAGTTAACCCCAAAGCCAAAGTACCGCCGGTTAGCCCTTTTGAAAAACACATAATATCTGGATGCTCATTTACATGGTTGCATGCAAATGGCTTTCCCGTCCGTCCGAAACCGGTAAATACTTCATCGGCTATCATCAAAACACCTTCTTTACGGCAATATGCCATTAATTCGTTAAGATATTTGGCTTCATACATGTTCATTCCCCCAGCTCCTTGTACTAAAGGTTCGAAGATGAAACAAGCTGTGTTAGATTTGAGATTTGAGATTTGAGATATGAGATTTTGGATATTTGATTCAGTTGGCAGATCTATAAATTCTACCTCAAACAATAACGAATTAAATGCCGCCGTAAAGGCACTGCGGCCGCTTACAGCCATTGCGCCAAATGTATCGCCATGATAGGCATTGATAAAAGCAATAATTTTTGTGCGGCTTTCGCCTTTGTTATGCCAGTATTGCAGGCACATTTTTATGGCCACTTCTACTGCGGTCGAGCCGTTATCTGAGTAAAAAACTTTTTGCTGATTATTAGGCAAAATGGCAAGCAACCGCTCAGCTAATTCTACTGCCCCTTCGTGGGTAAAGCCAGCAAAAATAACATGCTCCAGTTTTTTTAATTGTTCTGCAACCTTTTGGGCGATGTATGGATGTGCATGACCATGAATATTTACCCACCATGATGATACCGCATCTATATATTTTTTGCCACCCTCATCAAACAGGCAGGCGCCTTCGCCCCTCACTATAGGCACGGGCGGTAAAGCCGTTTTCATTTGGGTATAGGGATGCCATATTACTTTTAAGTCTCTCTCAATCAAACTCATATATTATTAATTAAAAGCTTTGCTACATGCTTATCTGTGGGGAAAGGAAAGTCTTCGTTGCTGAGATCGATTAATTTCACCCAGCGAAATGCCTGCAGCACTTCCCCTTCGCCATCAAAATCAAAAGCGAGAGTTTTAAATGCCAGGTTCAGCGGGCTTATATTTTTAACAATGTAATAAACGCTGATCACCTGCGAATCATTAAATGCCGATTTTACGTAAAAATCGGTGGTGTAAAAATGGCTTATCACTTCAATTTCAGCATCGCATTCTTCCATAAACTCCCGTTTTAAACCATCTATAAGCCCCTCGCCTGCTTCAAGGCCGCCGCCTGGAAATTTTGTAAAACGCATACCATATTCCTGCTCATCGCTGATAAGTATTTCATTGGCATCATTAATGAGTAATCCGTAAACGCGAACATTAAAAGGGTACATTATTCAAAGTGTTTTTTGTTTCTGATGATCTTATCCAAAGTCCAGGCGATGTCCTCCGTTTTTGGTTCCGACCTGATAGGGCAATCGGGCATGCTGCAATAGTGGCAACATTCTGGTACGCAAGGATCCGAATGAATAAATAATTCCGTTTTGGTAACTTCATTATTGATCAGTTTATCAACCATTTTTACCTGTTCATGCACTTCTACCAGGTTGAAATAATTTGGTAAAGTTAAGTGGCAATCAATGTGCAATTCATTTCCGTATTTCTGCGCCCTGAAATTATGTATATCGATCCACGACACATCTCTTTTCTCATTTAAAACCTTTATCACCTCTGTTACCACGGTAAAATCGGCTTCATCCATTAATACCGACACTGATTTACGCACCAGCCGGTAACCGCTGTATAAAATATATAAACCGACAATTATAGATAATGCGCTATCCAGCCATAAAATATTGGTGATATGGATAAGTAATAAACCGGCAACCAGGCCAATGCTGGTTACCATATCCGTTAACAGGTGCCTTCCATCGGCATCTATAGTAACAGACGGCAGCGATTTGCCCTTACGTATCATATAAAACCCTAACGCGCCGTTAATGATCCCTGTAACGCCTATGATTAAGGCGCCGGTTATGAGATTGTGAATTGGGTTCGGATAAATCAAACCATAAATTGATTTGATAATTATACTGAGTGCGGCAATACCTATCAAAAATCCTTCAACGAAAACGGAAAAATATTCAACTTTTCCATGGCCATAAGGGTGGTTTTCATCTCGTGGCTGTGCTGCAAGATAGATGCTAAAAAAAGCAAATGAACTGGCAAGCACATTAACAATGCTTTCGGCAGCATCGGTCAGCACAAAATTGGATTCCGTTAAAAAGTAGGCGCCGAACTTTGCCAGCATCAGGATAACACCTGTTATCAGAGCGAAAAGTATGATCCGTTTTTGTGCTTTCAAAGCGTTGTAATTTGCGCCAAATTTAGAAATAGTTTCCTGAAACAGCGGGCAAGTTATTAACTATGTTAGTTATAATTGATTGTGGCGAAAATATACGATTGAGGCATCTGTTTGGCAGAAAAATCAATAAACCATTTTTAAAATTTCTTAAATTAGTTGCCGATTTATTCTACCTGGTACACATGCGAATGCTACATGAGAAGAAAATATTGATGTTAATCATTGCGCTGTGTTTTATCGGCCTAAGGAGTAACGGCCAGGTTAACCAGGAAGATAAGATCAAAGGTGTATGGCTTACCGAAAAGAAAGACGGCAAAGTTGAAATATTTCAAACAGGCCGCACCTGGTCCGGTAAATTGATCTGGGGTAATACTGTTCTGGATGAAAATGGAAAGCCCCGGCATGATGTGTTTAACCCTGATCCAAAGCTAAGGGCAAGGCTAATACAGGGCCTGGTAATAATAACAGGGCTGGAATATGAATACGGCAAATGGCAGGGCGGAAAAATATATGATTCAACAACAGGCAAAACTTATAGTATCATAGTAACCGTAAACGGCAACAACCTTGAATTACGCGGATACATTGGTATCCCTTTGCTTGGTAAAACTACTGTATGGACGAGAATAAATTAACCCGCATTACGCCTGGAGTTATAAACTAATGCTTTGCCCTATAAAACCACCACCAATATTTCCAAATTCATAAAATCTGCTCCAAAAACCTCTTTATTTTAAGTCTTTACAAATTACTGCAACACGTCTGTTAATAAAATACTAAAAAAATGAAAATTTACTATTAACATCTTAACCTCACCTCATACTTTTCTATATTTGCGCCGCAAATTAAATAAAAGCAACAAAATGAGTGTACTAAGTAACAGGATCAATAACCTGTCGGAATCCGCAACAATTAAAATGGCCAAAATGGGCCGTGAGCTTGCCGCAAAAGGTGTAGATGTGATCAGCCTTAGCTTTGGCGAACCTGATTTTCATACTCCTGAACATATTAAGGAAGCCGCCAAGCAGGCAATGGATAAGAATTTTACTTACTACACCCCGGTATCAGGCTACCCTGAACTTAGGAAAGCTGTTGCCAATAAATTAAAAACCGAAAACGGCCTGGATTATGATTTTAGCCAGATAGTTGTTTCGACCGGTGCAAAGCAGGCTATTGCCAATGCAGTGCTTTGTTTGGTAAATCCCGGCGAAGAAGTTATTATCCCTACCCCTTATTGGGTGTCATACTCCGAAGTTGTTAAGCTTGCCGAAGGCATAAGTGTTTTTATTGATGCACCTGTTGAACAGGATTTTAAAATAACACCGGCTCAGTTGGAAGCAGCCATCACACCGAAAACAAAACTGTTTATGTTCTCGTCGCCATGTAACCCTACGGGCAGCGTTTACAGCAAAGCAGAACTGGAAGGCTTAGCTAAAGTATTTGAAAAACACCCTAATATTTATATCCTTTCGGACGAGATATATGAGCATATCAATTTTGTAGACAAACACGAATCGATAGCACAATTTGATTATATCAAAGACCGCGTAATTATCATAAACGGTTTTTCAAAAGCCTTTGCCATGACTGGCTGGCGCATTGGTTACACTGCTTCAAATAAAGAAATTGCCAATGCTTGCGATAAAATGCAGGGACAGATAACCTCAGGCACATGCTCCATCACACAAAAAGCCGGTGTTGCAGCATTAGAGGGTGGCCTGGAAAGCGTTTTAGAAATGCGCAAACAATTTAAAAAACGCCGCGACCTTGTTTATAGTTTATTAAAGGAAATTGACGGTGTAAAAGTAAACCTGCCCGAAGGCGCATTTTATTTCTTCCCTGACGTAACTTCATTTTTCGGGAAAAGCTATAATGGCAA
>JABDCF010000047.1:27993-30442 GCA_013288235.1 Bacteroidota bacterium | reverse complement strand
GCCATACAATTACAGGATAAGCGGCTGGAATTGGCCGTTTATGATCTTAAAGGCGATTGGTACGCTGCAAATTATCATTATAGCCCCCGCAGTCCTTTTTATTATGGTAAAACAATTGATATGGCCAGGCTTTACGGGCTCAATCATGAAGTGGGGTACTATACTTTTAAAATAGCGTATTACTACCATGGTCGTAATGCGTATGTTTTGGCCTGTGAAAATTACTTAAAGGCGTACGATATATTTAAGAACATCGGATTTAAAAACGTTCCCGAAGCCAGTTATTTCCTTAACGACGTTGCAGAATTTTATTATGACCTTGGCGATTTTGAAACGGCAAAGCGTTTTTTACTCGAGGCGCTTGACTACAAACCGGCCCATCGCGACCAGGTTAACATAACCAATACAATTGGCCTGATTTACCGGAACGACAAGGAATACGACAATGCACTCTCATACTTTAATAAAGCATTGCATTTGGCTAATGCCTATAAAGATACGGTATGGGCCGGTATTGTTACCGGCAACATAGGTTCGGTATATTTTTTAGAGGGGAATTATGATGTGGCGCTTCCTTATATAAAAACAGATTATGAACAATCCTTAAAATATAACCAGGTTGATAATGCAGCATACGCCCTGGTACGCCTTGCAGCAATCAGTGTGAAAAAAGGGGATTTTGCCACAGCTGAACGCCAGTTGGCTATGCTTGCAAACCTGATAAAACACCCGGAGGAGGGCTATCTGAAACAATATATAGATATGTATGCCCTGTGGGCAGAGATAGGCGAAAAGACCAACAGGCCCCTTTTGGCTTTTGAATACCAGAAAAAATATGCTGCCGCTAAGGACACTTTGACCAAACGCGACAATGTGCTTGCTGTGGAAAGGATAAAGCTGAAATGGGAAACAGATAAAAACCAGGCGCGGGTAGACCAATTAAATGCTAAAGCTAAGGCCGAGGTTATTATGCGCAATGCCCTTGCCGGGATTTTGCTGCTTTTAATCATCATTGCTGCGTTGCTGTATAACCGGCAAAAGATGATCGTGAGACGGGACCAGGCTGCTTTGTTATTAGAAAAATCGCTTGCAGAACAGGAGCGTGACAAGGCGCGACTTG
The DNA here is from genome assembly GCA_013288235.1 of Bacteroidota bacterium. Taxonomy (GTDB): domain Bacteria; phylum Bacteroidota; class Bacteroidia; order Sphingobacteriales; family Sphingobacteriaceae; genus Mucilaginibacter. The sequence goes on along the minus strand of JABDCF010000047.1, from coordinate 29,322 downwards.
CACTGGTAGATTATATAGATCAATTAAGACAGCAAAGCGACCTGGTAGTAAGCTTTAAAACCGAAATGGATGATATGCAACGGCAGGCTGATCCCGTATACCAGTCGCGGGTTGCACAGTTGGAAGAGATGATGACGGCCCATATCATGACCGATAAGGCTTGGAAAGAATTTAAAAAACTATTTGATAAGGTGCATTCACATTTTTTCTCCAATATCAACAACCGTTTTCAAAATCTTACCGATACCGATCTTCGCCTGCTGGCGCTGATCAAATTACGGCTAAACAATGCCGAAATGGCCGGTATGCTCGGCATCACCGTGGAAGGCGTCAGAAAATCAAAACAACGCCTGCGCAAAAAGGCCGGCATCCCCGAAGAAAACAGCCTGGAGGAGATCGTTTCGGCGATTTAAGAAATGTGCAAATGTGCAGATATGCAAATGGGGCAATTTGTGCGAAGTACTCCGGGGAAAATTGTGGGATTTGATCCCGCATTTGCGGATCAAAACGAACTATGGCTTCAAGTAAGTACACCGGTCACCCTATCAAATACCACCTTCAAATTCGCGCATCTTCAAATCATCTGCACATCTGAAATCCGCACATCCGCACATCGTCCCCACGTCCCCGCATCAAAAATCCGCGGATATTCTCATCCGCATATCTGCACATTTGCACATCCGCACATCACCCACCCATCGCGCTAAGCTAAATTGTCCCACTTTTGTCCCATTATTGTCCCTCCATTGTCCCAGCCGGGGCCTCTAATTCCTTTGCATATTAGTTCAAAATTTAAGGCAAGTGAAAGCCCCTTTAAAAAACACCGGATATAAATGGATACTGATCATGCTGCTTTTGGCCGCGCTTATGGTAGCGGTATTTATTTATTACAACCGGCGTATAAAAATTTTAAATGATGAACTAAGACGAATTTCAATGGTGAGCGGTGAAAGGCGAAAGGTAAGCACCAATGACCGATGACTAATGAACCAGTGAACTAATGACCAATAAACAAATTGACATGAAAATTTTCTACAACCTTCACCCGGTTTTTTCATTACAGAAAAAATTGATGCCCCTGGCGCAATGTTTAGCTATGCTGGCTATTGTGGCCTGGCCTTCTTCCAGGTTATTTGCGCAGGCGCCTGCTTTCAGCTACAGCACGCCGCAAACTTATACAGTAGCTACTGCAATTACGCCCTTATCGCCTGTAAACACAGGCGCAGCGGTGGCCGCATTCGGTTTCAACCCGGTGGCAACCCCGGTGAGTACCGGCATTAGCGATGCCGTTTCTATGGCGATGGATAAGTCGGGAAACCTGTATATCGG
>JABDCF010000047.1:0-27893 GCA_013288235.1 Bacteroidota bacterium | reverse complement strand
GCATTCGGTTTCAACCCGGTGGCAACCCCGGTGAGTACCGGCATTAGCGATGCCGTTTCTATGGCGATGGATAAGTCGGGAAACCTGTATATCGGCGAAGGTTCGGGCCAGGTTTCGGTGCTGCCGGCCGGCGGAAGTACGGCTACTGTTTTCGCGACAGGTTTCGGGGTAGTGTACAGTATAGCGCTGGACGCTTCAAATAATGTTTACGTGGGGGATGCGGCACACCTTTGGAAAATACCCGCAGGCGGCGGCACACCGGTCACCCTGGGTAGCCTTTCCGCACCTGTCGGCCTTGCTTTCGATGCAGCCGGCAATCTGTATGTTGCCGACAATGCAGGAAGTGACGCAGGCGTTTATAAAATGACCGCCGACGGGACGGGAAAAACAAGGATCGACAACGGGATACTGGCGCCGGCATATGTAGCGTTTGATGCCAACGGCAATTTATTTATCGGTGACCAACATAACCACGCCCTTTACGAAATACCGGTCGGCGGCGCACAGAAACAGGTGGCCTCCGGGTTCGCTGGCCCGGTATCTTTAACAACCGATCCTTCGGGGAATATTTACCTGGCAGATCAAACGGCGATATATTGTTATTCCACCGTTGCGGGCCTTGTCAATATCGACCCGGTCGCAACCAATGGGTTGATGGCCGATGCGGACTTTAATTTATATTATGCCGATTTCAACGATAGCGAGGTATATAAGATCAGCCCACAGGGGGGGTACTTTACAAAACCGGAGTTGCCGCCCGGGCTTACCATCGACCCAAACACCGGCGTCATCGGCGGGACGCCGCCCGGGGTTTCCCCGGCTGCCAATTACACTGTTACGGCTTTCAGCGGTACGGTAAGCGGCAGTGCTACGCTAAATATAACGGTCAGCTTACCGGTGCCGCCCGTTATCAGCTATAGCACGCCGCAAACTTATACAGTAGCTACTGCAATTACGCCCTTATCGCCTGTAAACACAGGCGCAGCGGTGGCTGCATTCGGTTTCAACCCGGTGGCAACCCCGGTGAGTACCGGCATTAGCGATGCCGTTTCTATGGCGATGGATAAGTCGGGAAACCTGTATATCGGCGAAGGTTCGGGCCAGGTTTCGGTGCTGCCGGCCGGCGGAAGTACGGCTACTGTTTTCGCGACAGGTTTCGGGGTAGTGTACAGTATAGCGCTGGACGCTTCAAATAATGTTTACGTGGGGGATGCGGCACACCTTTGGAAAATACCCGCAGGCGGCGGCACGCCGGTTACCCTGGGCAACCTTTCCGCACCTGTCGGCCTTGCTTTCGATCCGGCCGGCAATCTGTATGTTGCCGACAATGCAGGAGGTGACGCAGGCGTTTATAAAATGACCGCCGACGGGACGGGACAAACAAGGATCGACAACGGGATACCGGCGCCGGCATATGTGGCGTTTGATGCCAACGGCAATTTATTTATCGGCGATCAACATAACCACGCCCTTTACGAAATACCTGTCGGCGGCGCACAGAAACAGGTGGCCTCCACGCTCGTTGGCCCGGTATCTTTAACAACCGATCCTTCGGGAAATATTTACCTGGCAGATCAACGTGCGATCTATTGTTATTCCACCGTTGCGGGCCTTGTCAATATCGACCCGGTTCCAACCAACGGGTTGATGGCCGATGCGGACTTTAATTTATATTATGCCAATTTCAACGATCACAAGGTATATAAGATCAGCCCACAGGGAGGGTACTTTACAAAACCGGAGTTGCCGCCCGGGCTTACCATCGACCCAAACAGCGGCGCCATCAGCGGGACGCCGCCCGGGGTTTCCCCGGCTGCCAATTACACTGTTACGGCTTTCAGCAGTACGGGAAGCGGCAGTGCTCCGCTAAATATAACGGTCAGCTTGCCGCCGCCGCCCGTTATCAGCTACAGTACGCCGCAAGTTTATGAGGCCAGCCTGGCCATTACGCCATCGCTGCCTGCAAATACAGGCGCAGCGGTGGGTACATTCGGCTTTTCTACTTCGGCAACCATCCTAAGCACCGGCTTTTTCGATGCCACTTGTTTGGCATGGGGCAAGGACGGGAGTATTTATATCGGCGAATCATCCGGCAAGGTGTCGGTACTTCCCCCCGGCGGTAGCCCGGCTACGGTTTTTGCCAGTGGTTTTGGCCCGGTGGCAGGCATTGCTGTCGATGGTCCAGGTAATGTATATGTTGCCGACGGGTCATCATCGATACGGAAAATACCTGCCGGCGGGGGCACAGCGGTTTCACTGGGAAGCTTTAGCGGCCCGGCGGGGGTTGCGCTTGATGCGTCCGGCAATATTTATGTTGCCGATGAAGGCGCCCAGGGCGTGTTTAAAATGGCTGCCGATGGAACCGGGCAGACAAAGATCACTAACAGCAATGTCTCCAGCCCCGGGAGCATAGCCCTTGATGGCAATGGCAATGTTTTTTTTGTTGATGAGGAAACGAACAACATTTTTGAAATACCGGCCGGTGGTATGGAAAAAACAATTTTTGACGGGAATGACCCTATATCGGTTACAACGGACGCGTCAGGGAATATTTATGTGGGATCGGATTTGAGTTTTGGTTTATTCTTTTCATCGCCCGCACAGAGTATAGCGGGTACGGCGGTTAATATAGGCCCGGCATTCCCCAACGCTATGAAGGCAGTAATGGTCGACCCGAATTTTAACGTATACGTAGTGAGCGGAGGGGTGATCAGCAAGATAAACGCTACGGGCGGTTATTTTGTAAACCCCGAATTGCCGCAGGGGCTTACCATCGACCCAAACAGCGGCGCCATCAGCGGGACGCCGTCCGGGTTTTCCCCGGCTACAAACTACTCGGTTACAGGTTTCAGCGGTCCGGTAAGCGGTAATGCCACGCTAAATATAACCGTAAACTTACCGCCGCCGCCCGTTATCAGCTACAGTACGCCGCAAATTTATACCACCGGTACTGCCATTTCACCATTGACACTCCTAAACACCGGCGGCGCGGCTGCCGCGTTAGGGTTTAATACGACAGGGACCAGCTTAAGCACGGGGATTTTTGACGCCACTTGCCTGGCAAGCGACCGTACCGGCAATATTTACATCGGCGAATCATCCGGCAAAATTTCCGTGCTGGCCCCTGGCGCAAGTTCAGCTACCGTTTTTGCTACGGGGTTCCCATTGATAAAGGGCATTGCGCTGGATGCCGCCGGTAATGTATACGTTGCGGCCATGACCAAGGTGGCTAAAATATCGGCTGATGGGGCTACGGTCTTCAACCTGGGCGGGTTTATTTCGGCCAACGCCGTCGCGGTAGACGCTGCCGGCAATATTTACGTCAGTGACCCGAGCAGCGGCCCATTGTTTAAAATGGCTGCCGATGGAAGCGCCAAAACAAAGATTTCCAGCCAGCGGATGACCGCAGCAGTAACCGACCTGAACGGCAACGTGTTTTTTTGCGGAAGTAGCGGAAATGTTTATGAGATAGCTGCCGGGGGCACGCTAAAAACCGTGCGATCTTTTACGGCGAGGACAACCACAATGACAGTCGACCCATCCGGAAATATTTACGTATTGTTCGATTCGGGCCCTGATATCGGCGCTATAGACATGTTTCCTGCCACTGGGGGTGCCGAGATCCAGGCAGAGCCTGCCGGCCTTGATATAACCGGCGGTTTATTGATCGACCAAAATTTTAATTTATATGGAGTGAGTATCGGGAGCATTATTAAGGTGAGTATTACCGGCGGCTATTTAATAAGCCCGGAGTTGCCCAACGGCCTTAATATCGATCCGGCCAGCGGCGTTATCAGCGGAACGCCTTCCGCGGCCTCGCCGGCTACCGATTATACCGTGACCGCCATTAACATCGCTGGAAAAGGCACGGCCACAGTTAATATCAAAGTAAATTCAAGTGATGCCACATTAAACACATTCCAGATCAGCAATGGTACACTAACCCCGGCCTTTGCGGCAGGCACTACCACTTATGCCGATACTATTGCTAATTTTACTTCAAGTATAACCGCGCTGCTTACAACTACTGATCCAAACGCAACGGTAACCATCAACGGCACACCTGTAACACCGGGGCTAAGGTCGCCTTCTTTCCCCATGGTTGTGGGCAATAACACTTTAAGCATAGTGGTAACCGCACAGGACGGCGTAACAACCAAAACCTATACCATAAACGTTAACCGCTCGCTCCCAAACAATGCGCTGTTAAGTTCGATCAAACTAAGCCCTGCCGCAACCCTTGTTAGCACAAGCGGCCCGGGCTATTTAAATTTCAATGCTGCTGTTGCGAATGCTACAAGCACGATCCAGGTTATCCCTACGGTGCAGGATCCAGATGCAACGATAACGGTAAATGGCACAGCGGTAACCTCCGGTTCATCATCATCGCCCATAGCGTTGAATGTCGGCCTGAATGTTATAACAACGGTAGTAACTGCCCAGGACGGTAAAACCACAAAAACAGCTATCATCACCGTTAACAGGGAAGGGGTATCAAACGACGCTTTGATTGCCTCGGTGAGCACCAACCCAAAAGTGACACTCGTTGGCGCTGCCGGCGAGGGTTACATTAACTTTACGGCAGTAGTTGCCAACAGCACCGGCAGTATAGCGGTTATCCCGGCAGCGAAAGACCCTAATGCAACCATAACCGTTAATGGTTTGCCGGTAGCATCGGGCTCCCCGTCAACACCCGTAAGGCTCAACGTTGGTTCAAACATCATTGTTATTGTCATTACCGGGCCTGACGGCTCTACCCATAAGTTTGTCACCATAACAGTAACCAGGGATGCGCCGTCGACCAATGCTTTAATAGCATCGATAAAAACAACCCCGGTTGAAACACTTGTTGGCACAACAGGGCCGGGCTATCTGAATTTCACAGCAACGGCGGCTAACAGTACAAGCAACATGCAGGTTACCCCGACAGCAAAAGACCCTAATGCCACCATAACCGTTAATGGTAACCCGGTAATATCGGGGACAGCATCGTCACCCATAGCACTAAATGTTGGCCCTAACGTAATAACTACCGTGGTAACTGCACAGGATGGCATAACCACCAAAACCATCATGATAACCGTTAACAGGACGGGATTATCCACTAATGCCCAACTGGCTTCCATAAGCCTCAGCCCGGTTTCAACACTAATTAGCATCACTGGGTCGGGATATTTAAATTATAAGTCGGCAGTCGCTAACACTGAAACATCAGTAAGGGTGATCCCAACGGCAAAAGATGCAACAGAAACCATAAAAGTGAACGGGGAAACCGTTGTTTCAGGTTCGGAATCACAAGCTATAGCATTGAATGTTGGCGCGAATATCATAACTACCGAGATCACCGCCCAGGATGGTGTATCGACCAAAACAATCATTATAACGGTTAATAGGGGGGCGCCGGCAAGCCTTAACAGCCTTTATCAATCAATATCAGTTACACAACCCGCAGACAGCGTGGCCATTGAAAATGACGGCGTGATAGTCCACCAGGCAATCTCACCAAATGGCGACGGCATCAACGACTTTTTAACTATTGATGGGATAACCAATTACCCGGATAACCGATTAATGATAATCGACAAGAATGGGGTAATGGTATATCAAACCAAAGGCTATGACAACAGTTCGAAACTGTTTGACGGGCATTCGAACATAAACGGCAAAATGCAGCTACCGGGCACTTATTTTTACTCGCTTGATTATGCTGTTAATGGAGAAAGCAAGCATAAAACGGGGTATATCATACTTAAATATTGATTGGTTCATAGATCATAGTCCATGGACCATAGTAATAAAATGCTTACTACTATGGTCTATGGACTTTTTGAAGATTGTTAGATATATTTTGCTTAGATAGCAAACTGCTATTGATTAGCGGCGTCTTTCAGTGCCTTTTCCTGGTCTCTCTCATCGCTGCGCATACGGCGTTTTTCCTGGCGTATTTCTTTGCGGGTTTTGCCCGCTGTATCAATCAACAATTCTTTTGTTTCTTCGTCAGTGCGCAATTTTTGAATATCCGCTTTTAGTTTTGCTTTGGGGTCTATTGGTTTTGGCTCCTCTTTTTTTGCAGTAGTATCTTTTTTGCCAAATATGCGCTGTATAAAATTGGGCTTCTTCGGTGGCTCAACCACCACTACCGGCTGCGCGTCATTATCATCACGGTCGTGCCGTATTATGCTGTCTGCGGCGGTGGTATCACTCGGCGCCTCTTTACGCAGGCTTTCTTTAAGCCTTACCGTATAAAAACCATAGTTGCTGCTGTCGCGCTGGGCTTGCCCGTGGCCTGCCATTAAATTGCCGATGAGGTTGAAATAGCCAACCAGCCCCGGCCTTAACGAGCCATCGGGCATAAACGAATATAGCCCGGTTTTAGGGTGCGGTACTATGCTGGCCAGGTAAATACTTTCACCAAGGGTTAGCTCGCCGGGTGGTTTGTTAAAATAATACCGTGAAGCTTCGCCAATGCCGTATACATTTGGCCCCCACTCAATAATATTAAAATATACTTCCAGCATCCTGTCTTTGGTCATTATCTGGTTATTCTCTATCATCCAAACGATCAATATTTCCTCAATTTTCCGCGACAGTGTTTTCTCGCGGCTTAAGAAGGCGTTTTTAACCAGTTGCATAGATATGGTGCTGCCGCCGCGCTTAAACTTCTTTTCTTTAAAATCTGTCGCCAATGATTTACGGATAGATTCTTCCACAAAACCATGGTTTCTATAAAACGAGGGGTCTTCTGCCGTCATTACTGCACTTTGCAGGTTTGGGGATATCTCGCTCAGCGGCGTAAAATATGGGTTTTGCGGCCCGATAGTGCGGGGTGGCATCGGTTTGTTTTTTTCGTACGGCGTATAAACAAAGGCATTGTTCAACTTTCCCAGGTCGGTTTTGCCATACCTGATGATCCGGAAATCTTCCTTATTAAGGCGCGAATCAAATTGCACATCGTCCGGGTGGGCGGCATTTAAAAATATATTCAGGTTATAATTCAATTTACCTGCAACCTGTATGCCATCAAGCGATTGAAACATGCCTGAAGGGAAGGAATCAAACAGATCCTGGGCACCCATCCAGCCGGTATTTACCTTTAGCTCATATATTTTTACAGGGTTAAGGGTATATTTTATATACGGGTGCGCTGTTATTTTTTTAAGGCGGATGAGCGATGAGCTATCTATCGATACATAATTTTCACCAACAAAAACATTGGCATCTATACTTGCGTTGGGCAATACGATATCTCCCGAAGATAAACCCGGGTGGTTGATCACGAGGTTACGTACGCCCCAGTACCCATAAATGCGGGTTTCGCCACCACTGTGCTCTACCTTGCTGAGGCTTGTGCTTATGGTATCGAAATTTACTTTCAGGTGGTACCTTCGTTCGATATAAGGCAATTCTACCTTTTTTCCGTCGGCGTAAAGCTTAATATCTATGTCCTTGTCCGACGGGTGCATCCTGCCGGTAACATGCCAGGTGGCTGCGCCATTATTTACATTTATGGTTGAGGTTAGTTCGCCGTTTTTTATCTCGGCTGTTTGCGTAAGCAGGCTGAAACTCGAGCTATCTGTTTTCAATGATAGCTGGAAATTTGTTAAGCTCAGGTTATCAGGTATTTTATACAAAACCTGGTTAACCAGGTTGTTGGCTAAATCCGCCAGGTCAACCTTCGTTTTATCGGTGGTATCCTTTTTCTTTTTAAAGATGAAATCGAAGTTTTTTATGTGGTTAATGTCGGTAAGGTTGAGGTGGCCATCCTGCAAAACAACGTTGGATAGCTTTACCTCGCCAAACAGCAATGGAAACAGCTTAACACTTACGTCAAACTTTTTAATACTCAACAAGCTATCCCGTTGAAAAGGCACAATGGTAATATCCGTGAAGGCAACTGTGCTCAGGCCAGTAAAATTTGCTGAGCCTATCTCAATATCCAGGTTATAATCTTTTTTTGCCTTTGCCTTGGCTTTGGCTATTTCGTGCTGCAGCAAGGCCTCGCGTTTGGTGTAAGCAATATACCCGCCAATAAGCAGCAATACAAAAATTGAAGCAAAAACAATTAAAATAATGCGGACATACTTGGGGTTTACGCGGATGTTTTTGACATTTTGGCGGATGTTTTTGAGATCGGGGCGCGGCATTTAAAAAATTTTATCCAAAACTAAACTAAATCGTTTGGGATACAAACGCCGGGAGGTGGAATTTGTTTCTTTGGAGGGGGGAGTATTAACTAAATTACATTGCGCTACCGCTGACTGCGATTTTTCATATACCTTAACTAAATATAAATCAAATATTTATATTTACTATAAATGTTTAAGCCTGTCCTATATGCAATTGTTTTGCTGTTATGCCTTGATGCGCATGCACAAATAATGCCGTTTAAAAACTATGGCATCAGGGACGGCCTGAATGATAACAATGTGCAGGCCGTAATACGCGACGATAAAGGTTTGTTGTGGGTAGGTACCGATTTTGGCATCAGCTGGTTTGACGGGAAAAGGTTTTATCAGCCACAGCTTAAAACCAATATAGGCCAGCTGTATGTTACCGGGTTTAATAAAGACAGGGACGGCACCATTTGGGTACTTTCTTTTTTTAACGGCATATTTAAGTATCAGAACGGCCGCTTTACCAATTACCTTATCGACAAACAGCTAAAGGATGCCGGCGCTAATTACGTTTCGGGTATGATACAGGTGTCGGCAAATAAATATATCGTGATAGGCGATGGCAGCCCCTATTTATTCGACGGGAAAAGTTTTTCGGTATTTGACGCCGCCAACCCCGGTTTGAAAAGGCAAACAAACAGCATTTCCCAGCTCCCCGACGGCACCATTCTTTTTAGCACCGACAATGGCGTGTTTTTGTACAAGTTAGATGATAAAGGCGCTAAACTTATTGACCATGTTTTAAAAACTACGCAGGCTATTAAAATACTGGTGACAGAAAAACAACTATGGGCGCTTACCAGCACCGGGTTGTTGTCGTTTGAAAACTCGGGTGCCGATGCTTTTTATAATTCGCCGCAAAACTATCTATCCCAAAAAAAGATACGGGACCTTACTGCGGATAAGTATGGGGATATATGGGCATTTACTGATAATGGCACCATGTGGGCCTTAACCGACACCCTATTTAAAATAAAAGACAGGAAAATAACACAATATACCGGGGTTAATGGCCTGCCACAAAATATTCAGCAGGTGTACTGCGATAACGAGGGTTTGGTATGGTTTGCCAACAGGAAAGGTATAAGTATGCTCGGCGATGAGCACTATGAATTTAATGCGATAAGGAATGAAAAGAGTGATCAACCGATAACATCCCTGATACTTGATAGCCAGAATAATTTATGGGTGGGCGCAGTAAACGGTATGGCCGTTAAAAAGGATAACAGGTACATTTTTTTGAGCAGTGCGGGGAAACAGACGATTGGTTATGTAAGCTGGCTGCGTAGTTACAAAAAGGGTTCGTTTTTGGCCGGTACAACTACTGGCATATTGAACATTAAAGGCATTGCTATAACAAAACAATTCAATATTCATTCAACAGCGGTTTGTACTGAAAAGGGTGAAAAAGCATGGTATGGAGATATTGATGGAAATGTATGGCGGGATGACGGTAAGGCTTTAAGGCCTGTGAAAATGGCCCATCCCGTTACTGAAATGATTGTTGCAATGCAGTATGAAAATAATTACCTGTGGGTGGGGTACCGCGACAGGGGCGTTGTGAAATATTTTGTTAAAAACGACAGCCTTTTAAAGGTAACGGAATACAGCCAGGCAACCGGCTATAGCGATATAAGGATAAGAAGTTGTACCACTGATAAAAAAGGCAACATTATTTGGGGTACCCGCACCAATGGGATATTTATATTTTCAACAGCCACTGGTATGCCGGTAGCGCATATAACGGCCCGGAATGGTTTAAATGCCAATTGGGTAAAAGATATTTATTGCGATGCCGACGGTAAGTTATACCTGGCTACCAACAGCGGGATAAATATTGTATGGGGCAATTACAAAAATCCTTTGGTAAAACAGCTGAAAATAAATAACGACAATATTAACCGCGAAACCAACTGCATACTTAAAACAGGCGATGTGTTTTACATAGGCACCAATGAAGGCATATTAAAATGGATACCCGGCAATATTCGTAAGGACACTGTTTCGCCGCCGGTATATTTTACCCAGGTGAATATACAGGGGTTAAAAAACTTTTCGGTTGATCCTTATATGGTCAATACCGGCAACATCTCATTGGCTTACGACCAGCATTTTATTTCCTTTGAGTTTGCTGGCATTAGTTTAAAAAATCCTGAAAATGTTAGGTATCATTATATTTTAAATGGACAGGACAATGAATGGAGCCCCATAACGGAACATAATTTTGTAGCCTTTGACCTGAAACCTGGTAACTATACTTTTAAAGTTGCCGCCGAAAATGCCGATGGCGTATGGAGCCGGCGGCCGGCGGTTTTTCATTTTTTAATAAAGCCGCCTTTTTGGCAAACCTGGTGGTTTTTAATATTGCTGGCCCTGGTAATTGCGCTGCTTGTTTATAGCGCCTACAGGTACCAGCTCAGCAAAATGCTGGCATTGGAGCTATTGCGAAATAAAATATCAACCGACCTGCACGATGATATCGGCTCAACGCTCAGTTCCATCTCGATACTTAGCGAGGTTGCTGCAAGGGGCGATGAAAAAAAATCGAAACGGATTTTGGGCGAAATCAATGAACGCAGCTACCAGCTGATGGAAAAAATGGATGACATTGTTTGGAGCATCAGCTCGAAAAACGATACCGTGGGCAACCTGTTTGCCAGGATACAGCAATTTGCAGCAACCGTGCTGGAAGCAAAGGACATAGATTATGAAGTAAACGTGCCCGAGCGGATAAAGGGAATAAAGCTGGATATGCAACGCCGGCAAAATATATACTTGATATTGAAGGAATCTATCAATAACCTGATAAAATATTCGTGCTGTACCAAAACTTGTATAGAGGCGGGGTATGAAAATAACCTGTTGCGGATTGAGATAACCGATAATGGAAATGGGTTTGATATGAAAACTATTCACTACGGCAATGGCCTGCTGAACATGAAAAAACGCGCAGACGCTATGAAAGGCACGTTTTTAATTGTATCGACCCCGGGCACCGGGACACGGGTTATTTTGTCTGTTCAAATAGAATAAATATCCTATAGCAAGCACGATTATTAATGTGGAGATTTATACCATGATAAGGGTAGCTATTGTTGAAGATAACCAGGTACTGCGTAAAAGCATGGAGCAGTTGTTTGAACAAACAGCCGACATACGTTGCGTGGCATCTATCAAAAACCTGCTCAACGTGGTCAGTGTTTTTCACAAAGCACAGCCTGATATCGTGCTGATGGACATCGGCCTGCCTGATATTTCGGGCATTGAGGGCGTGCGTACGCTCAAAAACAATTTCGACAATATACAAATCCTGATGTTTACTGTATTTGATGATGACGACAAGATATTTGAAGCCATCCGCGAAGGCGCATCAGGATACCTGCTGAAAAAGACACGTCCGCAGGAGATCATCGAAGCCATCCGCGAACTGGAGCAGGGCGGTTCGCCCATGAGTCCTTCGGTGGCCCGCAAGGTCGTACACTTCTTTCAATCCGGCTCGCCGTTAAAAGAAGATGATTACCAGCTCACCACCCGCGAAAAAGAAATACTTTTCGCCCTGGTAGATGGCCTGAGCTACAAAAAAATAGCCGACAAATATTATCTCAGTGTACACACCATCCGCAAACACATCTCCAGTATTTACGAAAAATTGCATGTACACTCAAAATCACAAGCGGTAGCGAAGGTGCTGCATGCGCAGAAGAGGTAGTTTTAAGTTGAAAGTCTTTAGTCGGAAGTTCTAAGCCTTTTATGTTGGCTACCTGTCAGCTGGATATTAGAACGCCATGGGCTTGGCTTGCATTGCATTTACGCTCGCGTATCTTCTCATCATACGCCAGGAACGATTTTACTGAGGTAATTTCCATGTGCTATTTATTTACTCTTATCAACGTCAGCAACGCCGTAGCCACCAGCATTTCAGCGCCATTTGTGCTGGTGAACATATCGGCCTGGGCAACAATCAGCGTTTTGCCGTTTTTTAGTATGCGGGCCCTGGTAATCAGTTTTTCGCCGCGGGCCTGGTTTAAAAAATTTATTTTAAACTCAACCGTCAAAAACGAGGTATCTTCGGGCTGCATGGTACCGGCAGCATAGGCAGCTGCGGTATCGGCCAGCGCGGCTATTACCCCACCATGAAAACTCCCCGCCGACCGCATCAAAAAATCAAGCGGTAACACGGTTACTTCCACATGGCCTTTTGCAATGCCTGTAATTTCAGCCCCATACACAGCCATCAGTTTTTGCCGGGCAAAGCTTGTGGTTATTCTTTCGGCTATATGGGGTTCCAGGTCGTCCATTGTTGGGGTGTTAAAATTTAAAAAAGATTTATTTTGAGGCTGACGCTTGCGTTTTATTCAAAAATCCGCCGGTAAAAATAATGGTAGTCGCAGGATAAAAAGGTGTAGTCAGCGTCATTTTTTATCATCAACTTTTTAAAAGCGGTTTGGGCGCATGGTTTATCAAATTTTCAACGTAACGCCCCCGCCGGGTCTCTGGCACGTGACCCTACGCTCCGGAATGTATGCACAGCGCAGGGCCCTTCGAGAAAGTCGTTGACTGAAATTCCCCTGCCCTGGTTAATATGACACTGCTGTGTAGCGCTTTACAAATTTGCCATCGCTATATTTAAAATATCGGGCATATTTACTAATCCCGCATAATTATAGCATAATAATGTATTACATCATATATTTAAGTTCAGGCACCGAATGGTTTGGCGAAGCGGATTTACAAAGAATCCTCGCTGTAAGCAACATAAATAACCGGCGCAACAATATCACAGGCTTGCTTTTATACGGCGAAGGCAACTTTATCCAGCTACTGGAAGGCGAGCAAGATGTAGTGCAGCAAACTTTTGAACGGATAAGCGGTGACCAAAGACATAAGGGCATAACCCACATTGCCAGCGGTGCGCTTAATGAAAGAAATTTCCCCGATTGGGCCATGGGCTTTAAATCAATTGATTCGGTAAACCTTGCCGCATTCGAAGGCTACCTTGGCCCTGCAAGCAAAAAAAGTTTGGCGCCGGGTACTAATAACCACATATCTGTAAACCTTTTAAATGCTTTCATCCGCACGGCAAGGATGCTGTAGTTATAAACCTACAGGCTTGGCTTATCCGGAGATATAATCTCGGGCAGCATCCGCAAACTGCGCATAGCGGTGAAGGTAATTTGTTATTACCCGCGCGGGAGGTCTGTCTTGTTTTGGACGGATGGACAAGGGAAGTTACGAAGAGCTTTGTAAAGATCGCTATTTGCCTACGGGTCACGAAATTTTGGGCCCTACCTTGGATATGATTGCAGAAGATCAACAATATAAACCGTAAGGGTTCAAAATTTTGAACCCCTGCATACGCCATCATCGCGCAGGGTAATACGGAAAGATCAAACTTTGGATATGATTGCGGAGTATGTCATTAATCTTATTTTTATTTATTGCCCAATTAATTTGAATTGTAAATTTACGGTTGCATGGTATGGATTCAAAATCGTAGGGGTTCAAAATTTTGAACCCCTACGATGACGGATTATATTTATTAACCCAACGGCTTACATTTTGAACCAACCAATTAAACCTGCACAATTATATGGACAATAAAACAAAATACAACCCGGCAATTCATCACCGCAGATCAACCAGACTGAAAGGATATGATTATTCGCAGAACGGATTATATTTTATAACGATTTGCACCCATAACCGTGAATGTTTATTTGGCGAAATTATCGATAAGAAAATGATATTGAACGATGCCGGTAAAATAGCTAATGATTGCTGGCTGAAAATCCCCGAACATTTTCCCGATGCCGCTTTGCACGAACATGTCGTTATGCCTAACCATGTGCATGGAATTATCGAATTGGCCGGCACGGCGGCGGCAGGGGATGAAAATGCGGTAGGGGTTCAAAATTTTGAACCTCTACAACCATCCCCGTCATCCCTACCACCACCGCAAAATCAATTTCAACATATAATATCCGGTCAATCGGGTCAATTGTTCGGGGATATAAAATTGGTGTAACTAAATTTTTTCGGGACAACACAGATATTTACAATGTTTGGCAACGCAATTATCACGACCATATCATCAGGTCTGAACAATCATATTGGCGGATTTCGGAATATATTATACACAACCCCGATGCATGGGAAAATGATAAATTTTACCGCAAAACGTCAAAAATGTAGCGGCAAAAATTTTGCTGGGGATCAACAACGTCAACGGTAAGGGTCCAAAATTTTGAACCCCTGCATAACACGGCTGAATTGAAGATTTATCATCTATTTAAAAATTAGCGGTAAAAAAGGCCACATGCAAAAAACTACCGGGAAAATTTACTTCTTCTGTACACTGCGGGAGTTTGCCCCGTTTTCGATTTAAAGATCCGGTTAAAAGCCGATTCCGACTGATAGCCGACGTTTGCCGCAATTTCGGATATATTGTCGTTATCCGTCATTAATAGCTTTTGGGCTTGCCTGATGCGCCAGTTGGTAAGGTAGCTCAATGGTGTTTCGTGCACTAATTTTTTAAACTGATTAAAGAAAACAGAACGTGACATGCCGATCTCCGATGCAAGAGATTCCAGCGTCCAGTCGTTTTGGGGCGAGTCCTGCATCAGTTTTAGCGCTTTGCTAATCCTTGGGTCGTTTAATGCGGAAAGAAAACCGGTGCCGGGCACAGCCTGCTCCAAATATGCCCTTATGATATTGATGAACATAATTTCCGATAGATTTTTCAGCATTACGCTGCTTCCCGGCTTTTCGTTATTGAGTTCTTCCAGCATTAATTGTGTAACCTGCTTTAATAAAAGCTGGTTTTCTGTTACATATTGCCTGATATGAATAATGGGAGGTAAATCCTTTAAAAAAGGGTGCAGGGGCTGATAATCGAATTCAAAATGGCCCGCTATAAGTGTAGTTACATCGCCGCCACTGTTAAAAACAGGGATCCCTGCCCTGCGGGCCTTAACAAATTCGGGCGACGGCATGCGTAAACTTGTAGATTTATCTGCTATCCAGTGGGCGCTTCCGTGAGGCACAAATACCAGGTCGCCCTCCGCCAATTCTATGATACGTCCATCGGGCGAGCCAACAGTACAGCTGCCGCTCACGAGCCGCCAGAATTGCGAATTTCCGTCTTTAACTATGTCCAGTCCCCACGGGGCCGCAAGGGGGAATTTACTATAAACAACACTTCTCAGTCTTGTTGCCTCTAATACCGTACTTAAAGCGTCCATCTTATAATTTGATACGATTAAGCAAATATACAACACTTTTTGATACTTTTAGTATTGAATGGCGGACTATCTTTGTATTATTAAATAATCAGAAAAAAAATGACAACACAGGAATTAGCCAATCGCTACTATGAACTTTTTCAACAAAGGCAGGTAGCAGAAATCTATCAACAGTTTTATAGTGCCGACATTGTATGTACCGAACCAGAACATGCTTTGGCAGTGGGTGTGCCCACCGTAACTAAGGGTATTGAAGCGGTTATGGCCAAATCAAAAGCGAGGCAGGAACTTATAGCTGAAGTACACAGCTTCTTCTGTAGCGAACCGGTAGTTGGAGGCAGCTTTTTTAGCGTGGCCATGGGCAGGGACATGACCTTAAAAAATGGCCAGCGGGTACAGTTGGCAGAAATTGCAGTTTTCGGCATAAAGGATGATAAGATAATATCCGAAACCTTTTTTTATTAGCGATCAGTCAAAACTAATTGAATAATAAACTCAAGTCTACTCGGCGAGAGAGGCCAACGGGGCGACATCCGCGCAAATTACGCACAGCGGGGCAAATAAACGTTTTATAAAACCACAAAAGTATTGGCACATTAAATAACAAAGCCCGTCCGTTAAATGGCGGGCAGGCTTTAGTTATTATCTTACATTTCGTTATTGCAGTTGCAAACTGCAAGCATAGCCGTCCGAAGTCATAGACGTTCGGACAGCGTTCAAGCAAACTACGGGCATCTAGCAGCGTCACAAGCAAACTACGCACATAGGAAACTCCAGGATACGAAGGGCATTATTTATGCCCGCCTTCAATATGATAAAATTCAAGCAAACGCCATTTATCGATCTGTATAAACGAACCTTTGAAAAACATGGCTTAAAAATGAAAAGTTATGTTGCCGTACAAAAGAAATTATTGGTGCTGATCTACGCGCTCTGGAAAAACAATGCAACTTATGACATTGACTACAAAAACAAATATACCAGAGAATTGGAGCAGGCGCTTCCTCTCGGCCTGGCTTCGACAGAAGCCACATTGACAAACGCGGTATAAAAAAAATAGCCCAACAAAAGCTGGGCTAAGCAAGGTAAACATACCATCAAAATATCGCAGTATGCTTCCTCTCGGCAAGGGCAAAGTTAAGCAGAATATTTTTTTAATTTTATTTGGTTTTTCTGATAGTACCTCGCGCGAGGAGGAGCATGACGAACTGCCCAAGTTAATTCATTACCTGCGGCGGTCTCAAAATTAGATAAACTTGACCATGCTTCTCCTCCAAATGCAATCAATTGACTTTGTTTAAAAGTAATATTTTTAAATTGAGGATTAGTTTTAAGAATCTGAATAATTTGCTTTTTCCATTTGACAAAAGCGGGTAGCTGGTCTTTTAAGTCAATATTTCGCAATGCTTAAGTAAACTGTTTAATTCATATTCTGTTAAATGATCTAATCCAAATGTAAATAAATAGTCACCGTTGTCAGAGGTATAAACATAATTGTTTGTAAAATCTTGATCGCCGCTTAATAAAGGGTTATATCCTTCAGTCGTAAACAATATCTCTATAAATTTTTCCCCATAAGTAGACTTTGTATACTTAAACTTTTCCAGTAGAGCATTATATTCCTGGTGCTCAAAAAAACAAGTTCTTATCCCAATAATCGTACGTTCATCTTTTCTAAGCCAATCAAAAAAGCCGATAAACCCCTTATTTTCTTTCGAATTTTCATCAATTAAATAATCGATGGTGTTTATTTGTAATTGGTCAAACCTTATTATATTATCTTTATAATATAATTTAAACATATTTTGTAAAAACTGAATAATTAGCATCGCCTTATTTAAGTAAAATGTCTAAAACCTTTGCTCTAATTGCTTGAGTGCCCACTGGATCTCCTACTCTGCTAATTAGTACACGATATGCCTCCAATGTTTGCCGGGAAAGACCTGCGGGAATTTTTATATTTTCAATATTATCTAATAATAATTGTGCGCCTTCCACTGAGTTTGGCAATGTTTTACCCTGGCTGAATAACTCTCTTAATAGTGTTGCTTGCTCTCCGTTCCTGGCGCGAGAATGCAGCGCAAAGGCCAAAAGCGCCGAGTTCTCGTGCCCCGCTGACAAGTAATAACCTATGCCAGTCACAATGCCATCGGTTCAACCAGTATAATTTCTATTAACCCAGGCAAACCACTATAATAATCCCTTGCGCTGCTGTACAAATAATCTTCAGGATGCGCAACAATGCCTGCTTCGACTGGATTGTTATGCATATAATCCAGCTTTTGATGCAAAATCTTCAAATTAAACAATTCTATCGGGTGGTTGTTCTGCTGCCACAATTGAAAATCTGCATTGTGGCTATTCTTTCTGCCCGCCCTTTTCATCATCCATAACATCCATTCCCTGCGGCTTTCGGCCGGATGCTGCTCAATAGCCGTTTTTAAGGCAACCGAAGTATGCTTTTTCATATCGCGCATAATGTTTTCAAGCTTATCGCCATGCGTCCCGATAATCATGTGGATATGGCTGCTCATAATGCAATAGCCATATATTTCCAACCCCTTTTTTGCCTGGCAATACTTCCAGCTATCTATCATGATGTCCTTGTATTCATTACGGATAAACAGGTCTATCCGGTTTATTACGGCAAAGCTTACAAAGTAAAGATGCTCCTGGTTGTTGAATTTATATTTGCTGCTCATTATAGTTTAAAAGTACATTGCTGAAACCGATTATACAAACCCGTAAAGCTGTAAACTTTTATGTTGGCTACTTGTCAGCGGCACACGAGTGCCCCACCTCTTTTGGCCGGCGCGGCACACTCCAGAGGACAGCGGGTACAGCTGGCAGAAGTTGCAGTTTTCGGGGTAAAGGACGATAAGATAATATCTGAAACTTTTTTTATTAGCGATCAGTCAAAACTAATTGAATAGTAAACTCAGGTCTACTCGGCGAGAGAGGCCAACGAGGAGGAGACTGATACTTTATACGGTATTCGCTATTGATTCCCTCCCTGTTAAATAGCCCTACGGAAACTTATAAATCACCCCGAGTGCCAGGCCTTCTGTACCCTGCACAGCTGTGGACGTATTTTTATCATACAGGAAAGTGCCGTTCATGGTTACGGCAATAAGGCGGCTTACCTTGGCAGTCAGCGTGCCATCGATACGGTGGCTGGTATAGGCCAGGGGCTGTATGTAGGGGATAAACAATGCGTAGCGCAGGTTAAGGTGTATGTTTTTGCTGAGGTCCTTATCAATACCGGCAACCACCTGCACGGCCAGCTGGTTATAAAAAGTATGGTCGATAGGTACACCATAATTGGAGCCGTCGGACTGGTTGTGGTAAATGGTAGTATCGAGCACAAAGGTTTGCCGGGCGGTACCGGTACCTATCCGCAGGTCGAACCATTTGTTGGGCTTATACTCAAAACCCAACGACTCGGTAAGGTAACCGGGCGCCATAAAGTTTGATATCAGGTACGGGTTTTGCGCGTTGCTGCCATCGGGGTTGGTATAATTATACCCCGCAGTAAACTGCGATTCAAAAGTTAACGACCCAAAGAACAGCCAGTTTTTTGATAGCTGGGTAGCTACTTTGTTATCAAAAAATATACGGTCGTTTGTTTTGCGTGCGCCCTGGCCCTGGTTTTTTGATATGCCGTAAAGCAGGTTCAGCTCGGTGGTAAAGTCTTTTGGCTTTTTGTTGTATTCGGCTTTAAAATCAAAGTTTGAGCCCAAGGCTACCGAGCTGATCCCCCCTGCGCTATAATTCCTGGTAAATGCCGACTGTGCAAAGTTTAACCCAAAAATAACGGATTTATGCCAGTAGCTGATCTTATAATCGAGCATGTTTACCGGGATAAATACTTCGGGCACTTGGATGGGCAGGTAAATAGTGGGCAGCGAATTTTTGCCGGGATCAATGCGGTATTTGTTCAGCTGGTTGGTATCAACTTTAAGGGAGTCGGTTTTTTGTGCCGAGACAGACAATGTAAAGCCGAAAAATAATAAGATGAATAACCCGGGGACGGTTTTTGACATAGTATATAAGCTGAAAGCCTAAAGCTAAAAGCTAAAAGCTGGTAAAAAAAGGTGAAAACCGGTAAAAAGCAGAAAGTTAAAAGGTTAAAGCTAAAAGCCGGAACAGCAAAATATTCGGAACTGGCTTTTTGCTTTCGGCTTTCAGCTTTTCGCTTTCTGCTCCTTCACAAGGCGCAAATTTATTATATCTGGTTAATAATGCGGCATTAAGGCGCGTAAAAATCATAGGTTTTTTATAAATTAATAGCGAATGGTGTTAAGGCAAGCATGCCTGAATAAGGTTTCGACGGGCGTTTTGTTAAATTAAATTTAAGTCCATATTATTTTTTTGAAACAAATATATTACACAGTTGTTTTACTAAAAACTTAGCTTATATTTACATTCATCTGATGATACGATGAGTACAAATATAATTCCCCGCAAATCTTTAGCCGATGAGGTAGCCTCCAAACTACAGGAGAAAATATTAAAAGGCAGCTATAAAATCAATCAAAAACTGCCGGTAGAAGCCGACCTGATGCGCAGCTTCGGCGTAGGCCGGTCGACCATACGGGAGGCGGTAAAAATTTTGGTGAACTCCGGGTTTTTGCGGGTGCAGCAGGGCATAGGAACTTTTATTGAAGATACTACCGGCATTAACGAACCCCTATTGCAAAGGCTTAAACGCGCCGAGGCCAAAGATATTAACGAGGTACGCCAGATACTTGAAATGAAGATAGCCGAAAAAGCCGCCATGAACCGCACCGGCAACGACATTTCAAAACTTGAATATTTTTTGGGCAAGCGCACAAAAGCCGCCAACGAAAATTTGCTGAACGAATGCATTGATGCACATATAAACTTCTATATCGCGTTAGCCGAGGCGTCAAAAAACCCGATACTGGCCGATTTGTATAAGCTATTCGCCATGCAATTAAAAACCGACCTGCTTAACCTTTACGACGATACCAATTATTTTAAAGAAACCTCCGATTCGTTACATAAACTTTTCGATGGTGTTTTGCGCGAGGACCATAAAAAGGCATGGTACTGGAGCGCCAAAATTACCGGGCAGGTTACGCAGTGATTAGAATCAAGAACCAAGAGTCAAGAATCAGGAGCCAAGAGTCAAGAAATTAGGATAAATGTGCCGGAAACTAAAGTAAAAACCCAGTCATCAGATGATGGGATGGGGCGTGTTTTTGATGAAATATCGGGCCAAAAAGTTTAAAATAAGGTAGGCTGCTGAACTATCTGCCTAACGGCTTGTTTCTTATTGGTTTTAGGTTGGTTTGCTATCCCGATATGATATACCGCCGATTCTTCGAAACGCGAGGCTACAACAACGGTGGTATCGCCTGCACATTCGTCAAATAATTGCTGCACCAGGCGGGGGTCGTTATTGTTTTTTGAGAGGTGGGATAACAGCAGGTGCGTCATAAATGGCGGGCGGTGGGTTACAAACAGCTCCAATGCCTGCTTATTTGAAAGGTGGCCGTGGCCGCCGCGTATCCTGCGTTTCAGGTGAAAGGGGTAACCGCCTTTGTCAAGCATTTCGTCATCATAATTGGCCTCCAGGAATGCTGCATGGCAGCGGCTGAAGTGCTTTACCACATTTTCGCACGCTATGCCGATATCAGTAAACACACCTACGGTAATATCGCGGCAGCTGATAATAAAGCTATGCGGATTACTGGCGTCGTGCTGTTTGGGGAAAGCGGTAACCTGCAATTCGCCGATGGTGATGGTTTCAAAAGCCGAAAAAGGAATAAGCAGGTGCTCTTCGATAAGCTGGCCGCCACCTTGCAGCGTTGCAGGGGTAATATAAACCGGCAGCTGGTACTTTTTGGCCAGCACCGGCAAGCCGTTGATATGGTCGGAATGTTCGTGCGATATAAAAACGGCCTTTACGCCGCGGATGGGCAGGCCGAGCCGCAGCATACGCCGCTCGGTTTCGCGGCACGAAATGCCCGCATCAATCAATACAGCTTCGGTACCGTTGCCGATATAATAACAATTGCCGTTGCTGCCCGAATTTAATGATGCGATGAACATATAACTTACAAAGAAACCGGAATTTGGCGGATATTTAACATTCTTTCTTAAATATATCAGCCCCTTAAATACGACGCGCCGTTAATATCCACAATGCCGGCGCTGGTAAATTCAAGCCCCTCGCTGGCATATACGGCAACAAGGCGGGCCACTTCTTCGGGGCGGGCTACGCGGCCAAACGGACTTTGCTTTTTAATCGCTTCGCCTTCGGGGCCGTTAAGTACGGCGGCGGCCATTTCGGTTTCAACAAAGCCGGGGGCAATAATGTGCACGCTGATGTTATGCGGCGCCAGCGCAATGGCCAGCGACTGCCCCATGGCATTAAGCCCCGCTTTACTGGCCCCATAGGCCGGACAATCCGGCTCGCCCCTGAATGCGCCGCGCGACGATATATTGATGATCTTGCCCGCATGGTGCTTCGCCATCAGGCGGGCTGCAAAAAAGCACATATTTGCCGGGCCCACCAGGTTGGCATCAATGGTTTGGCGCCAGCTTTGCTGCCAGTTTTCGAAACCGGTTTCCATAATTTTATGCTCAATAAATACGGCGGCATTGTTCACCAGGATATCTAAGCGGCCATAGGCGGCTTCGTAGGCGGTAAAAAAATCGCGGGTGGCGGCGCCGTCGGCCAGGTCGAGCTGGTAGATGCGGTGGTTGCCGGGGCCGAGGGCTGTCAGCGTTTCTTCGGCGGCGGCGCGGTTGTTTTTATAAGTTATGGCCACATTGGCGCCCGAAGCTGCAAACAGTTTGGCAGTTACCCGGCCAATACCCCTGGAACCACCGGTGATGATCACATTTTTATTTTTAAAGTCGAAAACCATTTTTAAAGGTAGGGTTTTTGCGGAAAGATGGGGAGGGTTTTTTTGTGGGTTATATCCATCGTCGGCATATCTATTTCGATGGGTTATCCATCGCCGGCATATCTATTTCGATGGGCTACACCCATCGCTGGCATATTATACCCTTTCAGGGCTATAGCTTCACATCTTCGCAGCCCTGAAAGGGCGGGATACGTCTGCGTAGGGTGATAGCCCTACGAATAAAGATAAATTAATAGCAAAACCCTTAAAGGGCGACATATCGAATTGCCACCCTGCCCGCGTATATGCGGAACTGCATTTTATTTACTGCCAACTGCCTTTGTCTGCCATCGCCATAGCGACGGCGGATAACTGTATAAGGGCGTTGCCCCCGTTGGTAGAAACGGGTGCCGGGCCATACGTTTATACGCCTGCGAGGCCTTAGGCGCGGGCCGGTATCCACTGCTGTCCCTAACGCGGGGATGCGGGTTCGAAGTTATAATTTCGGACAGCTGAGTGAGTCGCAAATTTCGAATAGAGGATTGGAATAAGTTTCTCACATTTGTTAATCTCGGAAAAACGCTGTACCTTTTGCCACAAAACCTCAACCAATTTATCTCTCAGTGGAAGATACTAATCTAAAAGTTTTACAGCCTGCACGACCATTTTTAAGATGGGCCGGTGGTAAAACTTGGCTTATCAAATATTTAAATAAAGTCAAGAATGCAAATTTCAACAACTATCATGAGGCTTTCCTCGGTGGCGGAGCAACATATTTTTATTTATCCCCACAAAGACACTCATATTTGTCTGATTTAAATGGTGAATTAATAGAAACTTATCAAGCTGTTAAAGATGATGTTGAAGGTGTTATTAAAAAATTAAGGCTTTTTAAAAATGAAGAGAAATATTATTATGAGGTGCGGGAGACTTTATTTAATGACAAGTTAGAGCGTGCAGCCCGATTTATATACTTAAACCAAACATCTTTTAATGGAATTCATAGGGTTAATTTACAAGGGAAATATAATGTCCCATTCGGATTTCGTAAAAAGGACTTTATAGACGTAGACGTGTTGCGTTCAGCAAATTTAGCGTTAACAAATACAACTATTTTTAAAAGCGATTTTCAGCAAATTATAAATAACATTAGTGCTGGGGATCTGGTTTTCCTTGATCCTCCCTATACCGTCTCACATAATAACAACGGCTTCATCGAATATAATGAAAAAATATTTTCACTCAACGATCAAATACGCCTAAGCAGCATGATTGAAGACATAAAAGCTAAAGATGCCCATTATATTTTAACCAATGCGGCACATGAAACCATCGAAAGTATATTTGAAAAAGGAGATTCAAGAAAGGAATTATTTAGGGCTAATGCAGTTGGCGGGGCCAAAGCAAAAAGAGGACAAACAAGTGAATATGTTTTTACTAATATCGATTTATGACAGAAGAGCAAAAAGTCAAGCTTTTTAGTAAGTTAATTTCTGAAAGTGAAATTCAAAAAAACTTACGGATTAGAAAGTTGGAATATTATAAAGAAAGCCATAATAATGGTTCAACTTTATTAGACGAAAAAATTAATGAAGGGTGGAGAGTTGATGCGATCTTGAAGTCCAAAACTAAAATCTCTAAAATAAAACCTAACGATATTGCATTTGAAGATAAGGTATGGTCATTATTTGCTCAATTGGGTTTTAAACTTATGAATAAGGATAGGCATTTTCATTTGCCCTACGATAAAAAGAGTGATTCATTAACACAACAAATTGATGTATTTGCAAAGGACGATGAAACAGTATTAATAATAGAATGTAAGTCGGCTGCCAAAAACAAACAAGGGGATTTTAATAAAGAATTGGAGGCTATGAAGAGTAAAAAAGCAGGTATTATTAATACTATATCCGCCTTATTTCCAATGACAAAGCCCAAATATAAATACATTTTAGCAACCCGAAATTTAGGAATGTCTGCTGAAGATGAACACAGACTATCAAATGTAGATGGAATACATTTTTCCGAAGAAGTCATAGACTATTATTACTCATTGAACTCCCAAATTGGAATTGCAGCACGATATCAACTCTTAGGCGCCCTTTTTGCAGGGCAAGAAATACCTGATTTGGAAAATAGAATTCCAGCAATAGAAGGTAAAATGGGGGGACACACTTATTATTCATTTTCAATTGAACCGGAAAAATTATTAAAAATCGGATATGTACTACATCGGAACAAGGCAAATGAGAACATGATGCCGACGTATCAACGACTTATTAAGAAAAACAGGATAAAAGAGATACATACGTTTATAGACGAAGAAAAAGGGTATTTTCCTAATTCCATTATAATTAATATCGTTTCCGATAAAAATAAAAGTTTAGTATTTGAAAGAAGTAGCAATCAAGTGCCGGATGCCATTTCCAGAATAGGAGTACTTTACTTACCCAAAAAATATAGGTCAGCTTACATTATTGATGGTCAACATCGTCTATATGGATATTCAAATTCCCAATATAAATCCACTAATACAATCCCAGTGGTTGCATTGGTAAACCTCGAAAGATCTGAACAAGTGAGATTATTTATGCAGATAAACGAAAATCAAAAACCTGTATCTAAGGATTTAAGGAACACATTAGACGCAGATCTTTTGTGGGATTCCGACAATTATATTGATCAGATTAAAGCATTAAAATCAAGAATAGCAATAAACTTAGGAGAAAGCCGAAACTCGCCGTTTTACGATAAAATATCTATCGGAGAAGACAAAAAAGCAATTTCAACACAGCAGATAGGTATTACATTGACCAAAAGCGATTTTTTAGGAAAAGTCAAAATTCGGGAAATTGAAAAACTCGGTACTTTTTATACTGGCGATCTACAAAAGGCATACATTAATATTTCAGAATTTCTGATAAGGTGCTTTAACTATCTTAAATCAGGTCTTGATGAATTGTGGGCTCAAGAAGGCAATATTATATTAATTAATAAGGGGTTTTATGGGATAACAATGTTGCTAAATGATTGCGTGAACCACTTGCGAAATTATGATTCTATTACGCCAAACACGTCGGTTAAAGATATATTTGAAGAAACTAAGACATATTTAGATTCAATCATTCACTTTTATAAAGAACTTGACGACACAAAAGCCACTGAATTAAAGACCGCTTATGGAACCCCAGGAGATGCAAAATATTGGAGGACATTACAAATAGCCCTAAGAAAGGATTTTCCAGAAATCTATTATATTGGGTTAGACGAGTATTTAAAGAAGGAAGAAAAAGAAAATAATGAGATGGCTTTCAAATATATAAGGGAAATTGAAAGTACACATTTGAAGATTAGGATAAGACAAAAACTAGAAGATGAATTTGAAAAAAGTTGGTTCAAAAAGGGTGTGCCGGAAAAGATCTATTCAGAAGCTATCGCGGCAGCGGCAAAGAAAAACCGTGAAATTGATGACGTAGAAGATGAAAAAGAACCGTGGGATCAACTGCATTTAATTGATTACAGGGAAATTATATTAAAAAATTGGCAAAAACTGTTTGAGACTGATTATACCAAACCTGGTGAAGAAAAAATATCTGGAGGCAAAGAGGCAAAAACAAAATGGATGGTTGACCTTAATCGAATAAGGAATGAAAACTACCATACTTATTACGTTACAAGTGAAGAACTATCTTTCATAGAAGAAATTTATGATTGGCTAGTTAAAAATAACCGTTAAGTGCTGGAATAATTAAGCAACTAGTATTTTCACCTGTTAGTCCGAATTTGTAAATCCAAGATTTAATGGCTCCGGGATTTGTAATTCCGAAATGCAATTGCTGTTTTTTGTGCCCCACAAATCCCGACCAACGAAGAAGAAAAGCCGGAAAGACACAAATAAAGATTTATAAAACAGAAAACCCGAATTAATTCGGGTTTCTGTATTCGTAGGGGAGTGAAGGGTTTATTGAAGGATAAACATATCTCAAATCCAATAAAGCTGACTCCCCTTTATGTTTTTACTTATATTTAACTTTATTTGTTTTTACAAATCTACAGCAATTTAATTTAAAAATGCAATTATTAAGTCACAGTAAGGTCTCTTATACTATTCCACAACAGTTTTTTATTGAGAAAGTTTTAGAAATGCTTTATCGATTTACTATCGACACTTATCGCGCAAGGGTTATGAATCCTAAAACAATTATGGAGGAAATCTGTGATCTACTCGAAGGCAGAATAAAGGGAAGGATTCCGAATAATAAAGCAATTCTGTATGCAATTTTAGAAGCGCAAAATTTACTCAATAGAAAAGATACTTATTTAAACTTTTTCCCTTTGTCACTTGAGAAAGTTAAGAGTGTTATTGGGGACTTGCACAATGAAAAAAACGATGACAAACTAAAAAAAAATCTAATTGTATTGAGGGACTTTTACCAAAATCACAACAAAGACTATTCAAAGGTTCTCTTAAAAAGCATTGAAACTAAAATAAATTTATATGACTCATCTAAATCGTTAGAAGATAATTTTTCATTGTTAGATTCGATTTCCACTTTGAGCAATTATTTTGTCACAGAATTGATGTACTTAGGCTTTACCAAAAGATTTTTATACAGGAAGTTTACAAACGAGTTCAATTCGCCGGGAGCAAAGGATTTTAAACATTCATTTGAAAATATTGCCAAGGTTGCGGGTTTTGATTCAGAAGAATATAATGTAATTTTTAAAATCGAAATTCCCGCTGAAGTTGTTACGAATTTGCAAGACATACCGAACATTTCAATTGTTCAAGAAATTGATCAATACATCAAAAGTAAAAGCAAATCACTAAATGAAGTAGTTATGGGTTTTGCAACTAAAAAGTTGCGGCAAACACATTTCTATTGTTTAAAAATCATTGCGAGAGACGTGTTTCAAGCCTTAAATAAAGGACGTGTTAAGTTTGCTGAAAATTTAGATTTGATTAATTTGGGCTATTCAGGGCAAACAATAGAGACTTGGGATAGGGTATTAATTATAAATAAACAGGGTAAAGATAATTTTTATACTACCCAGCCGGTCGCCTATGAATTAGACGGGCAATATAAAGACGGGGATGTTCTGTATAAAAATATAGTCGAAGCAATAAATAGAATTGAGGCGAGCTCGGACATAAAAAAAGATAGTAAAGAAAAAATTAAATCTGCCGTTAGATATTTACGCTTGGGAAACGAGGCGTTAGAGGTGGAACACAAATTTATTAATTATTGGTTCGCACTTGAACACTTATTTTCAGATGCGCTTACGGAAAACAATGACGCAGTAATAAACAAGATTAAATATTCTTTCCCTAAACTTCACAGCAACATCTTTCTAAAAAGAATCATTAAGGATTTTCACGATAATGCAATTAAGTTAAAACTTGATACATTAATACCAAATTGCGATGCCGACTTGGAATATCTAAAGGATGAATCGACCTATGATTGGATAATAACAAACCTTTCGCAAACGTGTCCGCTCTTTTCTTTTAGGGCGATAAAATTAAAAAAGGCATTGTTCGGGGCAGTCATAGACAAACATTCTGTATTGGGTGACCGGATAACTCAACATCGATTAGA
>JABDCF010000046.1 GCA_013288235.1 Bacteroidota bacterium | reverse complement strand
TGTTTCAAGGCCTCGTTAGCCGACGAAGCACAAACAGCGCTTAACCCCCAACGCTCAAGTTGGTCTTCTAAAACTTTAAGGGTGGTTACATTACGGTCAATTAATAATATGCGTTTGCCCCTGGCCCCCGAAAGATCGTAATCACCGCTTTGGCTTTCTGCCGACTTGCTTACTTTACTTTTTATATTAAAGCTGATTATGGTTCCCTTCCCCTGTTCGCTTTCAATAGCAATCCCGCCGCCCATAAGTTCAACAAGCCTTTCGCAAATTACCAGGCCCAGCCCTGTGCCGCCATGCTTGCGTGTGGTTGATGCATCAACCTGCGAAAAGGCCTTAAATAAGCGTGATAGCTTATCTTTTGGTATGCCGGTACCTGTATCCGTAATTTTAAAGCCGATATTCAGGTTATTATTATCGCTCCCCAGTAAGTCTATCTCAATAAGTATCCCACCTTTACTGGTAAATTTAATGGCATTGCTTATTAAGTTTAACAAAACCTGGCGCACACGCAATTGATCGCCAACGAGATGTACAGGTACACGCGGGTCAATGCGGTATAAAAGCTCCAGCTGTTTTTTGGCTGCCGATTCTGAAAACAGGTCGAATGCGTCTTCAACACAGTGTCTCAGGTCAAAATCATGATTGTCAAGCTCCATCTGGCCCGATTCAATTTTTGAAAAGTCGAGGATATCATTAATTACATTCAGCAGGTTTTCGCCACTGATACGGATGATCTCGGCATATTCGCGCTGCTCGGCGGTTAAAGGTGTTTCATAAAGCAGGGAGGTCATGCCCAATACACCATTCATCGGGGTCCTTATTTCGTGGCTCATCGTGGCCAGGAAAACGCTTTTGGCTTTATTTGCTTTGTCAGCTTCTTTTCGTGCCTTTAATTCCTGCTCTTTTTGTTTTATCAGTTTATCATTTATTTCCTGCAGGTAGTCTGATTGCGATTGCAGCTCTTCTGATTGCGCCTGCAGTTCTTCGTTCAAAGACTGTAATTCTTCCGATTGGTTTTGCAGCTCTTCCGATTGTTTTACTACTTCGGCTGTTTGCTCTTTAACCAGTTGTTGCAATACCTTTTGCTGCTCTTTAATAGCATAAAGCCGGTACCTGTAATAGCTGTAAAAAGCCAAGCAAATAAAAACCAGCACCGATATCCTAAACCACCATGTCATCCAGAACGGAGGCACGATAACAATTTTTATAGATGAAAATGTATTACTCCAAACCCCATCGTTGTTTGCTGCTTTAACTTTAAAAGTATACTCACCGGGATTAAGATTAGTATAGGTCGCTTTGCGTTGCGATCCAACATAATTCCAGTCTTTTTCGAAATTTTCCAGCTTATAGGCGTATGAATTCTTCTCGGGCAGGGTGAAATTCAAAGCACTGTATTCTATCGTGAAAACTGATTGTGAATAGTTTAGCCTGATCACCTTTGTTTGGGTGATGGATTTTTTCAACACAGAATTTTCTCCTACCGGGACTTTTTTATTGAATAATTGAAAATCGGTAAATACTACCGCGTGGTTATGCTTGTTTGTAGCCAGATGATCAGGATCAATTATATTAAACCCGCTATGGCCGCCGAAAAGCAATTGGCCATCGTGGTTTTTTAATACCGCGCCCATAAAAAACTCATAACCCTGAAGGTTATTTGAAGCATTATAGTTGCTGAACTTACTTGTATTGGGCTTAAAGCTTATAAGGCCCCTGTTGGTACCCACCCAAATAAAACCTTTATCATCTTCGGTAATACTGTTTATGATTGAATAAGTTAAACCACCTGGAAAAGTATAAGAAGTAAATGTTTTTTTCGCCCTGTTGTATAAGTTAAGGCCGCCGCCCAGGGTGCCTGCCCAAATATTGCCGTTATCATCTTCAAATACGGATAGAACGATATTATTGGTTAGGCCGCTGTTAAATGTTTTAAAATGGGTGAAATTATCGGCCGCGGCATTATATAAATTTAATCCGGCAAATGTACCTATCCACATATTGCCCTCTCTATCCTTATAAATTGTGCGGACATCATTATTGGTTAAACAATGCGCCGTATCAAGTGGGTTGTAATTATAGCGTTTTATAATTTTTGATTGATGGATAACATTTACCCCCGCATCATCCATACCAACCCAAATATCGTTGTTCTTGTCTTCCGCAAGCCCGAAAACGATGTCCCCGTTTATTTCATTTGGTTTGTTTCCCACTGCATAATGGGTGAATTTTTGTGTGCGGCTGTTCACCATATCCAGGCCGGCCTCATAATAGCCGATCCATAAATTCTGTTGCCTGTCCTCTAAAAGTCTTAGGATATGATTACCGCTTACAGCGTTTTTATGCGGCGTGGCCGGGTAATGGGTAAATAATTGTGTTTCCTTATCCAGGAAATTTAAGCCGCCGCCATCGGTCCCTATCCAATAGCCTTTACCCGTTTCTTCGGCAAATGAGGTGACAATATCATTGCTTAAACCATTGGGGCCCGATTGGGATTTATAAAAATAATCAAATGAGGACAAATTTGAGTCGTAATACCTCACGCCCGATTCGTAGGTGCCGAGCCATAAAATACCACCACTATTTAAAATAAAGTTTATTGAATTGTTTTCACTGGTATTAAACCTATCGTTGCTGATATAATGCGTAAATGATGCCTTATCCTCATCAAAAATATCGAGGCCATCCTCGGTACCTACCCATACTTTTTTATCCCCGGCAGGGGCAAAAGCAAGTACATCATTGTTTATTAAACAATTAGGTTTGTTTGCTTGATGGACAAAGTTTTTAAAAGTATGGCTTTTAGTATTAAAAACAGCAAGCCCGTTACCCTTTGTACCTACATACAGGCCGCCGTTTTCATTTTTTATCAGGGTATTAATAGGTGTGCTATTTGCCCCATCAGGATAATTTATTGTTGAGCCTGTATTGTAATTAAATTGTACAAGCCCGACGCCCGTGCCTAACCATAAGCTGCCATCATCATCTTCGGCCATCGAAAAAACATGGTGGGCGGCAATGTCATCGCGGTTTTTTGTGTAAAGGAACCTGGTAAACGTTTTTGTTTTTATGTCGAGCAAATTTAGACCCGAATACGTGCCCACCCATATATTATCTTTACTATCCTGTAAAATGGCGTTTACATCATCGCTTGATAGCGTATAGTCGTTATTTCTATTTGCTGTTAAAGTAGTAAAAGTATCAGAATTGCGGTTGTAAAGGCTTAGGCCGCCGCTGCTCCCTATCCATAAATTACCCGCTTTATCTTCCATAATAACAGTTATGGTATTTGACGGCAAAGAATGTTTATCTTTTGCATCATGCCTGTAAACGGTAAAGTTGTAGCCATCATAGCGGTTCAGACCGTCATCGGTGGAGAACCACATAAACCCGACCCTGTCTTTTAAAATGCATTTCACAGTGCTTTGCGAAAGGCCGTTGTTGATAGTTAACGACCCAAATTTCACTACCTTATTTTGCCCGTAAGCCAAAGTATTTAACAGCAGTAAAACGCCACAAAATGCGGCAAAACTTACGGCGGAGAACTTTAGTTTTTTATAGGTCATTAAAATAGTTTATTAACTGGGTTTACTATGTACAGGCATTTGTTGCCGGTAGTATTAATAATGTAGCGAATGCATTTTTAAACATCCATAAAATGGTTAATTACCTTTCTACGAAGTTTTTAAAATAAAAGTTGGGAGAAGGTGTTGTAAGGTTGAAATGTTGTAACGTTGGAAGGTTGGAAGGTTGGAAAGTTGGAAAGTTAAAACGTTTTCTTTTGTGTTGTTTTCCGTAAAACAGGAACATTACAACATTTCAACCTTACAACTTTCCAACAAAATCTACGCTTCTACAGGGGTTTGTATCTCGTTTAATGATAACGGGATGAGTTTTTTGGTTTTAAAATAAGTGATGGTTACGATAAGAATGGTCATGCTGCCGCCAAAAATTACAGAGGGGACAGTACCTAACAGCTTAGCGGCGGTGCCCGACTCAAATGCCCCAATCTCGTTTGATGAACCAATAAACATGGAATTTACTGCTGATACCCGGCCACGCATATGATCGGGCGTTAATAATTGGATAATAGTACCACGAATAATCACGCTGATACTATCAAAAGCGCCTTCGGTAAAAAGAAATATCAACGAAAAGAAAAATATCCGCGATAAGCCAAAGCATATTATAGATAAGCCAAAACCGGTTACCGCTATCAGTAAATTACGCCAGGGTTTGCCCATGGGCGAGAATTTAGCCATGGCCAGCATAGTTAACACCGCCCCTAATGAAGACGTTGCCCGCATTATGCCCAAACCTTGTGAACCTACCTTTAAAATATCATTGGCAAACACCGGCAGCAAGGCAACCGCCCCGCCAAAAAATACGGAAAACAGGTCGAGGCTCATAGCCCAGATCATCATTTTGCTTTTAAATACAAAATCTATCCCTTCCGAAAGGCTTTTCCATATGCTTTCTTTAGGAACAAATACAGGCGGGTACGATCTTAAAAGGTAAATTAACACTATCGAAAAAAGCAAAACAACGATAATCACGCTAAAAGCAGCAGTTATGCCATAGAAGCCATAAATTAAACCTCCCGCGGCAGGGCCAAGAATAGATGCGATTTGCCAGCTTGAACTGCTCCAGGTACTTCCGTTGGGATAAATTTCCCTGGGGATGCTGTGGGCGTATATGGTGAAAGTAGCCGGGCCATAAAATGCACGTGCCAGGCCATTCAGAAATATCATGAAGTAAATGATGGGCACTATCCAGCCTTTATGAATATACGGGCCCATACTTTTCATGGTAACAGTAAACATCACCAATGAAGCAAAAAGAACAAGCGCAGATATTACCAGTAGCATCTTCCTTTTTTCAGATTTATCTGCCACATAACCGCCATATAACGCTATGCCTATTGCCGGAACAGCCTCGCAAAGGCCAACCAAACCCAATGCAAATACACTTTTTGTTATTTGATAAATATAAAAACCGATGATAACGGCCTGCATTTGATAAGCGAAGGTGAAGAAAAACCGCATACCGATATAGGCGCGGAAGTCCTTGTACCGCAAGGCTGCAAAAGAATCTTTTTTAGGTTGACTATCTCCTTCTTCTGACACTAATATTTTTTTAGAGGAAGGTCAAATTTACAATTACTAAAGCAATGTAAAAGCACCTATTTTAAAACGCCATGTAATATTTACTTTACCCTTGTCGCAGCAAGTATAGTACCTGTTTGGGTACCTTGATAAATGCCTGCTTTTCAGTTAGCTTTAGGGCAGCTATTCCGTTGAAATTAAAAAAGCTATAAAATGCCGCTTAATTAAAAATAGCTTAACCTTGCTAAATATGCTTTTGAAATCTAAAATCCTGGCCCTGGCCTTAATTGTATCGGCAGGGATAGTTTTGATTTATTCCTGTCAAAAAGAAGGCGGTGGTAAAAACCAATCCAACAACAATAATAATAATAACGATACTACTCAAAAGGCTGCGCCGGCGCCCACTGTATCCGTAACCACAAGCCCGCTTACGGTTTTACTTCCTAATAATTGCCAGCAGTCATTTACCATAACTAATACCGGCCCTGCTGGGAGCACGCTGAATTATACAGTAGCAGATGACGGCGCGCTATCCGGGTTTCTCAACTTTTCTCCTTCAGCGGGGGTATTGGGACCCGGGAACAGTGTTACCATAAGCGTTAATATTAAACCTGCTTTTATAAATGCTAACCCAAGCCTTGTAGGTTCGTCGCTTGTTTTAAATGTGTACACACCTAAGGCATCTAACCTTGTTAAAGTGCCTGTACCGATTAAGGTAAAGGGTATCAGCAGTATTGCGCCATTATTTATTGGTACCTGGGCGGGCACCTGGACGGGGGCCAGCCAGGGTGCTAATAACCCTAACCAAACGCCGCCATCAGCGCCTGTGAATGGTACCTGGACGTTGAATTTAACATCGATAGATACTGTTGGCCTAACCGCCGCAGGCTCATTAACCTGGGACGGTACAGACGTATATTGGACCTATACTTATGATAAAAATGGCCTGATCATCACCGCTACACCAAATGCTTTTATCCCAAACAGGACCATTCAATTTGATGCTACCAATACCACGTTTAGTTATAATACTTCCGCAAACGGCTGCTCCCAAAGCGAAATACATTTAACAATTAGCGGGTTTTTGAATCAGCCAAATCCAAGTGACGCCTTTTACGGTCCCTGGTTTAGCGCAAATTTTGATATAGGCGCGAATACAGTAACCACTGCCGGAAATGGGTTTTCGACACATCCTTATGCACCCGTTACCTTTGCAACATTTGTATCGAGTGGGACTGTAACCGGGAAAAAGCAGTAGAATAGTGTTTTTAGTTTTTGTCGCTATCTTA
The DNA here is from genome assembly GCA_013288235.1 of Bacteroidota bacterium. Taxonomy (GTDB): domain Bacteria; phylum Bacteroidota; class Bacteroidia; order Sphingobacteriales; family Sphingobacteriaceae; genus Mucilaginibacter. Next base: position 24,709 of record JABDCF010000046.1, on the reverse strand, counting down.
TTTCTTTATCTGGCAATTAATTGCCTAAGGCTTTCATCTGTGTAGCCCTTTTCGTCCCAAACATCATCGGCCTTATCGCGGGCTTTATCCAGCAGAAAACGGGCTATAACGATTTTCAACTCTTCGAGATGCTTGTCAGGAATATCCGCGCTAAAAATTTTCAATAATTCGGCCTGTATGTTGCTAAGCGGTGGGTGGACAGATGAAATATTCATAATGCTCGGATTTATATCAGATAGTCGCATAGCCACCAGGCATTCCTATGGAACGCTAAAGGCTGAATTTATTTCCATGCTACCAACCAGACATCCTTACAGGACGATTGTCAAAGTTCTCGTCCTATATGGACGTTTGGTTGGTAGAAATATATGCAAAATTGATTTTACGTTCCGTAGGAACGTTTGGTAGCTAACGCATAATTTGATTTGCACCTTATCTTTTATCGTTTTGCAACGTTTTTATTGAAACCCATGCTGATCAATTAAATAAACCAGCGCCGTTATAGCAGCTGATCCAAGTTCAAGCTCACGTTTATTTACAAGTTCAAACACATCTTTTGCACTGTGGTGCATATCAAAATAACGTTGTGAATCGGGCAGATATCCTATCAATACAACAGTTGGCGCTGCGGTTTTTAACGGTTCAATATCGGTACCACCGCCGCCTGCTACTAAACGGTCGGCTTCATAGGGTTCCAGCAATGGCTTCCAATTAAGTTTTACGTTTTGCAATGCTGTTGGTGATAATCCTGTAAAACCAAAGCCGCGCGGGGTAAAGCCACCTTCGTCGGTTTCTATGGCTGCTATGTGGTCTTCTTTATTTTTTGCAGCCAGCTCGGCATATTTCTGTCCGCCTTTGTCTCCGTTTTCTTCGTTCATAAAAAACACAGCCCTGATGGTATTTTTGGGGTGATAGCCGGTTGCTTTTAAAATTCGCAAAACCTCCAGCGATTGCATTACGCCGGTGCCATCATCGCTTGCACCTTCAGCCAGATCCCACGAATCAAGGTGGCCGCCGATGGTGATATATTTATTGGGGTTTTCGGTACCCGTTAATTCACCTATCACGTTGTATGATAATACGTCGGGTAGTTGCTGGCAGCTTTGTTTAAAGTAAAATTTGATGTGTTTACCCGATTTTAACATGTCGCTCAGCAGGTTGGCCCCTTTGGTAGAGATAGCCGCAGCAGGAACTTTAAATTCGGTATAAGCCAGGGAACCGGTATGCGGGTAATCATCAATACTTTCGGTAAGCGACCGCACGATAGCACCCACTGCGCCATATTTGGCCGCTGCGGATGGGCCTGCACGACGCTGGTCGCCTGCCGTTCCGTAGGCTGCACCCGTTTCAATAAAGCGCGGGTCAAAAGGGCGGTTAAAGAAAACTATTTTGCCTTTAATATTGGCTTCGCCCAATGAATCAAGCTGTTTAAGGCTATGCACTTCAATTATATCGGCAGTAATACCTGTTGCCGGTGTAGCAATTGACATGCCTAACGCGCAAACAGGCACCGGGGTGCGGGTTTTCCCATTAATAATTGCGGCCTGTTCTTTTTCGCCGCGCACCCAATGCGGCACCATCACTTCCTGCAAATAAACGCGATCAAACCCATAACTTTCCATTAGTTTTTTACCCCATTCAACCGCTTTTTGTGCATTGGCCGATCCGCTTAAACGCGGGCCAATATTCTTGCAGAGATCATGCAGGTTACTGTAGCATTTGCCGTTTACCAGCGCTTCATCGTAAATTTTGCGGATGGTTAGTGAATCCTGGGCGTTGGCGGTGGCTATTGTTAAGAAAACAGCGAGGGTTAAAAGGGAGGTAAATTTTATTTTCATGAGTCAGGTTGTGTAAAACTTATTTGGCTTGAAGAATTTTTAAGAAATCACTGATGCCAACAACCGTTAAGGACGGGAAAGCGATGGACTTCAGTACATCAAAATGCCTATCCTCAGTAACAATATATGCTGACTGGCTTACAATAGCACAATCGCAGTATTTATTATCATCAGGATCAGTGGTTATTAATTGCCACTGATAATGCGGGTGCAAATAATGAATATTAGGCAGTTCATTCAATAAAGTAATGAATGCTGTTGCAGTTTTAACGCTATATTTCTGCTGTATCACTTCTTCATATTCCAGTAAAATATCAACTGTTACTGCCAGTTGGAATTTACCATTTACCAACGATTGGTAAATAAAATGATATGGGGAACTTGATGTAAGGCACATCACGAAGATATTGCAGTCTATTACAACTGTCATTTGCTAAGCTGTTTTGCGGAAGTGTTCCTGCTTCCATTTTTCAAAAATGGCATCAGTATAGCCCTTCTCGTGAAAAGCTTTATCAGCTTCAAAGGTAACTTTAGCAGCGAGATAAGTAATGAGCAATGACCTGATCTCCTGGAGTTCTTCTTCAGGCTGGTCATTCCTGAACAGTTTCAGGATTTCCAATTGTGTACTATTGAGTGCAACTGACATAGTCTTTTATCAAAGATAAAAAGATTATTTCAAAGGAAATAAAAAAGAATGAAGGGGGTGATACTAAATGTTAGCCAATTCGAAATCTCAAAACCCGACTATGAGGGCTTTTGTTAGTTATCGCATCAAATATGCTTTATTTGTAAATTACTTCTTTCGCGACCCATTCTTTTTTCCCATTTACAAATTGCTTTTCGAATAATACTTCATAATGCAAGTGTGAAATTGATCGTTACCCGACTTGGTAACCATAACTACTGATTGTTTATATTCTCTTTGAGGGCCGTCCACATCTAATCCAATGTGTTCAGAAGCTTTCGCAATAATTTCTTCCTCTGCATGCATATAGTCATCTTATTTATCAAAGGTAAAAAATCGCATTATGTTACACTATAATATTTTACTTAGCCTGTTCAACTAATCTTCCCATTCACCAACCCAATTATCTCCTTTTCCAATTCAATAGCCTTACTTTCCAACATATTTCCTTCAGCAATAATGGCATCGATAAAACCCTTGTCCTTATAGCCGGATGCATTTATTTTCACATTCATAAAAGCGCCGATCACCGCGCTGCGGGCGCATAGGGCGGCTACGCCGGCATCGCTTATGGAATTTGGGTTGCCAATTTCGGCCATGGCTTTTATAACGGATAAACTGCCATAGGCCGCCTGCATTACTTTAAACGGTATCTCGATAGCGTATTTGGTAGCATCCTGTATGGCCTGGGTTCTTGCAGCTTTTTCTTCATCGGTGCCTTTTGGCAGGTTGAAGGCTTCCATTATTTTGTTGAACGCAGCAGTATCAAGATCGACAAGCCTTATCAGTTCATCTTTGTATTGCTGGCCTTTTTCGGCCCAATCGCTGAACTCTCTCCACTGGTTGTCCCAACCTTTTTTGTGCGATGAAAGGTTGGCTACCATTGTTGCCAACGATGCGCCCAATGCGCCTATGTAGGCTGAAATGGAACCACCGCCCGGCGCCGGGCTTTCGCTTGCGGTTTCATCTGCGAAATCTGTTAAACTCATGGCTGCCAGTTTTGATGAGGCTTTATCTTTTAGTAAATACTCTATAATGCGTTCTTCCGGTTTAAACGGCGCCAATTCAGATAATCCCATTGAAACAATGGCCATCCTTACCAATTCTTTTTCACTCACCCCTATCGACCGTTGCTGTTTGAGCAGGAAATATTTACCGGCATCAAGCATCGATTTCAACGGAACCAAACCTACAAGTTCGCTGCCGGTAACCCGCATGCCGCGCTCAGCAGCTTTTGTGCATACTTCATCAAAAGCAATGTGCAAAGGGGTTACTTCAATATTGGTGAGGTTCATTGATATCTGGGCTATGCCATATTCCTCAATATACCAGCCAATGGCTTTTACCGATTTTAATGAACCGGGGGTGGATTTTGGTTTGCCGTTTTCATCGTTTATTACTTTGCCATTAATTGGGTCGCCTTCGCGCAACACACGGCCGGCCTCGCGTACATCAAAAGCAATAGAGTTTGCCCTGCGGGTTGAAGTGGTATTAAGGTTTACATTATAGGCTATCAAAAAATCGCGGGCACCTATCACTGTTGCGCCGCGCCTGGCATCAAATTCCGCCGGGCCGAAATCCGGCTGCCATTCAGGCTGTTTTATCTTCTTAAAAAATCCTTCGTATTCGCCTGCGCGGATCACCGAAAGGTTGTTACGGCTTTTATTTGCCTGCGCATGTTCATATAAATAAACCGGGATGTGCAATTGCTCGCCTACCCTTTGGGCCAGCAACCTTGCATATTCCGCAGTTTCTTCCATACTGATATTGGCAATTGGTATCAGCGGACAAACATCCGTAGCGCCCATGCGCGGGTGTTCGCCTTTGTGTTTGCCCATATCTATCAGCTCACCCGCTTTTTTAATGGCTAAAAAAGCAGCTTCTATTACTTTGCCGGGTTCGCCAACAAAAGTTACCACAGTGCGGTTGGTGGCCTTGCCGGGATCGACATTCAACAGTCTAACACCTTCAACGGATTCAACCTCATTGGTGATCTGTTTAATAATATCAAGGTTTACACCCTCGCTGAAATTAGGGACGCATTCTATTAGTTTAGTCATTGGTCATTAGTCATTAGTCATTAGTCATTAGGTCATTGGTTAGTTGTACTAATTTCATCGGTGAAATCAAAAACAAAATAATCGGTGAAATCCTTCACGAAGTTGCTAATCAATCGGTGAAATCCTTCTTCAAATCAAATTAATCAGTGGTCGAAGTTTTCCCTGCTGATACAGTATTTCCCTGTAATCACTACAAGGGTATGCCTGGAAATCAGCAGGTGCGCCGGTTGTCAGGGTGCCGCGGTTTGTAAGCCTAAGCGCTTGCGCCGCACGGAAAGTTAACCCGGCGAACACTTCGGCAGTACTTAGCTTTTCGGCGGCGGCCAATACAGATGCCTGCATCAGCAGATCGCCCATTGGGGCCGAGCCGGGGTTCCAGTCGCTGGCAATGGCAAGACAGGCGCCGGCGTTTAGTAATTTCCGTGCCGGGGCGTACGGCATGCCTAATCCTATTGATGCCCCCGGTAAAACAACCGCAACGGTATTTGAATTGGCCAGTAGTTTTATTTCTTTGTCCTTGCTTGCCTCCAGGTGATCTGCCGAAACTGCCCCTGCTTCCACCGAAACTGCGCTGCCGCCTGTGCTGAACTGATCGGCATGCACGGTTATATCAAAGCCGAGGTGTTTCACCTTGTTTAAAAAGTTCAGTGCGGTGTCAGCCCTAAATGCACTTTGTTCAATAAATATATCAACCCGGTTGGCCAGGTTTTCTTTTTTTACGATAGGAAGCAGTTCATATATGACATGTTCCAGGTATTCGGCATCATCGCCATCAAAATCCTTTGGTTTCATATGCGCGGCAAGACAGGTTGGCACCAGGGTAGCTTTTGTTTTGTACGATGCCGCTTTTATGGCCCTTAATTGTTTTAATTCTTCGGCAACCGACAGGCCGTAACCGCTTTTAACCTCAATGGTAGTTACACCTTCGGCCAGGTGGCGCTCAACCCTTTGCACTAATAATTCGGTTAGTGTTTCTTCATCGGTTGCGCGGGTTTGGGTTACTGAATCCCAAATCCCACCGCCAGCTTTTGAAATATCAAGGTATGATTTGCCCTCAAGGCGCATAGCATAATCTTTTGCCCGGCTGCCTGCAAAACAAATATGCGTATGGCTATCGATAAACCCAGGCAGCAGCACATGCTTGCCTTCAATTTTGGTTACCTGTGCCGATGGGTGGTCTTTATGCAACCGCTCGAACGTGCCGATGGTTATGATACGGTCGTTATTGGTCAATACCCACCCATTCTGGATAATTTGCAGTTTTTCATCCTTTATCGGGCCTTTTAAAGGCAGGCCCGTCAGGGGCAATATTTGGGTGAATGGGCCTGTTAGTTTTTTCATTTTATCAAGCGGAAAGCAGAAAGCTTAAAGCAAAAAGCTTAAGCCAGTTTCTTGTTATCAAATAAATATGTTTCAATATTAATAAAGATTTTCCCCGCTTTCAGCTATCACGTTAAAAGCAGGGAACTTTTCCTCACTTTTAGCTTTCTGCTTTAAGCTTTCCCCTCACTCACCATACTTTCAACCCAAACTTCTCCGCCCATTCCGCTGCCTTATCGTAGCCTGCATCTGTATGGCGAAATATACCCATTGCCGGGTCATTATACAAAACGCGTTGCAGGCAGGTTGCTGCGCGGTCTGTGCCATCGGCCAAAACCACCATCCCGGCATGCTGTGAATAGCCCATGCCTACACCGCCGCCATGATGAAACGACACCCAGGTTGCGCCGCCAGCTGTATTGGCCATCAAATTTAACAAAGGCCAGTCGGATACTGCATCCGAGCCATCTTTCATCGCTTCTGTCTCGCGGTTTGGCGATGCTACCGAGCCGCAGTCCAAATGGTCGCGGCCTATTACTATGGGGCCTTTTACTTTGCCTGTTTTTACAAGGTCGTTAAATAAAAGCCCGGCTTTTTCGCGTTCACCCATGCCAAGCCAGCAAATACGTGCCGGCAGTCCCTGGAATGCTATTTTTTGCTGTGCTTTCTCGAGCCAGTTGATCAATGGTTTATTTTCCGGGAATGCTTCCATCAGGGCACAGTCGGTTATAAAAATATCTTCCGGATCGCCTGATAACGCCACCCATCTGAAGGGGCCTTTGCCCTCGCAAAACAGCGGGCGGATATACGCGGGCGTAAAGCCCGGGAAGTTAAAGGCGTCGGCTTCGCCGCCCTGCCGCGCAAACTCGCGGATATTGTTACCGTAATCAAAAGTAACTGCCCCGCGTTTTTGCAGCGCCAGCATAAAGCCCACATGGCGCGCCATACTTTGGAAAGAAAGTTTTTTGTATTCTTCGGGGTCGGTTTTGCGTAGTAACGAAGCTAAGGTCAGCGTTAAACCATTGGGAACATAGCCGTTCAGCGGATCGTGGGCTGATGTTTGGTCGGTAAGGATATCTGGGATGATGTTATCCTGCAATAGCCTTTCCAGTAGGTCGCCTGCATCGCTTACCAGGCCTACAGACAGCGTTTCACCTTTTTTCATCGCATCCTGCACCAAGGAGACTGCCTCCTCGTACGAGTAAGTCATCTTATCGATGTATTGCGTATCTACCCGTTTTTGTATCCGCGAGGCATCCACATCAGCGCCTAAAAATACGCCGCCGGCCATGGTTGCGGCCAATGGCTGAGCGCCGCCCATGCCACCGAGGCCCGCACTTACTATCAGTTTACCGGTAAGGTTATTATTAAAATGCTGGCGGCCACATTCCACAAAAGTTTCGTAGGTGCCTTGTAATATGCCTTGCGTACCGATATATATCCAGCTGCCGGCTGTCATTTGCCCGTACATCATCAAGCCTTTTGAACGTAATTCGTTAAAGTGGTCCCAGGTTGCCCATGCAGGGACGAGGTTGCTATTCGCGATGAGCACACGCGGCGCTTCGGGATGGCTGCGTATGATGCCCACCGGCTTGCCCGACTGCACCAATAATGAATGATTTTCATCAAGTTCAAGCAACAGCTCAATTATTTTTCGCAACGATTCCGGGTTACGGGCTGCCTGACCTATGCCACCATAAACTACCAACTCATCCGGGTTTTCGGCAACCTCGCCGTCGAGGTTGTTGAGCAGCATACGTAACGGCGCTTCTGTTTGCCAGCTTTTAGCATGCAAAGTCATTCCCCGGGGCGCTTTGTACACCGGGTGACTGGCGTAGGTTTTAATAAATTCCGAATTCGTCATCGTTCAAATTTACATTATGTTTTATCGCTTCGCTTTCTGCAACGGCCAAAAATGTTCCATCAGTTATAGGTTGGTACAGTGCATTAATATCATCGGCAAAAATACGGTCGTGATCAATAAAAGGAACTTTTTCACGTACCAAAGCATGGCAAGCCTCTATAACCGGCGTTGATTTAAGTGGCCGTCTGAAATCCATTGCCTGTGCGGCATATAACAGCTCAATGGCTTGTATATATTCTAAATTATCAATTACCTGGTGCAGCTTGCGCCCGCTTATGGAACCCATGGAAACATGGTCTTCCTGGCCTAATGAAGTTGGCACACTATCGGCGCTGGCAGGGAAACAAAGGGTTTTATTTTCGGTTACCAAAGCGGCGGTGGTGTACTGCGGTATCATCAGGCCGGAGTTTAAGCCCGCATTATCCGTGAGCAGTTTTGGCAGGCCGTAACGGCCTTCGCTCATCAGGTAGCAGCGGCGGTCGGCAATATTACCCAGTTCTGCTGCCGCGATGGTGGCATAATCCAGCGGTATAGCCAACGGTTGCCCGTGAAAATTGCCCCCACTGATGGTGTCCTCGGCATCAAAAATAATCGGGTTGTCGGTAACAGAGTTAAGCTCAATCTCGGTTAATTCTTTAAGGTGGAGCCATGCATTGCGTGATGCGCCATGCACTTGTGGCATGCAACGCAGGGAATAAGGGTCTTGCACCCTGTCGCAGTTGATATGTGAGTTACATATTTCCGACTCATCCAATAATGCGGATAGCCTTTTAGCTACCAGCTTCGCACCCTTATAAGGCCGCAATTGGTGCAGGCGTCGGTCAAAAGGTCTTTTAGAACCCATTAGTCCTTCTAATGACATGGCGCCTATCAAATCAGCGACATTTAAAGCATTATTTAACCTTTGCACTGCTTTTACAGCAAAAGCAAGTATAAATTGAGTGCCGTTTATTAGTGCCAGGCCTTCTTTGGGACCTAAAACCAAAGGCGGTAAATTATGCCATTGCAATACATCTGCCGCACGGTGCCTTTCTCCATTGGCAAAAACTTCGCCCAAGCCTATTAACGGCAAAAACAGGTGTGCCAGCGGGGCAAGATCGCCGGAGGCGCCTACAGAGCCCTTTTCGGGCACTACCGGTATAATATTATGATCGATATGCCAGATAATACGCTCCAAAGTTTGCAGCGCAATACCCGAATAGCCCTGCGCCAGCGAATGTACTTTGGTGATGAGCATCAGCTTTGCAATTTCGTGCGGGATGGGCTTGCCTACGCCCACACTGTGGCTTTTGAGCAGGTTAGTTTGCAGCAACGATGTATCGGCTTCTGAAATGCGAGTATCGCAAAGCGGGCCGAAACCAGTGTTTATGCCATAAACCGGGTTTTGTGCGTGGACAATTTTTTCCACCTCGCGCCAGGAGGCGAGTACTCTTCCGGATGTTTCACTATCAATAACACCCCTGATTTTTCCGGCGGCAATATCAAGGCAAATGCCTATGGTTAAATGGCTGCTGCCATAGTTGAATGTATTAGCCATGCGCTGCAGTTTTTAATTCGAGGTTTAATTTACTACTGATCCTTTCGGCCAGGCTTGTCGTTTTAAAAGCGTTTTCAAGGGTACTTATTGCAGGCAGCAGTTCGCGGCAACCGGGATTATCAGCGAGCAGTTCATCGGCAGCCAATAAAACAGCATCCCAAACAGGTAGTATTTGTTCCAGCAGTTCCCTGCCGCTATCGGTTAATTGCACCAGTTGTCTGCGGCCGTCATCGGTACAAGTGGCGCTGGTAACCAGTTTTTTGTTTTTTAAATTGGTGATGAGCTGGCTTGCCGCCGGGTGCGAAACTTCTGTTTGTTCGCTCAACTCCTTTATCGATAACGAACCCTTTTTCGATAACAAATAAAATACCGGGAACCAGCTGGCATCAAAATCAATGCCTTCGTTTTGATAGGCGCGGTTAATTTCGGATAAAAAGCTTTCGCTCAGCCGCCGCAGGCGACTGCCCAAAACAAGGTAACCAAGGCTTTGATATAAATTCATGGCGCAATTTATATAAGTGCTTATATAAATGCAAATCTGACCGCAGATTTTTCACATGTTGTTTATTTTTAGTGGGGTTCAAGAAGGCTACGCCGTTTTTATGATTTAGGGATTCGATGATTTTTTTCCGCCGCTGTTTGTGGCCTTCGAGACAGCTTACCGTAATAGAAAGTAAATGACAATAGTTGACTGTGAGGACACAGACAACTGGAAGGAATTATTATAAAATCAATTTCTTACGCGGACTTTTACTAAATTTGGTCTATATAAAATAATATGCTTGCAACAATAGAATTCCCGGATATTGAAATCGAAAAACAAAAATGGAGTAAATCTTTAATATTACATGGAGATACGAGAGATGTAGTTAAAGAACTCCCGGATAATTTTTATGCAGCATGTATTACCAGCCCGCCCTATTGGGGTAAAAGAGATTATGGATATGATGGTCAAATTGGTGCAGAAGAAAGCTTGAATGAATATATCGATGATTTGGTAAAAGTTTTCAGGGTTATTAAAAGAAAATTAAAAACAGATGGAACCTTTTGGTTGAATGTAGGCGATTCATATACAAGTGGAAACAGAACGTGGAGGGCCGAGGATAAAAAAAATCCGGCGAGGGAAATGTCTTACAGGCCACGAACACCGGGAGGACTAAAACCCAAGGATTTGATTGGCATCCCATGGCGTTTAGCTTTTGCTTTGCAAGCCGATGGTTGGTATTTAAGATCGGATATTATCTGGTATAAGCCAAACTGTCAACCTGAGTCTGTAAAAGACCGGCCGACCCAATCTCATGAGTACGTATTTCTATTTTCCAAATCAGAAGATTATTACTATGATTATGAGAGTATTAAGGAGCCTGCGGCAGAGAAAGGAAAGACCCGGAATAAAAGGACCGTTTGGCAAGTAAACACAGAGCCGTTTCCAGAAGCGCATTTTGCCACATTTCCAGAGGATTTAATACAGCCAATAATTACTGCTTCATCAAAGGAAAATGAATTTGTCATCGATCCTTTTTTTGGCGCTGGTACTGTTGGCGTTGTATCCAATAAGCTAAACAGAAAGTACCATGGTATCGAACTTAAACAGGATTATATTGATATTGCTAACCGAAGATTAAATAATGCCAAATAAAGTGTCGTATCCAATATTGTCAGCCGATTTGCAAGTCGGGTTTCATTACAGATTAAAAACAATCAAGGATTTATTTTTTCATGGGGCGTTAAGTAAAACCGTTAAAGCAGTCAAGATTTCGGACATTGATTTTGAGCTCAATAAATATGTTGCAGAAGAATCGCTGCAAAAATTAGCTTCTCTTTCATTAAGAGGTGAGGTTATTTTCCCCATACCGATACTATTAACCGCCAATCCTTTTCTGATTGGTTATTACCGGTTGTTATTAGGTTTTTCACAAAAGGAATTCTATTCCAAGGGGCCTTTCGGCGCTTTTAGATCTATGGAAGATAGCGGAAAGCTCTCAAGAATTGCAACCGACAATTTAGAGCTGCTTTGTAAAAGTTTAATAAGCACGGCAGAGTCGTTGGTTACTCAGATTGGAGAATTCAATATTTCCACTTTAGCAGACCTTCAACTTCTCACAGTCGGGCCTCAGTTTAGGGGGTCAATGAATAATGAATATGGGCAGGTTGCTACCCAAAAAACGTTTAGCCTGATTAAAGAATTTGTTAAAAGCTATATTTTGGCTTCGACGCCGACCAGCATTGAAATAAAAAACGACTCAGGTAGAACGGTTGAAATTAAATTTTCATCAGATCCCGACATCGAAATAATTGAAAAACTATCGACAGGCACTCGTGGATTGATTTCCATTGAAATAAAGGGCGGCAAAGACATTTCCAATATCCATAATCGGATAGGCGAAGCTGAAAAAAGCCATCAAAAGGCAAGGCAAAGGGGTTATTTTGAATTTATGACCATTATTAGTGTCGATATTGAATATTCGTTTTTAAAATCAGAATCGCCAACAACAAGTCATTTCTTCCATTTAGATAAAATTTCAGACCAAACGACTGTTGAATATAACAAATTCAGGGAACTGCTTTCATCAATACTTGGCGTAAATATTTAGCAGAAGAATTATTACGCGTTTCAATAGTTAATTAAACTTCCATCAAATACCGCTCCTTTATCAAATTAATGTGGTGCTGTTCGTGCCCGGCGATGTGGTAGGCCAGCGCCCTTACCGTGGCATTATTAAATGTGCCTGTCCCTTTCCCCATCCGTGTTAATGATTCTTCGGGCAGGCCGTTGAACAGTGCTATAGTTGAGCGGCGGACGGCTTCATACTCTTCAAAAATATTATCCAGGTCGCGCTCATCGGCTTGTGAAAGTGCGGTATAGGCATCCTGGTCAAAGCCGATAAGGTTTTGTTGTTCGCCGCGGGCAAAACGGAGTGCGCGGTAGGCAAATATACGTTCGTCATCGATGATATGTATCAATACTTCTTTTATGCTCCATTTGCCTTCGGCATAACGGTGGTACAAGGTCTTTTCGGGCAGGCTATAGATAAGTTCTTTTACAGCGATAAAATTATCACGCAAATATTGTAAAACTTGTCCGTCCGGGATCAGCCTCATATACATAATGGCGTATGGCGGGTATTCGCCTTCAAGTGGTTTTGGTATAGTACGCATTTGTTGTGGGTAAATTAAAACAATCGTAAGTCGTAAATCTCAAATCCCAAATCAAAGCCCCCCTTTGCTTTGCTGTTTGCCCCATTTTATCATTTCGTCAACTACCGGGGTAAGGGTATAGCTATAGGTAGTGAGTTTATATTCTATGGATACCGGATAGCTATCATGAACAATGCGGATAATTAGTTTGCTCGCTTCAAGGTCTTTCAGCTCTTTTGAAAGTACGCGTGTGGTAATTTTGGGAATATTACGTTGTATATCCCTGAACCTGCTTTTTCCGCCATACATCGACATTAAGATGGGCAGCTTCCATTTGCCGTTTATAGCGGCTAAGGTAATTTGGATATAGGCAATCCTGTTGGCAATGTCATTATCTTTCTCTTTCATGGTTTGATATACATTAGGATTTATATATCAAATGTATATCAAAATACTGAATTAGCAAATGTAATACGCCTTTAATCAGGAAAAATGGCTTTACATAATTCTGTTCTCCAAGGGCGACCACAAGGGTCTCCCCTACATATTGTTTAAAATTTATCCGGGATTAAAATCGACATATTATCATATAGCAATAAAAAAGATCGTAGGGGCGATCCCTTGTGGTCGCCCTACACGTGAGGCAACCTTGATGGAAATTATTTGAATCAATTAAACACGATTTTCCTATGCCTTTAATTCAAAGCCAGTGAGTTAAAAAAATCGTCTTTGCTTTTGGCACCTAACTTTTCAGGAAAAATAGTTCCCAGGCAATAAACATCATCCCCTATTATTATGATGTAAAAATAGAGCCTTAACTTCTTAGAAGTATATCCATCAATGTTATAACAATAATAGCCATTCCATTTACCGGTTTTAACGTCGCCCAGGGTAGCTCCGGGTAATTTCCCCAGCATACCTGCTTTTATGCCATTAGTGAAGTCATCCGTTGGGGCTAAATTGGCTAATGTGGCCGAATCAATCTTGCCCGCGGTCATCATGTTTATTACCATAACAAAGCAAGTTAAACTATCTTTAGTTTGTACCGTTGTTGCCCCGTTTGCCGAGGCGGGCTGATTTGGAAGCTTAACTGATAACTTACTATCGATTTTATAATTCACCCAATCACTTTGTGCATGAACGCGGTTCGTTGAGAGGAAAAGGGCAGCCACAATAAGCAGCAGGATGATTTTTTTCATATTATAGAACTTGTTTAATGTCCGCTTATAAAGGTGAACATAAAAGCCATATCATTCAAAAAACATTTCCAATTTATTTACTTATCATTAATTATTACCTAAATTTATATCCATAAACCTTAAAGCCTTTTACATGGAAAAAGCTGCTCCACAGGGTAACTCGGCAGAAGATTATTTGCAGGTTGCCACCATTAAACCTTTTGAAAATATTGCGCTGGCATTTTCTGGCGGCGGCTTTCGTGCTGCTTCTTTTGGATTGGGTGTTTTATCCTACCTAAACAAAATAAAATTTGACGGTGCAGATACCCTTAGCGGTAATACGCTTTTACAGCGGGTAACTTATATGTCGTCGGCATCAGGCGGCACAATACCCACAACATTATATGCCCTGTACAGCGCCAGGGGTAAAGCTTTCGGGTTGTTTTATGTTAAATTGTTTGAAACGCTTACCAGCGACCGTATCCTTGAAAAGGCCCTGGTAATTTTAGCTGATAAAAAACGCTGGGAAAAGGGTTCGAAGAAAGCGAGAAACATAATCAACGCGTTTTCGATGGCCTATGATGAAGCAATTTTTGAGGGGCATGACCTGCAGGCGCTTTATAACGCCGGCGGGCACCTGCAGGAAGTTTGCTTTAATACTACTGAATTTTATACCGGGCTTTCGTTCAGGCAGGATATAAAACTGGTGCCGGATATGGCAACCGACCCTTATTATAAATACGGCAACGAGAACATTTTTATAGCGCATGAAACCGCACAAAAAATAAAATTGGGCGATGCGCTGGCTGCATCGTCCTGTTTCCCGGGCGGGTTTGAGCCCATTGTTTTCCCTGATGATTTTACGCACAATTATTTAACCGAAGATGAGTTAAAAGATGCCATTACACTGAAACCGCAAACAGGCGATAAAAAAGAAAGGCAATTTATTGACGCAAAGCAGTTAGGTTTAATGGATGGCGGCATTACCGATAACCAGGGCCTGCAAAGTATGATGTATGCCGACGGACGGCGCATCAGGCGCGAAACCACTTTTAGTCCGTTTGATTTTATGCTGGTAAATGATGTGGGCAGTTATTTTATATCGCCTTATGTGGTACCGCCGCAACCTAAACACACGGGCACAACCTTAACAGGTATAAACTGGATGATGACCATTGCGTTTATCCTGGCGGCCCTGTCTATTGGTTTAGGGCTCTATTATCATTGCCCTGTTTTAGATATCATTGGCGGCATAATCGTTGTTATTCCTGCGATATTTTTATGGGTAGTCTCGTTATTAAAGAAAAAACTTTCGGCGGTTTCAAAATCGCCGAATGGGTTTACCGAAAAGATCATTCAATTAATGGTGCGGTATTTTACCAAAACACCACTTGTAGTGCTTAAACAAATGCTGCAGGCTCGCATAGATTCTATGCTGTTGCTGAATATGAGTGTCTTTTTGAAAAGGATAAGGCAGCTGCTTTATAATAAATTTTACGGTTCGCCTGAATGGAAAAACCGCGGCAAAGGCAATCACATTTATGATCTTGCCTTTTCCAGCGACCTTTACCGGAGACAAAACCCGCCGCCAACGCCATTTTTAAACCCAAGTCGCGATATACAAATTGTTGCCCAAACCGCCTTCAATATGGGCACCACTTTATGGTTTGACGAGGCAAATACCACGCAGCAACACAGCGAAGCTTGTATAATTGCCTGCGGCCAATTTACTACCTGTTATAATTTGCTCGGGTATATTGAAAAGCTAATGCTCGTCCCATCGGCGTATGATGCTGTTTATGAAAACCGGCTACTTGGCTTAAAACAGCAACTGATGGCTGATTATGAGCACTTTAAAACCGATCCATTTTTTATGTATAATGATGCCGGCAGGGATTACCAGATAAAAGATTTTAAAGCGCTGAGCGTAAAGAATATCCCGTTTCCGGCGAATTGGTGAGGGTGCTTCAAAATAGATATTTAAACTTTAATGATTTAATTACGATGTCTGTGTTTTGCTATGCTTAATTTTAATTCTATTGGTCTATTAATTCCGGATAGTAATATTCAATCTGATATTTCAGAATTAGAACAGGTATTTGTAACTGATATCCAAACAACTAAAAGGAAGGAATTATTTGAAAATTATATTTCCTATTCAAATGCACTTAAAGAAGTTTGCAAAAATGAAAACCTCAAACAATGGGTTGATGGCTCTTTTACCTCAAAAAAATTTGAGCCGAACGATATTGACATTGTAACGTTTATCGATTTTTCGGTTATTGATGCCTTAAAAAATCAACTAATAGATTATAAACACCCTGCTTCTCAAAATACGTTCGGGGTTGACGCTTATATTGTCAGTATCTATCCACCTAATCATAAATATCATCCATTATACCTGGCCGATGCGGCATATTGGATGAACCATTTTAACAGGACAAGAAGAAATAGAATTGGCAATAAGTTGAAAAAAGGATTTTTAGAAATAAATATGTAAATTTGAATAGATGAAAAAGGTTGAAATATACAAGCTAATGGACTTGATAGAAGATGTCAAGAAATTGGATGAGTTGATTTCGCTTCATTATCAACTTGGTAATTCTGATTTTATGATCAGCCAGTATGAGGCAAAAAAAAACAAATTGATGGGTTTACTTATCGACGAACTGGCTTCGCCTCCTGTACAATCTACCCAAAGTTATTTATTGATAAAGATGCTTTTAAATAAATATTATCCGGTTAAACCTGAAGATCAGTTAATTGTAGATAGTGACATAAGTAAACTTGCAGCTGCAATTTAAAGATCGTCAAACCTGCGAAGTTTGATTCCACGGTTTATTCTTCCCCCTTTATCCTGAATACCATCCCGTCCATATCCTCGCTTATCCTTAACTGGCAGGCCAGACGGCTATCATAGCCCGCATCCGGCAGGGTATCGAGCAAATCAAGCTCAAGGTCTGATGGGTGGAAATATTGCTCGGGGCCTTCAAGTACCTGTACGTGACAGGTTGCACAAAGCGCCATGCCGCCGCAAGTAGCAAGTATATTATGATCTGATGCTTTTAAAACCTCCATCAGGCTAAGGCTGATGCCTTCGGGAATCTCTACCGGCTCGCGGTGTCCGTTTCTATCTTCAATAGTTAAAGTAATCATATTAGTAAGGTTAAAGGCGAAAGGGTAAAGGTAAAAGGCTAAAGAGGGGGAGTGATAAGAAAAGGTTACCTTTCGCCTTTTACCTTTTGCCTTTTACCTCCTCCCTAAAACGCTGTTACGCCGTAAACGGTAGTGTATTTAAAGCTTAATTTTTGATCAGGGTAAACCTGTTTAAATGCGCTTTGGGCCATCAATGCAGCCTCGTGGAAACCGCAGAGGATAAGCTTTAGCTTACCGGGATAAATATTAATATCGCCAATGGCATAAACACCTTTTACGTTGGTGCTGTAGTCTAAAGCATCAACCATAATGGCCGATTTATCTACATTAAGCCCCCATTCGGCAATCGGGCCAAGTTTTGGTGTGAGGCCAAATAATGGGATCAAATGGTCGGCGGCGATTGTACTGGTTTCATTGTCCTTGTCAACTATGTGCACTTCCTGCAAATGGCCGTTGCCGTTAATGGCTTTTATATGGGCCTGCAACACAAGGTTAATACGGCCTTCTTTGGCAAGTTCAAAAACTTTTTCGGCAGAATCAGGCGCCCCCCGAAAGGTATCGCCGCGATGTATCAGGGTAACTTCCTCAGCTATATCAGCTAAAAATATCGTCCAGTCGAGTGCTGAATCACCGCCGCCTGCCAGTACCACTTTGCGGCCACGATAGGCTTCAGGATTTTTTATCATATAGGCTACTCCCCTGCCTTCAAATGCCTCCAAATTATCAATAGCGGGTTTGCGTGGTTCAAAACAACCAAGCCCGCCGGCTATTACCACCACTTTACTATGTACTTCGGTGCCATCGCTGGTTTGGATAATGAATGATCCATCTTCCAGTTGCTGCAATTCGTTCACCCGCTCGCCTAATGAAAATGTGGGCTTAAAGGGTTCTATCTGCTCCATCAAGCCATCAACAAGCTGTTGGGCATTTATAGTTGGGAAGCCGGGAATATCATAAATTGGTTTTTGAGGGTAAATTTCGGAAAGCTGTCCACCCACCTGTGGCAATACATCTATCAAATGGCAGCGCATTTTTAATAATCCTGCTTCAAAAACCGCGAATAAACCTACGGGGCCGGCGCCTATTATGCAAATATCAGTAGTTATCATTAATTATTGAATTATTGAATTAGTGAATTAGTGATTGAAAACGATTCATATTCAACCAAATAAACTAACCATTATTTAATGACCAAACCTACTGGTTATTATAACCTGGCGCAAATGATAAATAGTAATTGCCGATTACTTTAAGTTATAATTGGCGAGGCAAAAACGTTTGAAAAGATCGATGAGTTTGGAGTTTTTGCCGTGTAGTTGAATAAACTGGAAGGTGCGGAAAATTTCGAGGCCCTTTATTTCAATGATGCTCAATTCGTTATACTTTAATTCGCTGATAACGGACTGGATGGATAGAAAAGTAGCGGTATCTGAATACAACAGGTATTGTTTTATAGCGATACTGCTTTCTAATTGTATTTCTATATCTAAGTCTTTTGGATTGACACCGGCGTTGCTAAGTGAGCTAAAGATGACATCAAGCGTACCCGAGCCGGCTTCACGCAGTATCAGTGGGATATTTAGTAATTGCTTGGGTGTGATCTCCGGCTTTTTTGATAACTGGTTATTGGCGCGCGTTACCAGTACGATCTCATCTTTGGCAAATGGGGCGTAAGCTATCTGCGGATGATGGGCCGCGCCTTCAACAATGGCGATATCAATTTTTTCGGCTAATACCAATTGGGTTATTACATCGGTGTTTCCCTGGATGAAAGTAAAATTAACGGCCGGGTAGGTTTTTTTAAATATCGCCAATATTTTTGGCAGGATGGTTTGCGCCACCGTTGTGCTTGCACCAATATGCAAGGTGCCGGCTTCTATATTATTCAGCTGCGCCAGCTCATTTTCAAGCTCAGTATAGGTATGGAATATTTTTTCGGCATATTGCTGTAGTATTTTCCCGGCGGTGGTTAGCACAATGCTGTTACCGTTCCGCCTGAACAATTGTACATTCAACTGCTGCTCCAGTTCTTTGATATGTTTGGTAACTGCAGGCTGGGTAATAAATAGTTCGGCCGCAGCTTTAGTGAAGCTTAGCCTTTGCGCTACTGTGTAAAATACCTTTAAACGGAAATCGAAAATCATTTGCGCTAAGGTAGGGGGAAAAGGTGAAAGCAGAAAGGCAGAAAGGTGAAAGGTGAAAGGCGAAAGGGGAAAGGTGAAAGGTAAAAGGCGAAAAGTGAAAGGGGAAAGCAGAAAGGCGAAAGGCGAAAGGTGAAAGGCGAAAGGGGAAAGGTGAAAGAAACACAAGAGAATGTCAAAATCTTACCTATCCATACCCTAATAAAAAAACCGTTGCAGGCCCCCCCGCAACGGCTACTAATAGGTAATAATTTACTGCCCCAGCCTATCCTGCTGCTTAAGCCTAAACTCAAAACGGGCGTACAGGATGAGCGTTGCAATTGATTACAAAGCTGTAATTTTATTTATTGGCTGTCAATCATAGGAGTTTATTAAGTGAGGCACGTAAACGGCACAAAACATATTATTTTATATTACCCGGGCTGGTATAGGCAAATTAATTTTAACAGCAACAATGCATTTTTTAACGATGCCCTTTTATTTATAAATGATTAAAGTGCGAAATTTGTCACACGGCAATAAAAAAAGCCGCTGCATAATTAACTGCAACGGCCACCAACTAACTAAACCCAAATCCTTTATTAACAATGTAAAGGAATAAAATAAAAAGCTGTTTTATAACCGTAAAACTACCTGATTTGCCATGCGGAAAATACCTGATTTTGCTGCGGCACATTAACACGTTAATCAGCGTATCAGTTCCTTTTAACCCACCCTAACCCTACAACCTATCAGATTAATTTTGAATATAGGTTTTCAAAATTTCTTACTTCGGCATTCAGCGTTCAAAATTCGGCGTTCGTTATTAACTTCTTAACTTAATGGCAGCGCCAATCGGGTCAATAAATAAAAAAGGTCGCTGCAGGTTATCCCCGCAACGGCCGCACTCCATAGGTATAAAAAACTTTAATGATATTATTTATCCTGTTGCCATACGCCGGTAAACCTGCTTACTGCCTGGTAATCGGTCAGTTTAATGTGGTTCTTGCCTAACGCTGCGGTTAACGTACCTGTTACTGCAATCACTTTGAAGCTATAGGTCGATATAGTATAAGTAGACAGTACGGGTATAGTAGCCGATGCCACCAGCTGAACAAAGAAATAATGTAATCTTACTGTGCCTACATTGGTTTCATAGGCAATTTCGTAATTAAAGTTGCCGCTGCCATCCGTAAACTCATAAGGTAATGGCGCCCATTGATTAGTGTTATTGCTCGTATTTGGCGTAAAGTAAACCAGCACCATACCATCATCCAAAACATTTTGTGTAATGGAAGGCACTGAATTATCGCAATATCTGGTAAAGTATTCAGTATAGCTTGATGGACTTGTCTGAAACTCATACTGCGAATTCCATAACCACTGGCTGTTGGTAATGGTGAATACGGTAGTCAATACATTGGCATTTCCTGGCGGGCCCTGCGGTCCGGCTGGTCCCTGCGGGCCTTGCAGACCTAAAATGCTCAGAGGCGTCCCCCATCCTGTTGCTGTTTTTGGGCCGTACAACATACTGGCAGCTTTATCCAGGTAATAGTCGCCAACATTTGCAAGTGTTGGATCCGGCGCACCAGTGCCGCTGTATATTTTGCTTCCGGCTGCTCCCGCTGGCCCGGTATCCCCGATAGGCCCCTTTAACGGATAGCCTTTCCCCCAATCGGTAGCTGTTTTGGGGCCGTAAACCATCCCGTTGGTTACATCAAGGTAAAAGTTCCCGACAGCGCCCAAAGAAAGACTTGGAAGGGTACTGCCGATATAAAGGATGCTCCCTGTGCTTGTGGTAATAAAAGAAGTTTCGGATTGCGTAATCGACCCATTATCTACATTTGCAGGTTTGCTGGCATCTTTGCGGCACGACGCAAAAATGAGCACGAGTGCAGTAAATGCAAAAAAATAAATTGTTTTCATGATACTAATTTTGAGTTATTGTTTTTTGTGGTTAACTTTTTTCGCGGTTATAATTATTGTCGATGCACTATTGTTTATTTAAGTAAGCGTTTGAATATCAGGCAAAATAACCTTTAAAACACGGCTGGCACAAGCGTAAAACTACCTGAATGTACACGTGTAACTACTCAATATTTTGTGTGGCCTGGCTACCGGTTTTGTAACAACTTTAGTTTGCCGGCCGTTATAAATCAATTTCAGGAGGTTTGCCGCTCCTTAAATAGTCAGCACAATTACTTACAGTAAAACTGTCACTTAATTTATTGGGGGTCAATCATATGAACATATTATTTTTTATTAGTAAATGGTGAAAAAACTGTTAAACAAGCACCAGTGCTATTAAAACCTGCCCGGAAGTTGATGTAATTACAGGGTATTTTGTTCATATAAAATATAATTTGGCAGCATTAATGCTGGCAATTAAAACTTATTAAAACTACAACCTTTGCACATTGCGGTCAATCACCTTTTATAGGGATTTTTACAAATAGTTTTTACTTATATTTTAAGAAAAAATACAACGCTACGGTAAATTGGAAATAATTTGGGGGATTTTCCGGATTTGAGATTACGAGTGTTCGAAAGATTTGAATTGCCGCCAAAACTCCCTCCAAGGGGTTTAAGTTTACCCATAAAACTTGCTTAGATGGATATAATGGTCAATTTCACCAAACGTTCCTATGGAGCGTATATGTAACCCATCATTTTTCTACCAACCAAACATCCCGATGGGATGAAAGAACAAAAAAAGTCTCCTGTCGGGACACCTGGTTGGTATAAACAGGTGAAAAAAATGCTTTTACGTTCCATAGGAACGTCTGGTGGTAGCCGAATTTTCATTAACAAAGTAACTTATGCTCCTCATTTTTATGGGTAAACTTAAACCCCAAGGAAGGAATCGCACGTTGCCACAGCTTTTTAAAAATCTTTCGAACACTCCTAATTTGAGATTTTGACTTCGAATTTAGAAACTACAAGCTACGTATCACCGAGATTACGATCCTGTAACCATCGGGATCTTCAAAGGTGATCCCGTTTTTTTCCCAATAAGGGTTTTGGGGCTTAACATGTTTAACATTATTAATAATAAACCGCTTTTTAATTTCGGCAAATTCAGCAAGGGAGGATGCATAAAATACCAGCAGGTCGTCGTCATCGGGCTGATGTTTGGGGGATGCATAGGATACAGTGAACTCCAGGTGCCAGTCGGCGCCGGGGATGCCTAAAAAAACGCCGTTATAGTGGTGATGATCTTTAAAGTCGCCCAAAACTGTTAAGCCCAAAACCCTGCCGTAAAAATCGATGATACGGTTAAGGTCTGTAGTATGGCGGGCTATCCTGAATTTCATTTTCTAATTTATACCTGCGACTAATTTATGTTTTAATAAGCTGCAAATACAGTATTTTCAGCAAATAAAATGAATTAGCTAAAGGTAGTAAATCTTATTTTGAACAATCATAACGTTAATCCCGAAATAGTTGAGGTTCCTGTTTATAAAAAAATCCTGAAACAGTGCGCTCAGGCCCTCTCGGGCCTTCATTCAATGCGGCTGCCCTGAATGCAGGCACTACAGCTTGCCTGTTCCGTCGGTATTGATTATCTTTGTATTACAAAACAAAAACTCCCGGCCGGTAATTTTTCTTGAAACTTTGAAGCCGCTGTTTCCGTAACTGGTAGCAACACAATAATAATACGAGTTATTGGTTAAAGAACAAGAGTTAACCGTACTTAACAAATGGATGTACAAAAATATATAGAAAGCGGCGTGCTGGAAGAATATTGCCTGGGTTTGCTAAATGAAGAAGACCAGGCATTTTTGATCCAGATGACCATGCTTTATCCTGAAGTTAAGGCGGAACTTACCGCTGTTGAACTGGCAACGGAAAAACTCGCTGCATCCGGCGCTATAGAACCCAGCGTTCATATTAAACAAAGAATACTGGCTTCATTGGGTTTTGATGAAGTTGTGTTTGATATTAACAACCTACCGCCGATTGACGAAAACTCGGACCACGAAGCCTGGTTAAAAACTTTAGCGTACCTGGTACCCGATGTTCCGACGGATGATTTTACATTGAACGTGGTGAGGAATGACGATCATTATCAGCAAATGCTGGTGGTTACCAATATGGATGTGCCCGAAGAAGATCATGAGGATTTCCTGGAAAGCTTCTTGATTCTGAAAGGCCATTGCGAATGCACAGTTGGTAACAAGCTGTTTAAATTAGGCGAAGGTGATTTTTTGGAGGTACCCTTGCACCTAAAACATAACATAAAGGTAACCTCGTCTTATGTTGTGGCTATCTTGCAATACCAGTTTGTTTGAGAGATGTGAGACACGAGATTTGAGACGTGAGATAGAAGGTGTTTAAAACCTAAAATAATCCTCAACGCTTAAAAGCGTGCGAAAAACTTGCTATTTTTTACTGTTTTTTGTATATTTGCTTAATTTACAGTCGTTTACATAAAAAATACATCTAATTGTTCTCACGCCCTAAATGGGTTTAGCCTTCAAAACCGGATTTTTTATCACGCCCTAAATGGGTTTAGCCTTCAAAATTGATTTTTTTATCACGCCCTAAACGCATTTAGCCTTCGGAAATGGATTTTTTATCACACCCTAAATACGTTTAGCACGTGATAAAAATGGAAAATGGTTAAAATATCTCCTCATAATTTTTGATTTTGGTTTGAAAAATGCCGTTAAATTGATGTCTAAAACTTACTTTAGCAAACAATTAAAATCCTGGTACCCGGGAGAAAACCAGATGGAAAACCTGAAAATTGCAACAGCCCAGTTTGAACATAAAAGCGGCGACAAGGCTTATAATCTTGAAACTATCCGCCAACTTTCGGCAAAAGCTGCAAGCGAGGGCGCCGATGTTATAGCGTTTCATGAATGCTCCATAACCGGGTATTCATTTGCGTTAAACTTTTCGCGTGAGCAAATGCTTGCCCTTGCCGAATTTATCCCGGACGGGCCTTCAATAAAACATTTGGAGCAAATTGCGAGCGAAAATAACATCGTAGTTTTAGCTGGTCTTTTTGAGAAGGATGCGGACGAAAAGGTTTACAAAGCCTACGTTTGCGTTGATAAAACCGGCCTTGTTGCCAAATTCAGGAAGCTGCACCCGTTTATCAACGCTCATATAACACCAGGCAATGAATATGTTGTTTTCGACCTTTATGGCTGGAAATGCGGCATATTGATATGCTATGACAATAATGTTGTTGAAAATGTAAGGGCTACGGCTTTGCTTGGCGCTGATATTATTTTTATGCCGCACGTAACCATGTGTACCCCTTCAACCAGGCCGGGCGCAGGGTTTGTTGACCCCAAATTATGGAATAACAGGGAACTGGACCCAACATCCCTCCGCCACGAATTCGACGGATTGAAAGGGCGCGAATGGCTGATGAAATGGCTGCCTTCACGAGCTTATGACAATGCTGTTTATGCCATTTTTGCCAATGCTATAGGGATGGATGGCGAGCAGTTGAAAAACGGCTGCTCTATGATCCTCGACCCCTATGGCGATATTATTGCCGAATGCCGGAAGCTGGATAATGACATCGTGATAGCGACCATTACCCCCGACAAACTTACAAAAGCAGGCGGTTATCGGTACCGCAAAGCAAGGAGGCCCGAATTGTACAGGGATATTATAGGGCAGGCGCATGTATCGGAGCAAACAGTGGTGTGGTTGAGCGGTTCTAAGTCTTGAGTCGAAAGTCGGAAGTCTTAAGTCATTTAGTTAAGAAAATGGCTTTTTTACCCTCTTTCCGGCTTGCCGAATAGAGGGTCGACCATCCGCCTAAAGGCGGAGTAGTCGGGGTGAGTAGATTG
>JABDCF010000045.1 GCA_013288235.1 Bacteroidota bacterium | reverse complement strand
GTTGCAAAAACCGGGCTCAATGTGCCCGCACTTAAAACTAATTTAGCAAGGTTAGCGCTTGTCCCAACTGTAATATTCAGGGCTGCGGAACTGCTGCCGCCAAGATTATAAGCGCTTATGCTATAGTTTGTTGCCGGGCTGGCTGCGCCAGGTGTACCGCTTATCGCGCCTTTAGTCGCATCAAATGCCAGGCCTTGCGGCAAACTTGTATTTAAAGCGTAGCCCACTGCTGATATTTTCCTGATAGAAAGATTGCCGTTATCGGCTAAATAAACATTGCCCTGGCCGTCAACAGCAACGCCCCCGGGGTTAAGGCTGAATGTTGCCGAAGCACCCGTGCCATCGGTACTCCCCTGGTTTGGATATAACCCGGCAAGCGTACTTACAATGCCTTGTGGGGTTACTTTTCTTACAGCAGAGTTATTACTAACATACAGGTTACCCGCAGCATCAGCCGCTAAACCTACCGGGTTGCTGAAAGTAGCCTTGTCGGGTGTACCGTCCAATTCACTTTGCACGCCGAAATTGCCGGCAAAGGTGCTCACAACACCAGTCGGCGTAATTTTATCTATCACTCCACTGTTGCCGCCTGTTACATATACGTTGCCTGCAGCATCAACCGTTAATGCAAAAAAGTTTAAAGGGTTTACAGCCCCATTGCCCGTACCCCATGTGCCGCCAAATTGCGAAGTGGGGTTGGCTATAGTACTTACCATGCCTGCGGGACTAATTTTCCGAAGGCCATAGTTGCCGCTTGCATCTGGTTCTAAATCAGCCACGTAAACATTTCCTACATTATCTACAGCTACCCCCGCCGGGTCATTAAAACTTGCAGTGAGGTTAGGGCCGTTTTTGATAGCCGCAACGCCATTGCCAGCCAGTGTAGTTACCAAGCCGGCCGGCGAGATTTCCCTTATCAAATTATTGCCGCTGTCCGCCACATAAACATTTCCCTGCCCGTCCACAGCAATGCCTATGGGCGCGTTAAAACTGGCCAGGGCGCCCTGCGCGTTGTTATTGCCGGCCACCCCGCTCCCGGCCAGTACAGATATCACCCCGGCCGGTGTAATTTTGTATATGGTGTGATGTGCCGAACTATATACATTGCCCTGCGCATCCACCGCGATCCCCTGGGGGCCATTCAGAGTGCCGCCGTTGCCCTGGTAAAAAGTGCTGGTTTTTCCATAAGCCGCAACAGGTACCGCACCACCTGCGTTCACAGGCGATAAAGCGGTAATTGCAATTCCGGCAGTGTACGTTTGCGGGCCGCCATAACTGATATTTGGCGCCGCCGGTAATGCACGCGTTACTACTATTGTATAGGTATTGGTGGTAGTGCCATCCTGTGCCGTTACTATGGTTGTAATTACGTTTGCCCCTACGTTTAAGGGGATTGCCGCTGAGGCTAACCCGGAAGTAACTGTTACGCCGTTAACCGTTACGGTAGCTGTAGGGTCGCTGGTAGTCGATTTTATAGTTATCGATGTTATTGTATTACCTACAGATGCCGTATAATTTATTGTACCGGTTGCAAATGCAGGGCTTAGTGTACCACTGCTTATAGAAAGGCTGGCAAGTGCCGCGTTATTTGAGGCGGCGGTAAATACCCAGGCAGCCCCTATATCGCCATTATCAAGAAAGCCGCCCTCGACCATTGTCGTGCCATCGCCGCTTAATGCTACTGAAACACCCTGTGCCACGGGGGGCGACACAACGCCTGTTCCTGCAAACTTTGCACCCTGTTGGGCCCATACACCTGCGCTACGGGTAAAAACCCATATTGCGCCCTGGTCCCCATTATCATTAGAGACACCTTCAATTAAAGTATTCCCATCAGCGCTAACTGCTACAGAAGTACCCTGGTAGGGATAATTCCCGACAAACCCCGTTCCAACCAAATTAGCCCCCTGCAGCGTCCAGGCGCCCCCGCCACGGGTGTATACCGAAACCGCGCCATTCGTGTTGGCACCCACTGCCCCAGCCCCCTCAACGGCTGTATTTCCATCGGCGCTTAAAGCCACCGACCATCCCTGATCATACAATCCCGTGCTCACCAATTTGCTTCCCTGTTGGGTCCAGGCCCCGCCGCTTAAGGTAAATATCCATGCTGCCCCCTTGAAGTTGTTATCGTTTCTTCCGCCGGCCATAATGGTCGTGCCATCGGCGCTTATAGCAACCGAATATCCTATCAGCGGCGCCCCTGTATTGTCTGAAGGAAGCAGTTTATTCCCTTGCTGTGTCCAGATACTGCCGCTACGCGTAAAAACCCAAACTGCGCCGAATTCGGAGTTGTCGTCCTCGTGACTGACTACCGCAGTGTTGCCACTGGCGCTTAAAGCTACCTGCATCGGCCCGGCTCCGCCCGAATTGCCGATTGCCACTAATTTATCCCCCTGCTGGCTCCAGGTACCCCCGCTCCTTGTAAATACCCACGCTGCCCCCGTGCCCCCATTATCATAACCGTTACTTACCAATACTGTATTGCCATCCGCGCTTAGTGCCATGGAACCTAAATTTACACCGTCCCCCGCAGGTCCTACATGTCCTGTACCAACCAATTTTGCACCTTGTTGCACCCATGTCCCGCCGCTGCGTACAAATATCCAAACAGCGCCTATATCGCCATCATCGGCTCCATCGGTTGGTCCATAAACAGCCGCTGTATTGCCATCGGCGCTAACAGCAACCGAAGCCGCCTGTTCCGAAGCCCCTGTTGCCCCGGTACCCACCAGCTTGCTACCCTGCTGCATTGAAGGATAAGACGTGGCTGTAACGGTAAAATTGCTACTGCTAAAAACTTCGCCTAATGAAGTAGTAATTATCACTGCCCCGGTTGCTGCCCCGGGCATAACAAGGCCAACCAATTGTGTACCTGAATTTGATATCACCACCGCAAGTTTGCCCCCAATATCAAAGCCGGTTAAGTTGCCAAAATTGGTGCCTGTTATTGTTATTAAAGTACCAACAGGTCCCGATGCCGGGCTCAATGAGGTAATTGTCGGCGGTGCTATGCTATTATTTGAAACGCTGCTATTGACAGGCGTGCGCGCATATGCGCTTTGGGTAAACATACCTGCTATTAAAAAAAAGAATAGTAGTTTGAAACTGTGGGTGTAGTAAACTTTTTTCATGTAATTTGTTTTAGGATTAATTGAAAATGTACCGGGATGCGGCCCGGATTATTAATTGCAATAAAGTTGAATTTTTATTATAACTATCAATACCGTAAAAACACGGTATTTTCATGGTTATCTAAAAATATTAAAAAATATTGCGAAAAAGCCGTTGAATGAGCAGGGGACGGCTATTGGCATGTAAACGGTAAAAATATTTAGCGAAGGTTATTTAGTCGCTGGTCAATGGTTTGTGGATAACCTGATTTGCTAATGACCAATGACACAATGACTAATGACCACCCTAAAGCCACTTGTACATTTCAACCAGTTTGTCTTTCTGGTTCCTTGCCACTATTAGTTCGGCTTTGTTTACCATGGTGAGGATAGATTTTGTGCGGTCGAGGTGCTGAACGTGGTTTAGGTTGATGATATACTGCCGGTGTATGCGTAAAAAATGGCTTTCTTCCAGCAGTTCCTGCAAGTCCTTGAGCGTTTTAGAGATAACAAAACGTTTTCCATCAGTTAATATCAAAGTGCAATAATTGCTGTCGGCCTCTGCATAAATAATATCATTCAAATCAACAAATGAGACTCCCGTGTGCGATGAGATGGCAATTTTGTTAATAGGTTCGCCCTGCATTTGTTTTTGTAACGCGCTTACCTGGTTATTGGTAATGGTTTGTTTTTCCTGCACACGCTTTACAACTTCAACCAGGTCATTGGTGTCAATTGGTTTAACTAAGTAATCTATCGCATTAAACTTAAAGGCTTTTATAGCGTATTGATTATAAGCTGTAACAAATATTACCGCAAAATTAAATGGGGCCAGGTTTTGTAAAACTTCAAAGCCGTTCATTAAGGGCATTTCAATATCCAGGAAAAGCAGGTCGGGGTTTAATAATTTGATATCCCCCAGTGCCGCAACCGGGTTGGTATAAGTGGAAATGTTGGTGATCTGCGGGCAGTGTTTAAACAATTGCAACTGCAAAAGGCTTACCGCATCTGCTTCATCATCAATAATTACGGCTTTTAGGGTCTTCATTGGATAAGGAGTTTTATGGTTACTGATGTTCCGCAAGGGTTGTTATCTGCGTCGCTTAAATCTGTTATCACCACTTCGGTATTCGTTTTATATTTGGCATTAATTATTTCAATTCTTTCATTATTCAGTTTCATACCATGTGATATATGCTGAAAAATACTTTTCTTTTTCAGTTCGGCAGCTTTTTTCCGGCCAATGCCATCATCGGTTATACCAATTATTAAATATTTTTCGTCAGGGGTCGTTTTTATTGAGAGGTTAATGGCGCCGCCGCTTTCTTTATTCATTAACCCATGCCATATTGCATTTTCAATATAGGGTTGTATCAGCAACGGAGGTACTTCAATAAATTCAATGTCGATATTCTGTGCAACCTCAAACGTATAATGTAATTTTTCTTTCAGCCTCATATACTCCATTTCGAGGTATAGTTTTATCAATTCCACCTCCTCGGCAAGGGTAACTTTTTCAGAACGCGCACTGTCCAGTATATTCCTGATCAGTTTCGAAAACTTTGTGATATACAATGAAGCGGCATCGGTATCATTTTTTTCAACGTAAAACTTAATAGAATTTAAACAGTTGAAAATAAAATGAGGGTTCATTTGCGATTTTAACGAAGCCAGCGTAAGGTCATTCAGTTTGTTTTCGAATAACGCTTGCTTTAACTCGGCCTCCGCTTTTTCTTTTCCCAGCTGGCTTTTAAAACTTAATTTTTGCAACCGGTTCCTGAAAACGAAGTACGATACAATAAGCGATAAAATCACGATTATAACTATTGCATAAAGCGACCGTTGTCTCAATTTATTGGCTGACAGTGTTTTCACCTGTTGCATCTCCGTTTTTTGAAGTATTTCGGCGTAGTTGAGTGAATCCGCTCTTTTAGCATACTCAAATGTTAACTCGTGCCGTTTGTATTCTTCGTCCTTTGCCAAATTGTTTACGCTATCCCTATAAATAATATATGCCTTGTATGTTTTCAGCGCGTTGGCAAAATGCCCCTGTATCATTTGAATATCGGAGAGCTTTTTTAAAGATGCGGCTATGGTCTCCTTATAGCCTTTTGATTTGGCAAGGCTTAGCGCATTTTGAAAGTTTTTCGAAGCCAATTGAATATATCTAACCTTAGCAGCCACTGGTAAACCATTATTATAACCAGCCCATTCAAAATATGCTTCCCCTATAGCATAATAAAAATCGGCCTGTGTTCCGGTAGCCGCTGTTCCTTTTGCTGTATTCCCTTTGTTCTCTTTCGACAATTGCAGGGCATCGTCATATTGTAAAATAGCCTGCGGGTAATTATTAAATTTCAAATAAAGGTCGCCTAAACTAACCAGCACGTCGGCCATATCTTCATCATCATTAAGCTTTTGAAATAACCGCAGGGATATTTCAAAATATTTAAAAGACATATTAAAACTTCTGATGGAAGAGTATATCAGCCCTATTCGCCAGTTGTATTGGGCTGATGCCCTTTTATTGCCGGTTTCTTTTGATAATTGCAATGATTGCTGAAGCGCGTTTAGGGCGCTTTCGTATTTTATTTGTCTTAAATAAATATTGGCAATATTGGAAAAACAGCCAGCCATCTCATCCTTATCACCTGTTTCGCTAAAAAAAACCAAAGCCTTTTTATAGTATGTTATGGCTTTAGGTAAATTATTTTCAGCTTCATAGCATATTCCAATATTTGCAAAACTTTTTGCGATCAGTGTTTTGTCGCCGAGCTCTTCCGCAATTTTTAAAGCCGACCCGTAATTATCCTGGGCCCTGATAAAATCATATTGTGCCCAATAATTTGCTCCTAAACCGTAATAGACTTTTACAATTCCCTTTTTATATCCAATTTTCCGGGCCATTTTTAATGCCTGGTTGGCAAAATCGATCCCTTTTTTAATATCTATATCATGATAAATGAACGCCATTTTATTTAACAGCATGATCTTACCGGTATCGGTGCGTGCTTTTGATATTAAAAAGAGCAATGAGTTGATTGTTTTCTGTTTCGGTAACTGGGCAACAGCCAGCACCGGCAATAATAAAATCAGCGCAATTGAAAATACTTGTTTAACGCTTTTACCCGGCATTTTTGGAAAAGTGGTGCAATACAGATTTATGGCATAAAAAATTATGCGTTAAATTATACAATCTCCGCAACATTATTGTTAAATGCTATGCCAGTGGTGGTTTATTTTTAGCAAAGGCGCCAAAAATAGGGGCCGAAGGGCAGGCCCCGGTCATAAATTATTGAGTGCGAAGCTTTGACACCTTTCGGGAAAACTATCAAAGCTATTAACCTATATCAGTATTTAAGTATTATAAAACCCGTTTTATGTACGCTTTGCCCCTTAACCGCATAATCCAATGAATAAAAATAGGTACCGGGCAGCTGCATTTTTCCATTGATGTTCGAATGCCCGTCGAACAGTTTCGAGCTATTATCATAACCTTTGGTTTGATAGATCATCCCCCCGTTTTTGTCTACAATCGTTAGCTTATTATCAGGATAGCTGGTTATACCTTCTATGGTAAGATAATCATTGATGCCATCCCCGTTAGGTGACACGCCCTGGTGGACTGTGATGCCATCATTCTCAATGGTGATATTATCCACTGGTTTTGTAACCGATAATGTTTCGTCAGGATTATTCATGCCCGGCGCCGCTGCCCTTGTTGCCGCTACGGTATAGGTTTTAGCGGTAACGCCGTCTTGTGCCGTAGATACAATGTTAATGGTATTACTGCCAACGGCCAAAGCGATCTGCGCTGATGCGGTGCCCGATGCCGTCGTTATGCCATTTACCTTTATGGTTGCCGTTAAATCCTGTTCAGTAGCGGTTATGGTGATGCTGCCGGTTGCGTTTGGTACTGACGTGGTATAATTCACATAGCTTGGCCCGGTTACAATTTTTAGCGTTGCTGCCGGGGTTAGTTTTATACTGGTTAACAGGGCATCGGTTGATGCAGCACGTGTTACCGTCACGGTATAGGTTTGAGTAGCCGCGCCATTAGTTACTACGGTTGTTATTTTATTTTGGCCTACGGTTAACGGCATTACCGCCGATGCCGTGCCCGATGTTACCGCGGTTCCATTCACTGTTACGGTTGCAGTTGGATCAGCGGTGGTTGGTGTAGCTGTTATCAAGGCGGTAGCATTGGTTACACTTGCTGTGTAATTGGTTATGGCCATTGAAAATGCCGGTGACAATGTACCGCTGCTGAGTTTTAACGCCGATAGGTTGGCCGATGCAGGTTTGGTAGCCGTAATAGTATAGGTTTTTGTTGTAACGCCATCCTGGGCTGTGGAAACAATATTGATCACATTCGTACCTGTAGTTAAGGTAATTGGCGCTGATGCTGTGCCCGATGCTGTTGTTATGCCGTTCACCGTTATAGTTGCTGTTGCATCCTGTTCTGTTGCCGTTACTGTAACACTGCTGGTTGAGTTGGGGACCGATGTTGTGTAATTCACATAACCCGGCCCGGTTACAACGATTAATGTTGATGCAGGCGATAGCTTTATGCTGGTTAATAGCGCATCGGCTGATGCAGCTCTTGTTACCGTTACGGTATAAGTTTGCGTGGTAGTACCATTTTGAGCGGTTACAATAGTTGTTATTTTATTGGCCCCAACAGTTAAAGGAATCGCCGACGATGCTGTGCCGGATGTTACTGATGTGCCATTAATGGTTACCGTCGCGGTTGCATCGGCAGTGGTTGGTGTTACTGTTATCGAGGTTGTAGCATTGGTTACACTTGATGTGTAATTGGTTGTGGCGGTTGCAAAGGTTGGCGACAATATCCCGCTGCTGAGTTTTAATGCTGAAAGGTTTGCCGATTCCGGTTTGGTGGCGGTTATGGTATACGTTTTTGTTGTTACACCATCTTGAGCTGTGGAGACGATGTTGATCGTATTGGTGCCTGTAGTTAACGTAATTGGCGCCGATGCCGTGCCGGGTGCTGTTGTTACGCCGTTTATTTTTAAGGTAGCTGTAGGGTCTTGTTCTGCTGCTGTTACTGTTAGGCTGCTGGTTGTTGCCGCTACCGTTGTAGTATAATTAACATAGCTTGGGCCAGTTATGACGGTCAATGTTGATACAGGGGTTAGTTTGATGCTGGTTAGTAGAGCATCGGTTGATGGCGCACGGGTTACTGATACCGTATAGGTTTGGGTGGCAGCACCATCCTGTGCTGTCACTATCGTGCTTATATTATTAGTCCCTGCAACCAGAGGGATTGCTGACGAAGCCGAACCTGAACCTACCGGTAGGCCGTTCACTTTTACTGTGGCCGTTGCATCAGTAACAGTTGGTGTAACCGTTATCGATGTAATTGAATTTGCCACAGATGCGGTATAGGCTGCTGTTCCGGTTGCAAATACAGGTGTTAAAGTTCCGCTGCTTATTTTAAGATTAGCAAGGCTTGCAGTTGATGATACTGTTTTTGTTGCAGTTATGGTATAAGTTTTTGTAGTAACGCCGTCCTGCGCTGTGGAAACTATGTCAATAACGTTACTACCCACTGATAACGGAATTAGTTGCGATGCTGTGCCCGATGCTACTAATATACCGTTTACTTTTATGGTTGCGGTAGCGTCTTGCGTTGTTGGAGTTATTGTGATCCTGCTGGTCGTAGGTGCGACCGTCGTAGTATAATTCACATCCCCTGGGCCGGAGGTAACAAGAGTGAGCGCTGAAGCTGGGGTTAACTTTATGGAAGTTAACAACGCATCTGTTGATGCCAAACGGGTTACCGTTAAGGTATATGTTTTTGTTGTGATCCCGTCCTGGGCTGTTACCATTGTTGTTATCGTATTTGGACCAAGATTTAAAGGAATGCTTGCCGTTGCTGTGCCGGAAGCTACTGTTGTGCCATTTACCTTCAGCGTAGCTGTTGCATCGCCGGTGGCGGGTGTTAGTGTAATTGCCGTTACGATATTTGCTACAACTGCTGTATAACTCGTATTGGCCGCCGTAAATACCGGGCTTAAAGTGCCGTTGCTTATTTTTAAACTTGCGAGGTTTGCATTTGTTGACGGCAGCTTAACGCCAATATTTACAGTTGCCGAACCGGCCTGGGCCATCGTATTATAGGCGGTGATCACATAATTTGTAGCCGGGCTGACGACGGTGGGGCTGCCGCTAATAATGCCGGTAGTGTTACTAAAACTTAATCCTGCGGGTAAAGTGCTGCTGATATAATATCCGCCAATAGGCGAAATGCCTCTGATCTCACTACCCCCGGCATCGCTAAAATAAACTATCCCCGCCTGGTTAACAACCACACCGGCTCCCTGGAAACCGGTCCCTATTACTAACGGCGTAGTTGTCCCTGCTATTATCTCTTTTAACTCGACATTTCCCGGATCAACAACAAACAAATTGCCCGAAGGATCTACCGCAACCCCCGAAGGATTGTTGAACCCGCCGGCAATTAATTGTCCGGATGATTCTCCTTCCGCTATTTTAAACACCGCGTTTTCCGTAGCATCGGTGACATATATGTTGCCAAAAACATCGCCAGCGATGGCTGTAATATTTGGAAAACCATTGGCTATCATCGTTGTATTGCCGCTTCCGGCGGCTATTTCGTAAACCGCATTATTCCCATTGTCAGCAACATAAACGTCCCCCGCTTTATCAACCATTACGCCTACAGGGTTTATAAATCCCGTGCCTATAATGGCTGTAGTACCGCCGCCCCGCAGTGGGATACGCTTAACAAGCCCCTTACCCGATTCAGCTACATATATATTGGCGCCATTGCCATCTACTGCAACACCAAGCGGGTTACTAAGGTCGAAAGCAAGAATAACCGGGTTGCCACCGGCAACCGGGACTTTTTTTATTTGGTCAGCACCGGGGTCGCATACATATATATTGCCACTGTTATCTATTGCTATTCCCCGCAGTGAACTAAAAAACCCTTCACCTAAATAAAAAGTCGTTGTGTTGTTGTAAGCGGGCGGGTCAACCCCGACGCTCGTTGGCGTTAGCGGTGTAATGGTTGTACCGGCAATATAGGTTTGTGGCCCGGAATAACTAATCACAGGGAACTGTACCACATTGATAGTATAAGTCCAGGTTGCCCCGCCTGTGGCCGTAACTGAAACCGTGATAATATTGTTTTTTGACGTTGTTAATGCCACGGCAGATGAGGCACCACTTACTACGGCAACCCCGTTGACGGTTATTGTTGCGCCGGGGTCTGAATCTGTTGGACTTACATTGATTGAAGTTATAGCGCTGCTTAATTTCACCGAATAGGTATACACGCCCGGAGTAAATGCCGGTTGCAATGTTCCCGCACCGAGGGCCAGGTTAGTAAAGCCATTAACAGTTATATTTAAAGATGCAGTTGCATTGCCCGCAGCGTTTGAACCCGTAATGGTGTAATTTGTTGCCGGGCTGCCTGAATTTGGCGTACCACTAATAACGCCCGTGGTATTATTTATGTTTAAACCTTGCGGCAACTCGGGGCTTACAACATAGCCGCCGGCAAACGTTAGCTTCTTTACAGTGTTTACTTCATCTATAGCGTAGAGATTGCCCGCATTATCAATCGTTATGCCACTCAACTGGCTAAATGCAGCACCTAAAGTAACAATAGCACCGCCTCCAACAGGGATCTCTTTTATTACATTGGAGCTATAACAGGCCAAAAATATATTACCCGCCGCGTCAGTTGCTATACCTGTTGTGGCATCAAAGTTAGATGCCAGGGTCACTGCGGTATTACTGCCGGACGGGATTTTGTAAACATTACCTATACCACTATGTGCTGCATAAACATTGCCCGCACCGTCCACAGCTACATCATACAAATCATTGTCCGGAATAACGTTGCTTTCCTGCACCAACGTCACAACGGGGCCACCGCCTGCGGGTATCTTCTTTAAGGCGTTGTGTCCAGCATCGGCCACAAAAACGTTGCCGGCGGCGTCAACTGCAACCCCGGTGGGGCTGCTAAAACCCGAACCAATAATAATTGGCCAACTGCCGTTAACCGGGATTTCCCATATCGCGTTATTTCCCACGTCTGCAACGTACACATTGCCGGCAGCGTCAACAGCCAGGCCATATGGCCCAAGAAAGCCCACGCCCAAAGTAACCGGTTGGCCACCCCCCGCCGGGTATTTTTTTACCACCCGATCATCAGTGGCAACATAAATATTGCCGATCCCATCTGACGCCATGCTCATGACCTGGACGGATCCATTGAGCCAGGTGGTTGGTGAACTGCTGTATACCGGCGCAGCCACCCCGCTACTGGCAGGTACAAGCGGCGTAATAGCAGTGCCTGCCGTGTAAACCTGCGGGCCACTGTAACTGATAATAGGTACTTGTGCATAACTAATTGCACTTATAGACGCAAACAGTATAAAAAAAACATAACGTAGCGATCTAAGCATTGCTTTAAGGTTTAGTGGGTTAACAATTGATCTATAGTTTAATAATGTGATAAATGTAATTAAAAATATATTGCATAGTAAAATAAATCAAACCGGGGGTGTTATTTATCTAAAACTATGCCTGCTATTGCTACATTTTACCGCATAACCCCTATTTAAAAAAACCCTTTCCACTTTTAATATTTATCCTTACATTTGCGGGCTAATTGTTGCTCATTGAAATCGCTAAAAGAATTTTCGATTCCTTTTACCGGCCTCAAACTGGGAAAGCACCAGTTTGAGTTTGTTGTTAATGATGCTTTTTTTGATGAATTTGAATATTCACTGGTAAAAAAAGCAAACCTTTTGTGCAAGGTTGAGTTGGATAGGCAGGAGACAATGCTCATCCTGAATTTCGCGATCAATGGCACAATTGATGCAAACTGCGACCGCTGTTTGGCGCAATATCCGCAGCATGTGGATATACACGAACAGCAGGTGGCCAAGTTTAGCGAAGAGGCGATAGGTGAAGATGAAGAGATCATTATCCTTACTAAAAATGATCATGAGATCAATATAGCAGGGCTGATTTATGAATACATAAACGTTGCAATGCCATTTATAACGGTATGCATCGACGAGGGTAAAACCCCGTATTGTGATAAAGAAATGCTGGATAACTTAAATAAGCTTTCAGCAAATACAGAACAAGATGAGCAGCCAGATCCACGGTGGGATGCGCTCAAAAAATTTAAATAAGGCCTCACCCCAACCCCTCTCCAGAGGGAGAGGGGCTTAAAAAAAAAGAATGGGTCTGATTTTGCTTTAAAGTCCTCTCCTTTGGAGAGGATTTAGGTGAGGCAAATGAAGATCAAAAATTTAAATAATTAATAAAAAAATAGGATCATGCCACATCCAAAACGGAAAATATCCAAATCAAGAAGAGACAAGCGCAGGACGCACGATAACGCGCCATTGCCTACTTTAACCACCTGCAAAACTACCGGTGCTGTGCATTTGCCACACAGGGCTTATACTGTTGATGGTAATGTTTATTATAACGGCAAGTTACTGATCGAGAAAGCAGCTGTAGCCTAAGTTTTTAATTTTCTGAAATGAAGATTGGCTTAGATATTATGGGCGGTGATTTCGCTCCCAAAGCAACGGTTTTAGGGGCAATTGCGGCATATAAAGAGCTATCGGCCGGTCAAACACTGGTGCTTATTGGCGATAAAGAAATCGCCATAGGCATCCTTGCGGAAAATAATTTCAATCCCGATAATTTCGAGTTCGTTCATACTACAGAAATGATAGATATGGGCGAACATCCCGCAAAGGCCTTCGTTCAAAAACCAAATTCAAGCATTTCAATAGGCTTTAAACTGCTTAAAGAAGGCGGCATCGATGCATTTTCGTCGGCTGGTAACAGTGGCGCAATGCTTGTAGGCGCTGTGTTAAGTGTAAAAACCATTCCCGGTGTTTTACGTCCTGCCATAACCAGTATTATGCCGCAACTAAAAGGCAACCTGGGCGTTTTGGTTGATGTTGGCGCCAATGCAGATTGCAAACCCGAATATTTACTTCAGTTTGGCGCACTTGGCAGCTTATTTGCCAAATACGTTTATAATGTGGCCGAACCCCGCGTGGGCCTTGTTAATATCGGCGAGGAAGAAGGCAAGGGCAACATACTATGCCAGGCAGCGTATCCGCTGATGAAAGAATCAACCCTGTTTAATTTTGTTGGCAATGTGGAAGGCCGCAGCATGTTTTATGATGTTGCCGATGTGCTGGTGTGTGATGGGTTTACGGGTAATGTTATTTTAAAACTCGCCGAATCATTTTATGATGTTGCCCACGAAAAGGGTATCAATGATAGTTTTTACAACGCGTTTAATTATGAGCAATACGGGGGCAGCCCTATATTGGGCGTTAATGCACCTGTTGTGGTAGGCCATGGTATATCAAACCCGGAGGCCATAAAAAATATGGTCGTTCTGTCAAAAAATATGGTCGAAAGCGCCCTTATTGATAAAATAAGATCAGCTTTCGAGTAACGAAATTTATAATGAGTAAAATTCATGCTGCTATTACAGCCGTGCATGGTTACGTACCCGATTATGTGCTAACCAATCACGAGCTGGAAACGATGGTAGATACTAACGACGAGTGGATAACGATACGCACAGGCATTAAGGAACGTCGCATTCTAAAAGGAGAAGGCCTTGGCACATCCGACATGGCAGTTCCGGCGGTGCAGGCCTTATTGAAAAAACGCGGGATTGGTGCTGATGAAATTGAGCTGATCATTTTTTGCACCTCAACGCCCGACAGGGTATTTCCGGCTACAGCCAATATACTGGCCGATAAAATTGGGGCCAAAAATTGCTGGGGCTATGACCTTCAGGCTACGTGTTCAGGATTTTTATTTGGTTTGGCTACGGGTTCTCAATTTATTGAGAGCGGCAAGCATAAAAAGGTTTTAGTTGTGGGCGGCGATAAAATGTCGTCAATGATAAATTATAAAGACCGCGCTACCTGTATAATTTTTGGGGACGGCTGCGGCGCTGTTTTGCTGGAGCCCAATGCTGAAGGCAATGGTGTTATCGATTCTATTTTAAAAAGCGATGGCTCTGGCTTACCGTTCCTTAACCAACAGGCAGGTGGTTCAGTAAAGCCGGCTACGCACGAAACGATAGACGCCAATGAGCACTATCTTTACCAGGAGGGTAAAACGGTATTTAAATTTGCTGTGAACAATATGGCCGATGTTGCTGCCGAAATTATGGAACGGAATAACCTTGCGCCCGATGACATTGCATGGCTTGTGCCTCACCAGGCAAATAAACGCATTATTGATGCTACGGCCGTACGCACCGGCGTTAGTGAAGATAGGGTTGTTATAAACATTGAGCGCTTTGGCAATACCACAAACGGAACTTTACCATTATGTTTGTGGGAGTGGGAAAATAAATTTAAAAAAGGCGACAATTTGATATTGGCCGCTTTTGGCGGAGGCTTCACGTGGGGATCGATATATTTAAAATGGGCTTATTAATGTGCGGATGCGTGGATGTGCAGATGTGCGAATGATTTATAATTTTTTATCCGCACATTTGAAATTTGCACATCCGCACATCAATTATCCGTACATTAGAGGTACTAATAAAATTTATTTGACAACACTAAAACCCCTTTTCAATAAAAAATATTAAGATGAGTAAAATTCATGCTGCTATTACCGCTGTACATGGTTACGTACCCGATTATGTATTAACCAACCACGAGCTGGAAACAATGGTAGATACTAATGACGAGTGGATCACCAGTCGTACCGGTATAAAAGAGCGCCGGATATTAAAAGGCGAAGGCCTCGGCACCTCGGACCTTGCAGTTCCTGCGGTTAAAGCTTTGTTGGAAAAGCGTGGTATAGGCGCTGATGAACTCGACCTTATCATTTTCTGTACAACCACTCCTGATTTTGTGTTCCCGGCCACAGCAAATATACTTGCCGATAAAATTGGCGCTAAAAATTGCTGGGGGTATGATATTTCTGCCGCATGTTCAGGCTTTTTATTCGGGCTTGCAACTGGTTCTCAATTTATTGAAAGCGGCAAGCATAAAAAAGTTTTAGTTGTTGGGGCCGATAAAATGTCGTCGATAACCAACTACCAGGACCGCGCCACCTGTATTATTTTTGGTGATGGCGCCGGGGCTGTTTTGCTGGAACCTAATGATGAAGGCAATGGTATTATGGATTCGATATTGAAAAGTGATGGCTCGGGGGTAGCCTACCTGCACCAAAAGGCAGGAGGTTCGGTAAAACCAGCCTCGCACGAAACTGTCGACGCCCGTGAACACTATGCGTACCAGGAAGGACAAGCCGTATTTAAATTTGCCGTAACCAATATGGCCGATGTTGCCGCCGAAGTAATGGAGCGCAACGATTTAAAATCAGAAGATATTGCATGGCTTGTGCCGCACCAGGCCAACAAACGCATCATTGATGCTACGGCAAACCGCACAGGCGTTAGTCCCGATAAGGTGATCATAAACATTGAGCGTTATGGCAATACAACCAATGGCACCATACCTTTATGTTTGTGGGAATGGGAGAAAAAATTTAAAAAAGGCGATAACCTTATACTTGCAGCCTTTGGCGGTGGTTTTACATGGGGATCAATCTATTTGAGATGGGCTTATTAATGTGCGAATGCGTGGATGTGCAGATGTGCAAATGATTAAAAAATCATCCGCACATTTAAAATCCGCACATTCGCACATTTGAAATTCGCACATTATTCATCCGAACATTATCAAATATGTTTTGTTAATTTGCTTACAACTAATCATAATTAAATAAAGCATTTGCACATTTGAAATTTGCACATCCGCACATCAATCATTTGCACATCTGCACATTATATTAACCAATTAAACCCAGGCATGGATATTAAACAAATTCAGGATCTTATACGCTTTGTTTCCAAATCAGGAGTGAACGAAGTTTCGATAGAGCAGGAAAATTTTAAAATCACAATAAAAACCAATCAGCCTTCAACCGTCGTCCATGCAACCGTACCCGATGTGCAGTACGCTGCCCCTGCGCCTGTTGCTGCCATAGCTGCCGCACCTGCGCCTGCCGTTGAGGCTGCTGCCGATACTTCAAAATATGTGATCATAAAATCACCGATGATAGGCACTTTTTATCGCTCTGCAAGCCCCGAAAAACCGCTTTTTGTTAACGTGGGCGA
This sequence comes from Bacteroidota bacterium, assembly GCA_013288235.1. GTDB lineage: Bacteria > Bacteroidota > Bacteroidia > Sphingobacteriales > Sphingobacteriaceae > Mucilaginibacter. The sequence goes on along the minus strand of JABDCF010000045.1, from coordinate 14,937 downwards.
TGAGATAAAGCCAGGCTCGGTGCTTTGCATTATCGAGGCTATGAAGCTTTTCAACGAGATAGAAGCAGAAATTTCAGGCCGTATTGTAAAAATACTGGTTGATAATGCATCGCCGGTTGAATACGACCAGCCATTATTTTTGGTAGAACCAGTGTAAGATGATTTCACCGATTTTTTTAATGATTTCACCGATTTGGGAAAGATTACGCCGAAAGTAAAGGGATTAAATCATCGAAATCAATCGGTGAAATCCCCAAAATCAATCGGTGAAATCAAAGTTAATAATCGGTGAAATCCCAAAAACAAAAAAATGTTCAAAAAAATATTAATAGCTAACCGTGGTGAAATTGCCCTGCGAATTATTCGCACCTGTAAGGAAATGGGTATAAAAACCGTAGCTGTATATTCAACTGTCGACCGTGACAGCCTCCATGTACGTTTTGCTGACGAGGCCGTTTGTATCGGGCCGCCAGCAAGCCGCGATTCTTATTTAAATATCCCCAACATTATATCAGCCGCCGAACTGACCAATGCCGATGCGATACATCCGGGTTATGGGTTTTTGTCGGAGAATGCAAAATTTTCGGCTATTTGTGCCGAATACGGTATAAAATTTATCGGCGCTACCGCAGCGCAGATCAATGCCATGGGCGATAAAGCCTCGGCTAAAGAGACCATGAAAAAAGCCGGTGTGCCTACCATTCCTGGTTCCGAAGGTTTATTGCAAAGCGTAAAACAAGGCATCGAGATCGCAAAGAAAATAGGCTACCCCATTATATTAAAAGCTACTGCCGGTGGTGGCGGCAGGGGTATGCGTATTGTTTGGAAAGACGAAGAATTTGAAAATGCCTGGGACTCTGCCCGTGCAGAATCGGGAGCAGCCTTTGGTAACGATGGCATGTACCTGGAGAAATATGTTGAAGACCCGCGCCACATTGAAATACAGATCGTAGGCGACCAATACGGCAAAGTATGCCACCTTTCCGAACGCGATTGCTCTATCCAACGCCGTCATCAAAAATTAGTTGAAGAATCGCCTTCTCCGTTTATGACAGAAAAGCTGCGTAAAAAAATGGGCGATGCTGCTATAAAAGGCGCAAAAGCTGTAAAATACGAAGGTGCCGGAACGGTGGAGTTTTTGGTTGATAAAGACCGGAATTTTTACTTTATGGAGATGAATACCCGCATACAGGTGGAGCACCCGGTTACCGAAGAGGTGATCAATTTCGACCTGATAAAGGAACAGATAAAAGTAGCGGCAGGTATCCCGATCTCGGGTAAAAATTATGAGCCGATGCTGCATGCTGTGGAATGCCGTATCAACGCCGAAGATCCTTTTAACAATTTCCGGCCATCACCAGGCAAGATCACCAACTTCCATTCACCCGGTGGGCATGGTGTGCGTATAGATACTCATGTTTACAGCGGTTATGTGATACCTTCGAACTATGACTCGATGATAGCCAAGGTTATTTGCATGGCACAAACCCGCGATGAAGCATTGGCCACCATGGAGCGTGCTTTGAGCGAATTTGTGATAGAAGGCGTTAAAACCACCATACCTTTCCATTTAAAGCTATTGCAGGACCCTAACTTCCGGGCCGGTAACTTTACAACAAAGTTTATGGAAACCTTTGATTACAGTGAATAAATGAAACTGTGTTTAGGTGATCAAGCGTAAATACTACCCGGTTTACTTACCGGGATTTTATATTTAACAATGGGCATATTTACCAATTTTATCAGGAAGATAAAGGAAAAAAGTGAGGAGATGGGCGCTGAAATGTCATTTTTTCAGCACCTGGAAGCTTTGCGCTGGCACCTCATAAGGTCTGCTGCTGCCATACTGCTGGTTACTATATTTGCCTTTATTTATTACGATGATATTTTTAATGGTATCATTATGGCTCCCACGCGTGCCAGCTTCTGGACATACCAGATGATGTGCAAAATGGGCGATCTGTTTCATAGCATAATCCCGGCTTTAGATGCCAAAGGCTTTTGTGTTCAGAGTATAAACTTTCCCAAGTTAATAAATACCGAACTCGCAGGGCAGTTTAACCTCCAACTCAATTCATCCATAATGATTGGCCTAATTGTTGGCGTGCCATACCTGGTTTATGAGCTATGGAAATTTATAAGGCCTGCCCTTCACGACAGGGAGCGTAAAGCAGCAAGCGGATTTGTGTTTTATTCATCTTTTTTGTTCGTATTAGGTGTCCTTTTTGGCTATTACATTGTAACGCCTTTATCTATTAGGTTTTTTGCCAACTACAAGGTAAGCGACGCCATAACAAACATGTTCAGCACCGATTCATTTATATCATCGGAAACAATGCTGACCCTGCTTGCAGGTATAGTTTTTCAGTTGCCCATTATCGTTTATATACTATCAAGCCTCGGCATACTTACCCCTAAATTTATGCGCGACAAGCGCCGGTATGCCGTTATTTTGATCCTGATATTAGCAGCCATAATAACGCCGTCGCCGGATGCACTGACCATGCTGGTTGTCGCCCTGCCGCTATACCTATTGTTTGAGTTCAGCATAAAAGTATCGGCCGTAGTAGAACGCAGGCGCAAAAAAAGGGATGATGAATTGATGACACAGTAATTTGATGTGCAGATTTCGAATGTGCAGATGTGCGGATGTAGTTTAATCATTCATTCGCACATCTGCACATCCCCGCATCCGCACATTAAATATTTTTCATTCGCACATTAATAACAAGTAAGTTTATCAATGAAACAGGGATTAAAAATAGCCATAGGTGGCGACCACGCAGGTTTTGAATATAAACAGGCCATTATTGAATTTTTAGCTGAAAATGAAGTTAAAGATTTTGGGCCATATTCAGAAGCCTCATGCGATTACCCTGATTTTGCGCACCCGGTTGCATCAGGTGTTGAAAGCGGTGAATTTGATTTTGGTATTTTGATATGCGGCAGCGGGAATGGTGTGGCCATCACCGCCAATAAACACCAGGGCATACGTGCTGCCATTTGCTGGAACGAAGAATTAGCTGATCGCGCCCGCAGCCATAACAACGCCAATATTTTATGTTTGCCAGCCCGCCATATCTCCCTTGATGAAGCAAAAAAGATCGTTGAGATATTTTTTACCGTTGAATTTGAAGGCGGAAGGCATGCGACGAGGGTTGGTAAGATTGCGTGTTGATCAAGTCTCAAGTCGAAAGTCTTTAGTCCTAAGTCTATCAACGTGTTAAAAGGAGGCTCCTCCGGAGCCCAAATAGAGGCTACAAGGTTTTCTATAAACAGGATACTCCCATGGGAGTTAAAAATCGTCCGACAAAAGAACAAATGGCCCTGGAAGGGCCATCTGTTTATAGAAAAACATTCAATTCGTTAAAAGACTCCATCGGAGTCCCCTATGAAATTACTTATAAGACCAAACTAAGATGAACTATTTTGATGTACCCTTCCTGACTTTCGACTAAAGACTTTCGACTTAAGGCTTAAATTCCTACCTTCGCATACATGGGTCACACTGCTGATGAATTTATAGTTGCCTCGGAAGAGAAAGCCTTCGATATGAAGCACCGGCAAATTATCAATTACAACATTGGTAAGTACGATGCTGCGGTCGACCGTGGTTTATCAAAGTTCATTAACCTGGAGAATGCCAAACGTAAAGGGCATGCCATTAAATGGCGGGTGATGGAAAACCTTGATAAGTTTTTGCCGGAGTTCGAGGCCAATTTCCAAAAACGCGGCGGCAAAGTGATATGGGCCAATGATGCAGAGGAGGCAAATCGCGAGATCCTGAACATCCTAAAAAAAGCTGGGGCAAAAACCGTTGTGAAATCAAAATCAATGGTTACCGAAGAGATCGAGCTGAATGAATTTTTGGAGCATCACCACATCGAATCCTTAGAGACCGACCTCGGCGAGTATATTGTGCAGTTGCTGGGCCAAAAGCCCTATCATATTGTTACCCCGGCCATGCACCTCTCCAAAGAGGACATTGCCAAATTATTTAACGAGCGTTTTGGCACCCCGCTTGATTTTACACCCGAACAGCTTACCCAAAAAGCCCGCGAACTGCTCCGCGAAAAATATGTACAGGCTGATGTGGGCATCACCGGCGCTAACTTTATTATTGCCGATACCGGCAGCATCGCCATCAGCGAAAATGAAGGCAACGCACGGTTAAGTACGTCGTTCCCCAAAATACATATTGCAGTGGTGGGTATTGAGAAACTTATCCCCTCCATGGCCGACCTCGACCTGTTTTGGCCTATGCTGGCCACGCATGGCACAGGGCAAAACCTTACTGTTTACAACACGATATTAAGCGGCCCGCGCCAGCCGGATGAAACCGATGGCCCCGAAGAAATGTACGTAGTACTGCTGGATAACGGCCGCACGAACCTGCTTGCCCAAAAAGATCAGCGCCAGGCTTTATACTGCATCCGCTGCGGCGCCTGTTTAAACGCTTGCCCGGTTTATAAAAACATTGGCGGCCACACTTACGAAACCACCTATAGCGGCCCTATTGGCTCCATCATAACCCCGCACATGAATGGCATGGAAGAGTTTAAACACCTCAGCTATGCCTCAAGCCTGTGCGGAAAATGCACCGAAGTTTGTCCTGTAAAGATCGATATCCATAAAATGCTGCTGCTAAACCGCCGTGATGCCGTTAAAGAGAACCTGGTTACCACCCAAGAAAAATGGGGCTGGGCGGCATGGAAAAAAGGTATGCTAAAACGCAAAACCATGGACTGGCTCAGCGGCAAAACAAAAAACTTTTTGCTCAAAAAATTCTTCAAAAAAACCTGGGGCCATTTCAGGGAAATGCCAAAAGTATCCGCAAAATCATTCAGCCAGGAATGGAAAGAGAAGAATACTGATTAGAGGTTGGTGATTAGAGATTAGTTAAAAAGAATCTCATGCTGATTTCGTCTTAAAATACTCCAGATCACTCCTAACCTGTTTCTCATCAGTCCCCTCTATAAAGGCCTTTGTGCCGCCTTGTGCCTTCTCCGCGCCCTTTGTGTTAAAATCCTTTGAACAGTTCTACGTCGTTTTCTACCTACGAAAATCACGTATAAATACTTCTCAAAATCGCGTACATCTACTAATCGCAGCCCGGCAGTAAGCCTCTACCTTTATGGCTCTTAACCAAATGAAAAATGAAAAGGAAACATTTATCTAAATTATTGCTTATATCAGCCTTATTGTTTGCCTGTATACTTCCCGGTTGCCAGCCAACATTAGAGTGCGGCTCATGGGTCTTTAATGGCGATGTACAGGGAGGCGGCGATGGTGGAAGTTCATTCCCGCTGAGTTCTGCATTTACTTTTAATCCTTCAAACTGCGGCAGCAATTGCAACATTACTACGGATTGCATCATCCAGATGGTGGCCATATACAATTCGGACGACCGCGATTATCTGTACCCTAATTCGGGTCAGCAGCAACGGGCTACGGCCAATGGATGGTCGATAGACCAACTGGACGGCTGGGCTTATGGCTATTACGGGTTAAACAACGATGGCAAAACATTCGACAATACATACAACCCAACCGGCAGTAATGGCAACCCCACTACTTTATATGATGACCCGAGCGGATGGCCAAACAACAGCTATTTTTATTCGCTTGATGCTGCGGTATCTTTCGATACCAAAACCTGCAATAACCGTATCCTGGGCTATTATTTCTGGAGCTGGACCATCGATAACAATGGCAACCCTTCAAAATTTATTATTGCCAACGCCTGGAAAGACCTGGACACCGAATTCCAAAGCGCAGTAAGTGGCTGGAACACCTGGGCGCCAAGCCAGGGTCCGCAAAACGAACAGGTTACCGGGCAACCCATCGACCCGCATTGTTATCCATTCCCTACACTAACCGACTTATAGGCCAATTTAAAAAGCAAAGAAATGAAAAACTTAAAAATTATTGTGCCTGCGTTATTATGTGCAGGCTTATATTTAGCAGGCTGTCATGCAAAAAGCCAGGATTCATCGCCTGAGACGGTGCAAGCCAAACACCTTGAAGTAGATTCAATACAAAAAATTGTTGCACAAACCCGGCAAAGTTACAAGGCAATGGACAACCCCACGTTGCTGAAAAAGCTGGCCGATCAAAGCAAACGCCAGAAAGAGCCTTTTAACTCCTTAGCTTACCGCGAAATGGCAAGCAGGAAAGATGTTAATCCTGATACATTGGTTTCGCTTATCCATCAATTGAAAGATGGGGATGCAATTTTGCCTTTGCTATTACTTCGTACATTAAATGATAAGGCTTATACAGGCGTGCCCGTTGAAAACAAAGTAATTATACTTACCGATGCTTTACAGCGATCAAAAACATTTAATATGTGGGGCTTGCCCGGCCAATACCCTGAAGACGCTTCGAAAGCATTGATAGCCTGCGGCAGGAGCGCCATCCCTGCACTTACAAGGATGCTGAAACAAACCAGCGCGGCACCACTTTACGGCAGCAAAGAAAGTATGGTTTATCAACATTATAAATTCCGCCTATGCGATTATGCTTTATATTTTATTGAGGAAATACAGGGAAATACCAACTTTGTGATGCCGGTAACACCTGCCGAAAGGGACGCTTTGATAAGCAAGTTATAAAGGCTAACCATTCATATAACGGTTTTAGAAACTCATTTTAGAGGCGGAAGGATTAATAAACCCTTCCGCTTTTTATTTGTTCCAAATGACATTCTTCGATCCCTCTTTCCGCCGCAGGCGAAGAGAGGGGGACCCAGCGAAGCGCAGGTCGGGTGAGTAGACTGTGCGCCATGCATTTACGTTAATACCGCTCGTATAATTTACTCATCCGACCTGCGCTTTGCTGGGCCACCTTCTCTATTGCAAGCCATAAAGAAGGAAAAGAGCAGGAAACATTTCATCTTCCATTAATAACATCTGCCCCCATCAGGGCAACCCGTTTGTAAGCAAAAACAAATACCCCCCAATTACCCCATCACACCTACCATTTGCCATCACGACGCTGCAAATCAGCGTTTTCTGACATTGCCCTGACTAAAATACTAAATTAGTCAAAAATTAAATTACTGTTAATCAAGCGATTGAATAATCGTGACATTCAAATGAAACGCTCTGCTTTTTTGTGATGTTACTTTGTTCCGTGTTTCAAAAACACACGAATAATTTAACACATATAAATATGAAAAGTACATTCAAAATCACAGCTCTGGTAGTAGCTTTTGCCGGATTTGCATTGGGCGCAAAAGCACAAACTTCATCTACTACCAAATCAACTTCGTCAAACGGAGTTATCTTAAGCGTTGGCGTTGACGCCGGCATCCCGACCGGAAAATTAAATGATTCATACGACTGGAACCTTGGCGGCTCGGTACAGGCAGACATACCAGTTGTTCAGCACCAGTTATTTGTAACGGTTAATGCCGGGTATAACAACTTCTTCGGCAAAAGTAATATCGCAGGTTCCGGCTTAGATGCTACCAACATCCAGTTACTCCCTGTAAAAGCTGGTTTAAAATTCTTCCCGGTAAGTAATTTTTATATCCAGGGTGAAGCGGGTGCTGCATTTGCTTTAAACAAATCAGACCTGGGCTTTAACAACAGCGCAGCATTTTTGTACGCTCCGCAAATTGGCGTTCAGTTCCCGTTAACCGGCAAAAGCTATATCGATGCCGGTGTACGCTACGAAGCCACAACCAAATTCAACAGCAATATCGACGACAGCAAGGTCAATTTCATTGGACTGCGTGTAGCTTATGCTTTTGATACCAAGTAATTTTTTACAAACTGGTAATGACGGATCGGCCATACGCCCATCCGTCATTGCTTAATTAAAACCGGGATGTTGTTACAAACGTAACTAACCCGATGAGCACGATTAAAAGTCCGAAGTCGAAAGTCTTAAGTCCTAAGTTAAAAAGCAGGCGAAATTCGACTTACGACTTTAGACTAAAGACTTTAGACTTAATACCATGTATAAAATATTATTTATAGGGCTGCTTTTAATATTGAAACTGGCCCCTGCATCAGCCCAATGTGACTGGAAGCTAAAAAGCGAAAAGGACGGCATAAAGGTATATACCGGCGCAGTGCCCGATTCCAAAATTAAAGCTATTAAAGTGGTTGCCAGCTTCAACGCGACAACAACTCAGCTGGTTTCACTTATTATGGATGTAAACTCCGCTGCTGACTGGATGTATCACACCAAAACTTCGGTAGTGGTGAAACAAGTGTCCCCATCCGAGCTTTATTATTATTCCGAAGTAAATTTACCGTGGCCTACAGCCAACCGCGATTTTGTGGCGCACTTAACAGTTACCCAAAACCCCGATACCAAAGTAGTGACCATTGATGGCCCGGCAGTAACAGGGCTTGTGCCTGTAAAAGATGGCGTTGTAAGGGTGAACGATTCAAAAGGCAAGTGGGTTATTACCCCGGTTGGCCCCGATGAAATAAATGTTATTTATACTATTCATGTTGATCCGGGAGGCTCGCTGCCTTCGTGGCTGGTTAACATGTTTGCTACCGAAGGGCCGCAAAAGATTTTCAGCAGCATAAAGGTGCAATTGCAAAAACGGGCCAATAAAAATGCTGTGATGGCATTTGCGGTAAATTAATTGGATCGGTTAATCGCTTTTTTTACAAAAGGGACAAAGCCCGGCCGCACGCCAGGCTTCGTCGTTTAAAGCTATCAGCATATTTTAACACCGGTCGGCATTACTTCCAATCATCAGCCGCAGTTGTATTTCCTACAAGGTTTTCAATACTTATTTTTTGAAAAGTCAGGGTAATTTCCTCAACCAGGTTACCATTGGTAGCCAAATTGCCCGCGTTATTATCCGCGAAAGCAGTACCCCCATATTGTGATATCAGCGAAATTGAAGCATTGGTAAGTGTTATTCTATAGGATATGTTTCCTGGCTGGCCGTTGGATAGTTTTTTATAAAATTCAATCACAACAGTTTTCAGGTTTTCATTGGAATAAGCCGCCTGTAATAGTTGCGGGGTAGAATAGTCGATGTTTTTTATAATAACCAATGGGTTTTGCACGCGCTTGCCGCTGCTTTTGCCCGATTCGGTATCGTGGGGCACCGAAACCGAATACCTGAAGCCAATACATTCAATCTTGCCTTCGTTTCCTTCAGCAATGCTGTTGCCTTTAAATTGCCCGGTTTTTGCACCTTCAATGGACACATAAGCTATGCCCGGTGGATTTGTTTGTGCCGAAGCAAATAACGCTGCAAACTGGCACAAACAAAACAATAGCGCGAAATGATAAAAGCGATTTTTTTTCATAACTAACTGTTATTAAGGGTGATAATTAGGGAGAAATAAATTTAAACAGAAAAAATGATATAATGTGAGGGGAATTAAATTTTATTTTGGATTAGAAAACCAGGCGAATTATCAGGATAAGAAGATTTGCATTTTTATAACTAAATTTGTCTTATAGATTTTTAGATATGACGATTACAGCGATCAGGGAACGCCTTTATGGTTACATCAGGGAAGCTGATGATGATAAGATAAAAAACATTTACGACCTATTTGAAGACCAGATGGCCCCTGTCGTTGACTGGTCAGAAGACAAGGAATTTGTGGCTGAATTGAACGAACGGGTAAGGAGATGTGAAGAAGGAATAGATAAGGGCGTTTCAATGGCTGAACTTAAAGCATCGCTTGCACGGATGAAAGACGAACGGTCAAATCGTTCGGTAGAGTGAGTTATGCTTTCGAATTGTCCCCTAAGGCCGAAAAAGAATTATATGAGGCCTGGAATTGGTATGAAGATGAACAACCTGGATTGGGCGAAAGGTTTGAAAAAGAAATCTTCAGAAAAATAGACCTTATAATTAATAACCCCTTACATTACGCAATAAAGAAGGGACTGTACGAAGCCCGGACAGATGCATTTCCATATTTGCTTATCTATAAAATATCCGAAAAAAAGAACATGATCATTATTGTTTCCGTTTTTCATATGAGCAGGCACCCGCGGAAAAAGCGGTAGGCAGCTTCAGGCTGTTTAAGTCTTTATACCGCCGCAGAGGGAAAGACGTAAGGTACTCCAACCAGGCTCGAAAATGCAGCAAAAAGGCCATAAACGCCGGGTTCTCTTGCCCCGCTTACAAGGTAGCCACCATAATTGTTTGGGCGCATTAAATGAAGGGATAAGAATATATTTTTAGACTATTTATATCCGCATAGTTTGTTACTTGTCAGCGGCCAAAAAGATTTTCTGAACTTTTAATAACTTATTTCAAATTATAATAATCGGATATTTGTTGCCAAAAGATATTTGAAAAAACGCAATGTATGGTCTTTCTACAAGCTGCCCTGAATGGTGATCGTCAACATTCTGCTGTCCCAAAAACTCCCGGGCAAATTGCCAAAGATGTAAAGGCGGTGATAGATGCTGGTGCGCATGGAGTCCACGTACACGCCTTTGATGAAAATGGGAAGGAAACACTTGATGCTGTTGCCTGTTCCCGTGTATTGAAAGCGATCCGGCATATGTGTCCGGGTGTTTCAGTGTCGTTAACTACTTCTGCTACAATTGTACCCGATCCGGATAAACGTTTGGCTGTCATCCAAAGCTGGACGGAATTTCCCGATCTGGTGACTGCAAATGAGGGTGAAGAAGGCATTATCGAACTGAGTCAATGGCTGATGTCAAAAGGGGTCGGGATAGAGGCCGGATTGCTTAGCGCAGATGATGCCAGGAAGTTCATTTCGTCCCCAATTCGCAATAAGTGCCGGCGCGTACTCATTGAACCTTTGGACATTGATCCGATTGAAGCGTTGCGCCACGCTGCCGAAATGGAAGAAATTGTCGTCAGTGCCGGCATTTCATTAGAGCAGGTTCACCATGGCTATGACATTGCGTGTTGGGCGGTTAACCGGCGGGCCATTGAGCGCGGACATGGTATTCGCACCGGGCTGGAAGACGTTGCTATTCTCCCTAATGGCATCGCTGCTAAAAGCAATGCCCAGCTTGTGCGGGCAGCCTTGTCGACGTTTTTTTGTTAATGCCCTTACAAATCCCGCCCCGGTTTGCTGTCGGCTAATGATAAATACTTTGGGGCCAAAGCTTTTTTAGGGACGGTTATACTCAAGGCATTGATGCCGAAATAATTTACCGAGATATAATCATATCCTTTAAACGGTGTACCATCAAGCGAGTCTTTCAAAATAAAAAACAGCTTTCCGTTTTTGCTTTTGGCAATGCCCACCACGTGGATCAAATGGTCGTCCTGCGTTACCAGGGTTTCAAACAACTGCTGGCGCAAACCCTGGCTAAAGTCCATTTCGGCGGTATCGGGATTGGCTACAGTATTAAACCTTTTTGCCTCAAACAGGGCATAGCCGCTTTGGTGGCAATTCCAGCCATTGTTGCTTAAGTCCACATCAACCGCCAGCGAATATCCTTTGTCAATTGTATTGGTTGCAATGCCGATGAATTCATCCAGCGGCACATTCAAATACGGTTCGGACATTAAAAAGTTATCCGGTATCTCCAGCGCGAAATTTTTATAAAAAGGATGGTGGGTAAACGAGGTTATGGTAACATAATCATCAGGGTTAAATTTCAATACGTCGTTTTCAAAACTTAACGGCGTATATTCTTTTCCTTCCCAGGTAAATTTTTCGGGAGGCGTGCCCACAATGGCATCGTGTTTTTTTATAAAGCCGGCAAGCCAGTTTGGGTCGATAGGCTTTGTTTTTAGTACCGAATCCAAATAGTTTTTGAGTACCTGGTCAAGCTGTATCGGCGAACTGTCCGAAAACTTTACTGCTTTATCGCGGGCGTAAAACTCGTTGGGTATAGCGCCGTATTTTCGTATGCCGAATAAAGCATCGTGCGACAGGCCACCAGCCTCGAACAGCGTAGTGCCGTTTGATAAAATATATCGCTTCGCTTTTTCGATATAAAGGTTACGCGAGGTGTATAATTCCGACAGGTCGATGTCTTTCTGGCTGTTCCTGATCTCTCCCGATTCAATCATCGAGGTTGTTGAAAACGACCAGCAGGTATTGGTATTGCCTTGATATTTTACCGTTCCGGCAGGTATTTGCTTTATAGTTGTTGGTGCATTGGGTTGTGCGAATACACTATTTGCGATGATCAGGAATAAAGCGGACAACGATAACTTAGTCATGTTTAAAAAATTGGTTAAAAAGCTGAAAGTAAAGATAAAACGAAAATAAATAGTTTTTTTCTGAAAAAGATGGTGGGATGAGGTAAAAATGGCGGGGGAGTAATCCATTAATCCTATTTCTGGTATCCGGGCAGGGCAGTGGGCTACCCGTGCCGCGCTGATAAAGAGTAATAGGCATCTACTATTCAGCGGAAAAAAACTTAAATTTGAATTATGAAAAGCATTCTTGATCTGAACGAAAAAAAGGTTCCGGTTGTTCGTATAGACAAATCACTGAACAAATATAGCGGTGTTGTGCTTTTTCCTGAAAAAGTTGAAAAGGCAAGGAAGGCTTTTGAAAAACTTGGCGTTCCTGACTTGAAAAAACATAGCTAATAAATATATCCTATTTCTGTTTCTGGCGCCGGTATCCGGAGGGGCTGCGAAATGGGCTTCCCCGTGTCCCGCTGGCAAGTAACAAACTATACATGGCTTATTGATGATGAGATAGGAACGCCGGTTAACTTACAGAGGGAAAGGCTTGTTACACAGATTGCTTCTTGCTATTTAATCGCAAAGCCCGTTCTTTACGTTTGGCATTTTTGATCTTGATTTCCTGTATGATTTTTCTGAAGTCCGAAAGTTCCTGTGCTGTCCATGGTTCAGATTTCGTTGATAAATCTACATCCTTAGGTTCTTTAATGAGTCCCATTTTCTTAAGCTTTAAAATATTTTGAAATAAGTCTTAATGCTGCATTTGTTTCAATGAACATTCGCAGTCCGCGAAAATGTGTCGCATGCAGTGATTCCTGGTAATGTTTTATAAGTGCCGATTTAGCATCAAAAGCAAGGAACCCATCACAACCCTTGTCAAAAATCAAGTCCTGTATGGTGTTGACGTTTCACTTAACGAATTTACTGAAAAATCGGGTAGTTGTCAAATAAGTGCCGAAGTTTTCGGATACCATAGCATCCATTTTAAGAGCGGATATCCCGTGGGTAGCGAAATGGGCTACCCACGGGCCCACTGACAGGTAACAAATTGATGAACAGTTAGGGACACGGTTAACTTACAAAGTGACTGCTTTTTGATCCATTTTTTGAGTTTTATAACCGCAATCCAAATATATCTTTAAAATCTTTTAAAAAATTCCATCACTCCAAAATTCAATTTCTCCCAAAATTAGTTTTATATTCAACTATCAATTATATAACTTTGTGCATTTAATGATGAAACACAAAGTATGCAATCAGAATCATTAGTTGAACATGGCCCCCGGCTTATAATTATTACTATTACCGCAGTGTTTTGTGCCCTGCTCGAAATTATTGACACCACCATTGTTAACGTGGCCATTAATGATATGCGCGGCAACCTGGGCGCTACGCTTAATGAGATCAGCTGGGTAATTACAGCCTACTCACTTGCCAATGTAATCATCGTCCCCATGACGAGCTGGCTGTCGCAGCAGTTTGGGCGGCGAAACTATTTTGCGGCATCGGTTATTCTGTTTACAGTTTGCTCGTTTTTATGCGGTAATGCCACTAATATATGGGAGTTGGTTGTTTTCAGGTTTATGCAGGGTCTGGGCGGCGGGGCTTTGCTGGTAACCTCGCAAACCATTATTACCGAAAGCTGGCCGGTTCAAAAACGTGCCATGGCACAGGCTATTTATACATTGGGCGTTATAGTCGGGCCTACGCTCGGGCCACCTATCGGCGGTTATATTGTCGACCATTATTCGTGGCCGTTTATTTTTTATATCAATATACCTGTTGGCATTGTGGCCACGCTGCTTACCTTACAATATGTAAGAAGCCCGAAATATGAAGAGAAACGCCCAGCCAGCGAAGTCGACTGGCTGGGCATTGCCTTATTAACCGCCGGGATATCGTCCCTGCAATTTGTGCTCGAAAAAGGGCAGGAAGAAGACTGGTTTAGCAGCAAACTTATCATCGTCCTAACTGTAGTTGCTGTTTTCGGCATCTTAACATTCATCTGGCGGCAGCTGGAATATCGTTTCCCTGTGGTTAATATCCGGGTATTAAAAAATGGCAACCTGCGTATCGGCGTTATGCTGTCGTTTATTATGGGCTTCGGTTTGTTTGGCTCAACCTTTATCATCCCGATATACACCCAATCCCTCCTCGGATGGACGGCGCTGCAGGCGGGCCTGCTGATGCTGCCAAGTACTTTATTCGTAGCCGTAATGATGCCCGTTGTGGCTATCCTTATACAAAAAGGAATCCCGCAAAAATACCTGATAGCCATAGGTATGGTTATCTTTTTTATTTACAGCTACCTTTCGTACAGGGTATTAACACCCTATACAAGTGCCGGCGATTTCTTCTGGATACTGATCGTGCGCGGTTTGGGGCTGGGTTTATTATCTGTACCGGTAAGTACCATGTCGCTTTCTACGCTTAAAGGCCAGGAAATTGGCCAGGGGGCGGCTTTTTCGGGCATGATGCGGCAGCTGGGCGGCTCGTTTGGTGTGGCGCTTATCTCAACTTTCGTATCAAGGCAAATGCAGGTACACCGCAACAAACTAATTACCCATTTAAGCGCCAACGATCTTATGGTGCAGCAAAGGGTAGCACAAATGGCGGCAACCGTGCGGCACACAGGCATCGATAGTATAACATCCCGGCAAACGGCTTATGCTATGCTTGACGGCGCAGTAACTAAGCAGGCCACATTACTATCATACATGGATGTTTTTTTATGGGTGGGGATATTGTTCCTGGTATTTGTGCCGGTGGTACTGATATTTATTAAAAAGGCTAAGAATAAGGTGAGCCTTGCG
>JABDCF010000044.1 GCA_013288235.1 Bacteroidota bacterium | reverse complement strand
CCTAGATTTTTTAATGATTCTGCTAACTTGTCGCGTGTTTCATTGCCTTTGTCGGGTGCAAATAAAATTCCCAATGCTGCTCCTGCCGCCAGCCCTACCAGCAAGGCGACAACTACTTTTGAGTTATCTTTCATAGACTATATAATTTATTAAGTTGATTAATTGTTTTTAATATGATTAAATATCCTGCCAAATGTTACCAGTCAGACTATTTGTCGTTAATTACTTTATTATTTCAGCAATGCTGACTTATTATCATTATACAAAGATAATGAACTAATGGTTAAGTTTCAGGGCCGGTGCGTATTCGTTCAAGCCTGTCGGCTGCTAACCTATTGGTTTCGTATATCTCTAATAATAGCAGGAAGTAAGATAGCAATAATGGCCCAAAAACCAACCCCACAATACCAAAAAGCGGTATCCCAATAAAAACACCGATGATAGATATGAGCGGATGTGTATTTGCTACCCGCTTGTTAATGATCATCCTTAAAAAATTATCCACATTGCCTATAAATAATAGGCCGTACGCTAATAGCAATATACCTTTTATAGTATGCCCTTCTGCAAATAATATAATACTGGCCGGGATACTTAACGTTGGAGCACCAACAACAGGCAAAAATGAAATAAAGGCGCCAATCACACCCCAAAAAACCGGGTCGGGCAAACCAAATATCCAAAAACCATTGGCGAGCAAAAACCCTTGCGTAACTGCAATTATCCCTTGTCCTAAAACATTGGAGTAGGTTGAGTTACGCAATGCTACAGCAAATTTTATAGCATGCTGCTCGCGGAATGGCGCATATTTTAACAATGCAGCTTCAAACCCGCGGTTTTGTACCAACATGAAATACAACAAAAAATACATCACCAGTAAAGTGACCAGGATATTTGCTGCACTGCCTAAAATTGAGGGGAACAGATCAGTGGCAAAGGTACCAAGCTTGGCCATGGTGTTTTCGGCAAAATGTGGCTGGTTAAAGTTATATCCGGCGTAATCATCAATCTTCGTGATCCATCCCTGCAGGTCGAAAGAATTGCGGTTGATCCCGCCAATCTTGCTGACCACCATAATGCTTAATGACATTAAAGGGATTATAATTACAATCAGCGAAGTAAGAATGATCATTAGGGCAACGGCTGATTTATTCCATTTCTTTTTTTCGACCAGGTTTAAATAAATGGGCCTGAAAATGGTAAAAAGTACAATGGCGCCAAGTATGGAAGTAATAAGGCCGCTTAAAGCATACACAAGAAAGCATCCCAGGATGATGATGCCTGCAAGTGTTATGTTGTTACGTTGCTTATAGTTAAAAATTGACATTAAGGCTTAAATTACATTAGTATAAACGTAAAAACAGCAAAAAGTTTTATAGGGGGAAGAATTAATTAGTCCGAAAGTCGGGAAGTCCGGAAGTCTGAAAGAAACTGAAATAGGAATTGGCAAGAGTTGATAAGCCTATACTATAATATTTAGACGTGTCAGCACCCGGATAATACAATAAATTGGATTCTTTTGTCTTACTCTTCCTTTCCGACTTTCGGACTTTCGGACTCGCGGACTAATGCATTTATTTTTGCCGAACTCATGGAGATGGAATCCAGGTAAAACAGGCAGTCTTCTGAAGCATCGGTTATTTCGTAGCGCAATTGCTCAACGGCCAAAAGAATATTTGAAAGTTGGTTATTAATATCATGCTTTAATTCCTGCAAATGATCTTTTTTGCCTTCCCTTTTTTTAGAAGTAGTTTTATCTTTTGCAGGACCTTTCACGTTATTTAATATTTATGGCTTTCATTTTGTTATAAAGCGTTTTACGGTCGATGTTTAATATTTCAGCTGCTTTTGTTTTGTTGAAATTTACTTCCCGCAAAACCTTTAAAATAGTTTCATATTCGGCTTCGAGTGCGGCGTTTTTCAAATCGTGGCGATTTTCTTTTACTTCGAAGTTTTCAGCATGGTTCAAATAGTCGTAAACAGGTATTTTGAAATTTGAAATTTCAAGCGGTAGGGCTTTCATGGTTATCTCGCCGCCCTCAGTAAGTAAAGTAGCCCTGCGCACCACGTTTTTCATTTCCCTTATATTTCCCTGCCAGCGATAGTTCATAAAGCACTCGATCACTTCAGTTGAAAAAGAGGTTACATTACGGCCAAGTTCGTGATTGGCCAGGCGTAAAAAATGTTCAGCCAGCAGCATAATATCGCTGCCTCGTTCGCGCAGGGGTGGTATGTAAATACTAAATTCGTTAAACCTGTGGTATAAATCTTCCCTGAATTTTCCTTTTTGTATGCCTTCCTGTAGGTTTTCGTTGGTGGCTATAATAATGCGTACATCAAGGCTTATTTCTTTGGTGCTGCCTATACGTTTTACTTTCCGCTCCTGCACAGTTCGTAGCAACGCCGCTTGTATCTCGTATGATAGATTGCCCACTTCATCAAGAAAAAGGGTACCGCCGTTGGCCATTTCAAAGTGGCCTATTTTTGTATACAATGCGCCGGTAAACGAGCCTTTTTCGTGCCCAAAAAATTCACTGGCCGCAAGTTCTTTAGTAAGCGAGCCGCAATCCATGGCCACAAATGGCTGGTTGTAACGCGGACTATTGATGTGGATACTTTTAGCTACCGATTCTTTACCGGTACCACTTTCGCCCATAATTATCACACTATAATTTGTTGGGGCTACCAATTCTATCTGGCGTAATAATTCTCTTGATACCCGGCTGGTCCCTAATACAAATTCATTAGAAAGCGCTTGTTTTTTATTTTCTTTACTGGATTTGTCGTGACTAACCGGCTCTGATTTATCTTCAACCAAAGCATAATGCGTTTCAATAGCTTTGGTAATGGTATTTAATATTTCATCGGGATATAAAGGCTTGGTAATATAATCATAAGCCCCCATTTTTATCAGCTCAACCGCCATTTTGATATCCGAATAGCCGGTAATAATAATTACGCCAGTTTTTGGATACTGTGTTTTTATGTTTTTAAGCATTTCGCGCCCGTCAGTATCTTCCAGCCTGAAATCGCACAATACAAGGTTAAAATCCCCGTTTTTGAGGTATTCCATACCAATTGTACCCGTTGAGGCGGTGGTAACATCAAAGCCATTACGCGTTAAAAACTTTGAAAGCAATAACGCAACATTAACTTCATCATCAATGATGAGTATTTTCTTCATATTCAGCTATTACTGTTTACAATGTAAGTTTTTTGCATGCTAATTAACATACTAATCCGCTAATTTATAAATTTAATCCTGTCATACGTTTTTGAACAGCTAAAAGTTATAAATTACATAAATGCTTAGCCTTAAAAACCGTAAGGATACCATAACTTGTTGGCAGACAATGAAGTTAGCCGGTGGGGTTTTTCGGCAACTTTTGTATGTAAACGGCCCTATTCGCCCTTAAAATCAGGTTTTCGTTTTTCCAAAAATGCTGACGCCCCTTCCTGTAGGTCTTTTGTGCCAAAGCATTTCGAAAATTCCTCGATCTCAACTTCATAGCCGTTCACGCCTGCTGCAAAACCCGCGTTTACAGCTCTTATAGCCGAAGCTATGGCCAATGGTGCGCGCACCAGTATTTTATTTAATATTTCTTCGGCCTTTGCGAGTAGGGCTTCCTGGCTTACTACGTGATTAACCAGGCCGTATTGATGCGCTTCATCGGCAGTGACCATATCGGCAGTCATTATCATTTCCAGGGCTTTGCCTTTGCCCACCAGTTGCGGTAAACGTTGCGTGCCGCCATAACCGGGCATCAAGCCCAAAGTAACTTCGGGCAGTCCCATTTTGGCATTATCAGCTGCAATACGGATATGGCAGGCCATAGCCAGTTCCAACCCGCCGCCTAATGCAAAACCATTTACGGCGGCTACTACAGGCTTGTTTCCATTCTCTATCAAATCAAAAACCAGCTTTTGTCCCTTGCGCGCTATCTCACCGCCGCCCTCTATGCCAGCGCCGGTAAATTCCGAAATATCAGCCCCGGCAACAAACGCCTTTTGCCCGGCGCCGGTAATAATAATACCACCTACTTCAGGGTTTTTAAAAGCATCGGAAAATGCAGTATGTAATTCAGCAATAGTGGATTTGTTAAGGGCATTCAGTTTGCTTTCGCGATTGATGATGATATACTGTATGCGCCCTTTATGTTCTATTAGTAAATTTTGAAATGACATATTATCAGTTTTTTAGAAATTGCGGTGTTGCTGCACCCAATCGGTTATATATTTAACAATATCTTTTGTATTTGTGCCTGGCGGAAAAAGCTCGCCTACACCAATCTTTTTTAAGGCGTCCATATCCTCCTGGGGGATAATACCACCGCCGGTAACCAGCACATCATCCATGCCTTTTTCTTTTATCAGGTTGACGATCTTAGGGAACACCGTCATATGCGCACCTGACAATATAGATACGCCAATAGCATCCACATCTTCCTGCAAGGCAGTATTAACCACCATCTCGGGCGTTTGACGCAGCCCGGTATAAATTACTTCCATGCCTGCATCGCGCAGGGAAGTAGCAATAATGCGTGCGCCACGGTCGTGCCCATCGAGCCCCACTTTGGCAACTAAAACGCGGATAGGGCGGTTAAAAGGTTTGCTCATTCATAACTGGTTACAGGTTGCAAAAGTATGAAAGAAAATCAAGCTATTTTGCTACTGTATTTGTTAGATGCTCATCGATTTTTATGATAACACTATGAAGGTCATCAAGTACCTCGTTATTGGTAAAACGAAGTACGAAAAATCCCCATTCCTTCATTGCCAGATCCCTGTTATTGTCATATTCTTTTTTTAATAAATGGATAGGGCCGTCGACCTCAATAACCAGTTTATGCTTGGCACAATAGAAGTCGGCAATGTACCAGGTTTTCTTATTTAATCCCTGGATAATAAAAATCGGGAACTGGCGTAAAAATTTCTGACCACCGATATTACGCTTCCTTATTTCCTCCCATAATATTTTTTCGGCAGGGGTTTGGTTGCTGCGCAGTTTACGGCAGAGTTCAGTGATACGGTTCATGATTCTAAGATAGCTGTAATTTGGTATTTTACAAGGGATAATCTGTTTGCCTGCATTGCCCCGTGTTTACCCCTCCCGGCCTCCCCTGATTCCAAGGGGAAGGGACTTGGCGAAGAGTTTTGTTTCAAGAAACAAGCATTTGCCTTTCTCCTCTTGAACTTAAGGGGAGATGTCGACGAAGGAAGACAGAGGGGGTAGAGAACGCGGGCTCCCGGCCCCCCCTGATTCCAGGGGAGGAGATAAGACGGAGAAATTTGCCTTTCTCCCCCTAACCTTAGGGGGAGATGTCGACGAAGGAAGACAGAGGGGGTAGCCACTATTTCCCGCAAAACACTATTTTTGCGCTTTAATCAATTTAAGTGGGAAAAGATAAATTAAGGCGTTTTGCAGAAGTGAACACCTTCAGCAATGTTTTGCAATTAGATGCCGGGAAACCCTTTAAAGGCTGCTGGAATACTGGTTTTTTTAAAAACGCCAACCCGGTAGTACTTGAACTCGCATGTGGCAAAGGCGAATACACGGTTAATTTGGCGAGGCTTTTCCCGGACAAAAATTTTGTAGGCATCGATTATAAAGGCAACAGAATATGGCGCGGCGCCAAAACCGCTTTGGAAGATGGCGTAAACAATGTAGGCTTTTTGCGGATACAAATTGAAACCTTATTGGACTATTTTGCGCCAGGAGAAGTGGATGAAATATGGATCACCTTCCCCGACCCGCAGCCGCAGGTAAGCCGCGAGAAAAAAAGGCTTACTTCTTCGCGTTTCCTTGACAAATATAAATTGCTGTTGAAACCGGGCGGCTTTATTAATTTAAAAACAGATAATGACGGCTTCCATGCTTATACTGCCGAAAAAATATCGGAAATAGGGTTAAATCTGCATGTGAAAACAGAAGATTTGTACCACTCCGAATTTGCTGATGAAGTGCTTTCTATAAAAACGTATTACGAGAAAAAATATCTTAAAGAAAACAAAAACATCAACTACCTTAAATTTTCATTTGATTAACCATGGCCGATGATAATTTTTTTGAGCGGGTTTATGAAGTTGCACGGCTGATACCTGTTGGCAGGGTAACCTCATACGGCGCAATTGCCGCTTACCTGGGCACAAAAGGATCATCGCGGATGGTGGGTTATGCTATGCAGGCATGTGGCAAGGCCAACCCGCCCGTACCGGCGCACCGGGTAGTTAACAGGCAAGGGCTGCTAACTGCTAAGTTTCATTTTGGCGGCAATTTGATGGAACAGTTATTGGAAAGCGAAGGCGTAAAAGTTATTGACGACCAGGTGCAGGATTTTAAAACCCTGTTTTGGGACCCATCTATCGAGTTGGCTTTGTAATGAATTTCGGCGGGCTATTTACCGGTTGTGGTAACTCCCTTATAGTCGGTTACCGCCCAGGTGAGTAGTACAACTGTTCCAAATATCACATAGAATAACTTCCCTTCGGCTTCATTTTTAAAAAGTGTATAGGCCAGCACGATCAACACTACGGCAACAATAAATTCGATAGAACCATGCACAGGAAAAGGGATAATTTTAAAAATGCCGGGTGCATAATTGGTTAAAATAGTAAGTAGTAAATGTACGCCCGCGAGTGCGTAGGTAAAGGTGGCCAACAAACCGGTAAAGCCAAAATACGAGGGTGAGGCCAAAAGAAATACAACTACCAGGTAATCAATAATGCCATGAATTTTAGGGGAAATGAATTTCATACATTTTGGTTTAAAAAGTTACCTACTAAGTTAAGTTTTTAATTTTAAAAAATATAATCCCGCTTTTATTATAACTAAACAATTTTAAATTTTAACACAAAGATACAAAGGAGGCACAAAGTACACTAAGCCTTGTTAAAGCCAATTTCATTTTTCCGTGGCCTCTGTGCCTTCTTAGTGTTCTCTGCGTTGAAAAATCTCAACCATGCATTTAAAACAAGTTATTTTTTCAAAAGTATCAAGGTTTTATTTTAGACTAATCTGTCATCTGCAATAACTCCATCCTGTTGCCAAATGGGTCGATAAAGGCAAACCTTGTACGGCCGGGGATAATGGGTTCTTCTACTATTTCTATATGGTTTTTTTCAAGTAATTCCCGTGCTGCTGCCACATCCGCAACCTCCATGGCAGTATGCCTTATGGAGCGTGCAATGGCAGGTTCAACGCCAATGTGCAATTGTATGTTGCCGATATTGAACCAGTAACCGGCATTTGCAAATATTTTGTCGGGGCGCTCAATTAATTTCAGACCCAGGAAGGCGTTATAAAATTCTTTTGCCTCTTGCAATCTTTCAGGAGGCACACAAATATGGATATGGTCGGCGCGGATAAACTCTATCATTATTCGTCTTCGGCAAAGGTTAATACATAGTTGTTGTTATCCAGTATCGAAAACTCAGTTGCGCCATAAAAGGTTGTCTCCAGCCCTTTAAGTACGGTTATTTTTTCTTTTATCAGCTCAAAAAACTCCCGAATCTTTTTCAGTTTGATATAAAACA
This sequence comes from Bacteroidota bacterium, assembly GCA_013288235.1. Taxonomy (GTDB): domain Bacteria; phylum Bacteroidota; class Bacteroidia; order Sphingobacteriales; family Sphingobacteriaceae; genus Mucilaginibacter. Next base: position 23,724 of record JABDCF010000044.1, on the reverse strand, counting down.
AAAGGGAACCGCCGCTTTTCCGGCTGATGGCAGGCAATTCTTCACCAAGACTGGCAAAGGTTTGAAACATAAAAGTAATATTGCCGTTAACCATCATTGCCCAAACAAAATCATTACCCGCTTCGGGCACCGTCATTACCAATTGAAATCCGATCGACTTATAAAAATCAATAGTTTCATTCATGTTTTCAACAAAAATGTTGGGGGATAAACTTTCCATAACTTTTGATTTTGTTGCTTAAGTTAGACTAAGTTGAGTGGTTGATTAAGTTATTTTTGACCATTCAATATTAAATATAAATTTACCAAATCACTAATACAATAAATCACTAATACAATAAATCACTAATTAAAATATGTCACTTATAAATGAATTTGAATCCTATCGCACCAAAATGAACGACAGGATAATGGAAACAGCTAATACCAATATCAAGCGCTTTTTTGCATTGGATACCACAACTTACGCCGATGGCGCGCTTGATGTAAAAACCAAGGAAATGCTTGGCCTGGTGGCATCAATGGTGCTGCGTTGCGATGATTGCATAAAATATCATTTAGGTAAATGTCATGAGGCCGGCGTTAATCATAATGAGATGAACGAGGTGTTTATGATAGCCAATTTGGTAGGCGGGTCGATTGTTATTCCGCACTATCGTAGAGCGGTGGAATATTGGGACGAACTTTGTTTGAAGTCTTAGGTTTTGTCACTTTATTTGTACATTCAAATAAAAAAATGATAAAATCAGTCATACTTCAAAATTTCATGGGTTACGGCCAATTTAAAAGTCAGGAGTTTGGGCCGGTAAATATTATAATTGGCAAGAACGATACCGGCAAAACTGGCTTGCTTAAATTATTATATTCTTCCTGTAAAACGATTGACGTTTATGGTAAAAGAAGCAAAAACGAAGATATAAGTTTCAAAAGGCTACTTGCAGAAAAACTGACAGATACTTATCAGCCTGGTAAAAAGGGCTTAGGTGAGCTAGTTAATAAATTTACTAAGGAAAAGCTGAGGGTTGATATAGAGTTTGGGCATAAAAGCCTCGGTTATGAGGATCGATTATCTTTTAGTTTTGGTGAATCAACTACGAATACAATTAACGATTGTCAAGAAAATATCAAATCAATCTCGGAGAATTTTCGATGTCTTTTTATACCCGCGAAAGAGGTTTTGACATCGTTAAAAGCGATAAGGGCGACCCGTGACAATTTACATATGCCAGGCTTTGACGATACCTATTTAGATCTCATAAGGGCACTGGTCATACCTACCCAAAAGGGAAATGTAACCGAGGAGCTTAAAACAGTTAATATAAAATTGGAAGATTTGTTTGAAGGTCATATTGAGCAAAGTTTGGAAGATGATTTTGTATTTAAAAAGGGGAACACAGAATTTCCGATGCAACTCACTGCCGAGGGTGTAAAAAAAATAGGCATATTAACAACCTTAATAAGAAATAGGCAATTAAATTCTAATTCGGTTTTGTTTCTTGATGAACCTGAAACAACCTTGCATCCTGAAGCCACGAGAGAATTGGTGGAAATGTTAATGTTAATGGCAAAATCCGGCATGCAAATTTTTATTGCAACTCATAATTATTTTGTACTAAAACAAATGCACTTGAGTGCAAAACGCGATAGCATTACAACCAATTGCTACGTTCTTAACAGAGATAGAGGAAAAAGCATTGAGTGTAGTTTATATCATCTTGAAAAAGATTTTCCTGAAAATGCCATTTCCGATGAAGCGGTCAAAATGTCTGAAGAAGAAGTTAAAATTGATTTGGGATTATAAACAAGCTACTCATGCCAGGATTTACCGAAAGCAATATCACACTTAATTTTCCCGATGCTAATTATTTTCGGCTCAGTGTTTGTCCGGGTTACACTGCTCTTTCAGGAAATTTTTTTAAAGAAATGGATGGCTGTTGGTATGACAATGCTACAAATACCTACTGGCTATTCGAACTTAAAGATTATTCGTTAGCTTCATTAAGTACAGTAGAATATGTTGACAAAAGAGTTCTGGATATTACAAAAAAAGCTATTGATAGTTTGTTGATGTTTTTATCTAATAAGCATCGATATACATATGGTTTAAACTTTGATACATGCTTTCCGTTTCAATCTAACGATCAAACAAGATTCAATTTTGTTACCGTTATACATTGCGATGCTACTCAAAAAGGCGATATTCAACTTATAAATGAAAAGTTTAAAAATCGATTTAAACCTTACGCATTATTATTTGATGTTGTAAAATATTCTGTTGTTGAACATGATAGTGCAACGAGAATAATTCCTAATAATATGGTTCAATAAGTTATGTCAACTCCCGAAATAAAACGCTGCGCATGGCCAGGAAATGATGAACTTTATCTAAAGTATCACGACGAAGAATGGGGCAAAGTAACCCATGATGACCATAAGCTATTTGAATTCCTGGTACTCGAATCGGCGCAGGCCGGTTTAAGCTGGATAACCATATTGCGCCGCCGCGAAGGTTACCGCAAAGCTTACGCTGATTTTGACGTAAAAAAAGTAGCTGCTTTTGACGACAAGGATGTTGAACGGCTATTAAATGATCCGGGCATCATCCGCAACCGCCTTAAAATTTTATCATCGATAAATAATGCAAAACTGTTTATAGAAGTACAAAAAGAGTTTGGGTCGTTTGACAAATATTTGTACAGTTTTATGCCAGATGGTAAGCCTATTATTAACCACAGTAACCAAATCCCGGCAAGTACGCCCATATCCGATGCCATCAGCAAGGATATGAAAAAACGTGGCTTTAAATTCTTTGGTACCACCATTTGTTATGCCCACATGCAGGCCACAGGCATGGTGAACGATCATTTGCCTGATTGTAGCTTTAAGTGAGGATTTCACCGATTATTTTTTTGTGATTACACCGATGTCGGAAAGATTTCACCGATTAATGATTAGTTTATGAAATGGGAACAGCCATCGATTAAAAAAAACGATTTGATGGATTGGTTTGGTTTAGTAACCAACATAAATTGTATTTTTGAAACCACACTGTTTTTAAGTGGCCATCGATCTTTATCTGTGAAATCATCCCCAAAAATCTGTGAAATCACAGAAAACAATCGGTGAAATCACAAAAAACAATCGGTGTAATCATTCCAAAATAATCGGTGAAATCAAAAAAAAAATGAAGAAACTATTTCTCCTGGATGGCATGGCCCTTATTTACAGGGCGCATTTTGCTTTAAGTAAAACGCCGCGTTTTACTTCGGGCGGTTTAAATACATCGGCCGTTATGGTTTTCACCAATACGCTGCTCGATGTGTTAAAAAAGGAAAAACCTACGCACATGGCCGTGGTATTTGATACCGAGGCCCCCACAGAACGTCACCTCGAATTTGCAGATTACAAGGCCCAGCGCGAAAGCATGCCCGAAGACCTGGTTAAAGCCATACCCTATATTTTTAAACTGATACTTGGTTTCAATATACCAGTAATTACTTCGGATGGTTATGAGGCCGATGATATTATCGGCACCCTCGCCAAAAAAGCCGAAGCCAAAGGCTACCAGGTTTATTGTATGACACCCGATAAGGACTTTGGCCAATTGGTATCCGACAACATCTTTATCTATAAACCCGGCCGCCAGGGTAATGATATGGAGATATTAGGTGTTAAAGAGATACTGGAAAAGTGGGAAGTAGAACGGGTTGAGCAGGTGATAGACATTTTGGGCCTTTGGGGCGACGCGGTCGACAATATCCCCGGCATCCCCGGTATCGGAGAAAAAACCGCCAAATTGCTCATTAAACAATATGGATCGGTTGAGGAAATTATCAGCCATAGTCACGAGCTAAAAGGCAAGCAGCGCGAAAACGTAGAGCAATTTGCCGAACAGGGCTTGCTATCCAAAAAACTGGCGACCATCCTGTTAAATGTGCCTGTTGAACTGGATGAAGAAGGCTTGGCCATTACCTCGCCAAATCGCGATTTGCTGGAACCCTTATTTGCAGAACTTGAGTTCCGAACTTTGGGTAAACGTGTTTTTGGGGATGATTTCAGCATTACCGAAATAAAGTCAGCCGGTATTCAAACGGATCTTTTTGGTGAACCCGTAGCGTCAGGTCGGACGACGATGACTGTCGAAGTTCAGGATATAGCCGAGCCGGAATTTGCCACCCCATCCAAAACTATAAACACCGTCCCTCACCAATACTTTTTAGCTGATACAGCAGAGAAACGAAAAGAGCTGATAACCATACTCGGGCAGCAAAAAAGCATTTGCTTTGATACCGAAACAACCGGTACCGATGCAAATTTTTGTGAATTGGTAGGTTTATCGTTCGCTGTAAAAGCCGGCGAGGCATGGTATGTGCCGGTACCCGAGGATCAAATGGTTACACAGGGGATCGTCGATGAATTTAAAGGCGTGCTTGAAAACCCGGCCATCAGTAAAATAGGCCAGAATATAAAGTTTGACATCTTAATGCTGAAATGGTACGGCGTGCAAGTAAAAGGCGACCTGTTTGATACCATGATGGCGCACTATGTCATCGACCCCGACACCCGCCATGGCATGGATGTGCTTTCTGAAAATTACCTCGGCTATAAACCTGTATCTATTACCGAACTTATTGGCGCCAAAGGCAAGGGCCAGGGAAGTATGCGCGATGTGGAAATTGAAAAAATAAAAGAATACGCCGCAGAAGATGCCGACATTACCTTGCAATTAAAAACCATATTCGAACCAAAACTAAAAGAAGTTGAAAGCGAAAAACTGATCCACGAAATAGAGAACCCTTTGATTTATGTGCTGGCAGATATGGAGTACGAAGGCGTACTGATAGACCATGAAACATTAAAAGAATTTTCAAAAGTACTGGAAACTGATATTGCCAAACTCGAAAAAACGGTTTATGAAAAGGCGGGGGTTCGCTTTAATATAGCATCGCCAAAACAGCTGGGCGAGGTGTTGTTTGAAAAACTGATGCTCGATCCCAAAGCAAAAAAAACTAAAACAGGCCAGTATCAAACCGGTGAAGATGTTTTGCTGGCATTAGCCGCCAAAAGCGATATTGTAAGGGACATTTTGGATTTCCGCCAGCTGCAAAAACTAAAATCTACCTATGTGGATGCCTTGCCGTTAATGGTAAACAAAAAAACGGGCCGCGTACATACCTCGTACAACCAGGCCGTTGCAGCCACGGGGCGTTTAAGTTCCAACAACCCTAACCTGCAAAATATCCCTATTCGTACCGAACGAGGACGAGAAGTAAGAAAAGCATTTATCCCGCGCGACAGCGGCCATACCATTGTTTCGGCGGATTATTCGCAGATAGAATTGCGCATCATAGCCGAGATCAGCAAGGATGCCAATATGATGGAAGCTTTTGTACAAAACCTCGACATTCACACGGCAACGGCTGCCAACGTATATGGCATTAGTTTGGAAGAAGTGACCAGTACCCAGCGCCGCAATGCAAAGGCAGTAAACTTCGGGATAATTTACGGGCAGTCGGCTTTTGGTTTATCGCAAAGTTTAGGGATACCGCGTAAAGAGGCTGCGGACATTATCGATAACTATTTTGCCCAATACCCCGGCATTAAACAATACATGAGCGATACCATGAATTTCGCCCGAGAAAATGGTTATGTATGCACCCTTATGGGCCGTCGCAGGTATTTGCGCGACATCAATTCGGCCAATGCAACCGTACGCGGCTTTGCCGAACGGAATGCCATCAATGCGCCGATACAAGGCTCGGCAGCCGATATGATAAAGATCGCCATGATCAATATCCACCGCGAGTTTAAGGCCCGCAACCTTGATGCCCGCATGACCATGCAGGTACATGATGAGTTGGTGTTTGACGTACCACACCATGAAGTGGAAATAGTAAAACCCATTATTATGGAGAACATGAAAAACGCCATTAAAACCACCGTGCCAATTATGGTGGAGATAGGGACGGGCTTGAATTGGCTGGAGGCGCATTAAGGGGTTGATTGGTTGATTGAGTTGGAATAGGTTGATTAGGTTGGATAAGTTAAACTTTGAAATAAACTGATATGAATATAACTTTTCTAAATGTGATGAGTTATATTTGTAATACGAGGGTTTTGTTATATGAACGGTCAACATAAATATAAAAACTTTATTTCCGAGATACCATCAACTGCTGTTGAAGTTTACAGGATGTTGCCTGAAGGCACGCGCTGTGAAGTAATTTTTAACGAATTAATTATGTCGCCATCTCCATCAAGAGACCATCAAAAGGTATCTATCAAATTAACGGCCCTATTGTTTCAATTCCTGGAAGAAAACCCTGTAGGTGAACTTTTTACCGCGCCTTTTGATGTTTATTTCGAGAATCATGATTCATTTGTGCAACCAGACCTTTTTGTCGTGTTAAAAGAAAACCAGGAGATAATTCAAAAGAACGGGGTGCACGGTGCGCCTTCAATTATGATAGAGATTATCTCGACAAAACGCGGACTCGATACTAAACGGAAGCGTTCATTGTACCAAAAAGAAGGTGTAAAGGAATATTTTATGATCGACCCGGAAAATAAAAAAACGATCTTACTTACATTGAATGCTTCTATGGTTTACGAGCAAACTTATGAAGAAACGGGGCTGTTAAAATCAGGCATTTTAAACTGTAGTATCACTTTTTAGGTTTGCTTTTTGTTACGGCAATGAAATTTTACGAGAAATATCCTCAGCTTAAAGAAAAAGAGTTTTTGACCAAAATACTCACTGATACTGTTTTTTCTACAATGGTATTAGAAGACCAAGAGGTACCAAAGCCAAGAGTTAAGGAGATCGTATTGTCTTTATTGCGTGAAGAAGAGTTAAAAGGGGATCAGTTCTTTTCTGATAAGAATCATTAATTAAGCATTCTGAATATTATTTCTCAACCAAAACCACATTACCGAATTAACACTTTTATAATAACACTTGCCAATAAGTGCCATTTTATAACGATTTTTCAAAAAACCAACCCATTAAATCACAATCTGTAAATTAACCACCCCGCCCGCTACACAAATAATAAAAATTATTTTTTCAAACATATTATAGTAAGGTATTTGTTTATTTGAGTAATTGTTTGCTTAAATTGAGCCAATTATCATCTGTCTATGAGAATATTTCACCTGAGCGCCGAATGTTACCCCGTTGCCAAGGTTGGCGGCCTTGCTGACGTTGTTGGTGCGCTGCCAAAATATCAAAACCTGCTGGGCATGCAGGCCGCTGTGGTAATGCCCTATTATAACCGCAAGTTTGTACAGGAAAATGAATTTGATGTGGTTTTTAAGGCCGCTACCCTGCTTGGCACACGCCGTCTTTACTTCGAAATATTAAAGGAAAAAACCGATAAGCTTGGTTTTGAATTGTACCTGGTGAAGATACCGGGGTTGATAGACCGCGAAGAGGTTTACCAGTACCCCGATGAGACCGACCAGTTCATTGCCTTCCAGATCGCTTTTTTAGATTGGATCAGCTATTCGATGCAATCGCCTGATATTATCCACTGCCACGACCATCACTCGGGGCTGGTGCCGTTTTTATTGCAAAACTCAAAACTATATACCCGGCTGGCCAATACGCCAACCGTGCTTACCATTCATAATGGGCAATACCATGGCTGGTTCGGCTGGGATAAATTGTACTACTTGCCGGAAATAGATGTTTGGAAAGGCGGCCTGCTTGAATGGGGCACCGGTATAAACCCCTTAGCAGCCGCAGTAAGGTGTTGCTGGCGATACACTACGGTATCCCCCAGTTATTTGAATGAACTTTCGGTAAGTTCAAACGGGCTTGAGCTTTTATTCCAGATGGAAAGATGGAAAGGCATAGGCATACTGAATGGGATTGATACTGATGTTTGGGACCCGCAAAAAGACCCGATGATCCCTGATAAATTTTCGATTAAGCAAATAACAAAAGGCAAACAGGCAAATAAACAGGCATTGTGCAAGCGGTTCGGTTTATCGCCCGATAAGCCGCTTATCTCATTCATCGGCCGTTTGGTTGGCGAAAAAGGGGCTGACCTTTTGCCTGTGGCAATGGAAGAAAGCTTTAACGAACATCCCGGCCAGTTTAACTTTTTATTATTAGGCGCAGGCGAGAAGGACGTAGAAAGCGAGTTAATTCAACTGCGGGATTTTTATCCCGATCAGTGTGCTGTTTTTATAGGTTATGACGAAGCGCTGGCACATCTGGTATATGCCGGTTCCGACTTTTTATTGATGCCATCTCGTGTTGAGCCATGCGGGCTAAACCAGTTATATGCATTGCGCTACGGCACAATGCCTATGGTGAGAAGTACCGGCGGGTTAAAAGATACCGTAATAGATTTTGGCGATGAAGGCGGTTATGGCATACGTTATAACCACGCCAGTGTTGAAGATATTTGCGGCGCGGTAACACGCGCTTTAATGCTTTACGGCAATACAAAACACTTGCAGCAATTACAAAAATTAATGATGGCGCTCGATTTTTCGTGGGACCGTTCGGCCAAAGAATATATTGATCTTTACAAAAGCTTAAATCCAACTATATGACCTCAAAAGTAATTTGCATTGTACTTGGCGGTGGCCAGGGCAGCCGGTTGTCGCCGTTGACTGCAACCCGTTCAAAACCAGCAGTACCTATTGCAGGTAAATACCGCCTGGTTGATATTCCTATCTCCAACTGCCTGCATTCGGGTATTCACCGTATATATGTGTTAACGCAGTTTAATTCGGCATCGTTAAATAAGCATATTAAAAACACATACCATTTCAGCAGTTTCAGCGAAGCCTTCGTTGATATACTGGCTGCAGAGCAAACGCCATCAAGCGTGGCCTGGTTCCAGGGTACGGCAGATGCGGTAAGGCAAAGCTTGCATCATCTTGCAGTACACGAGTTTGACTATGTTCTTATCCTATCAGGCGACCAATTGTACCAGATGGATTTTGAAGATATGATAGAACAGCATATTGAAAGACATGCCGATATATCAATAGCTACAATACCCGTACACGTAAATGATGTGCCTGGTTTTGGTATATTAAAAACAAATCCCGATGGGTTGATCACCTCGTTTATTGAAAAACCAAAAAGCAATTTCGAGCCATGGGTATCGGAAGTTAGTCCGCAAATGGAGGCTGAAGGTAGGGTTTACCTGGCATCAATGGGTATTTACCTTTTTAACCGCAAGCTTTTATACGATTTGTTGGAAGGCAATGAGCGAACCGATTTTGGTAAAGAAATAATCCCGCAATCGATAAGCGAGCATACTGTGGTTAGTTACCAGTACGAGGGTTACTGGACTGATATTGGTACCATACCTTCATTTTTTGAAGCCAACCTGGGCTTAACTGATGATATCCCGCAGTTTAACCTTTTCGATAAAAAGCCAATATACACCAGGGCGCGTATGCTGCCGCCTTCAAAAATGTCGGGCACGCATGTTGATAAGGTAATTATTGCTGATGGCTGTATCATTAATGCCAGCCATATCACCCGCTCTATAATAGGCATTCGTACCCGCATCGGCTTTGGCAGCATCATTGAAAATTGCTACCTGATGGGCAGTGATAATTATCAAACCCTGGAACAAATTGAAGAATCGCATTTAAGCCAGACCCCACCGATGGGCATCGGCGACAGGTGCCATATTATGAACGCCATTATCGATAAAAACACCTGTATAGGCGATGATGTACAAATAAACTGCGGTGAAAAGCTGGAGAACGGCGATTATGGCGCCTATGTAGTTCAGGATGGTATCGTAATTATTAAAAAGCGTGCGGTTATACCAAACGGGACGATCATATAAAAGCAGGTAATTTAAATCCGCTAAAACAAAAAAGCATCCCTTAAATAAGGATGCTTTTTTGTTTCAACCCGATTATAAAACTACCAACAAACCAATTGCAGCTAATGCAGGCATTGCCTGGATAAAAAATATTCTTTTACTAACTGTTGCCGCGCCATAAACGCCGGCAATTGCTACACAAGTTAAAAAAAACAGGCTCACATTACGTTGCCAAACAGGATCGGTGATGAGCAACGCCCATACTAAACCGGCAGCTAAAAACCCGTTGTACAAGCCCTGGTTGCCTGCCATTGCTTTTGTTGTGGCAAACTGTGTGGCAGGTATACTTTTAAAAACCTTGGGCCCGCGGGTTGTCCACGCAAACATTTCAAGATATAAAAAGTAAAAGTGTAGAAAGGCCACGAGGCCAATCAGAATTTTAATAAGGATTTCCATTGTTTTAGCTTGATCCTAAAATTAGGAAATATTTTTTGGCTAACTAACAACCGGGAAGCTTTTTATCGCCTCCGGTTTCATCTTGCCGAAATTAATTTGCTTTGCGCATCTCTACCCGACGGTTTAGTGCCCGGCCATCCTCGGTACTGTTGTCACCAATGGGGCTACTTGTGCCGTATCCGGTAGCTGTTAACTGTGTTGAACTAACGCCAGAGTTAATTAAATATACCTTAACAGAATTGGCCCTATCTTCCGATAACATCATATTATGTTCATCTGTTCCTTCAATTGAGGCATAACCGCTTAAATTAAATTTAACAGAAGGATCTATTTTCATATTGGAAGCAGCCTTATCCAAAACAGGGTATGAATCCGTTTTCAATACGCTTGAGTTAAATTCAAATTGGATATTGCTGAAATTATAATCCGGTTTTGGTGCAGGCGGCGCTGGTTGTTCAACAGGTTGCTGAGCAGGCGCAGTTGCTTGTTGTGTTTGCTGTGCAGGGGCTGCGGGTTGTGTAACGGGTGCTGGCGGTGCAGGTTTTTGCACTAATTTTTTTGCTTTGCATGATTGTAATGCAATTAATGCGCATACTATAATTATAGGTGCGAAATTTGATCTGATAAATTTCATAGTTTAAAATTTGTTTAATTTAAATAAGTGTATTGCCTATACCTGTTATCCTATAACAAAGGCATAGGTATTGAAATGAAGCATAATATAAATTTGTACTTGTGTGGCCTAAGTCGTTACATCAAATGCGGAATGTGCAAAAAGAGAGGTAAGAGCGCCGGAGATTATAATATATATTAGATTGGGGCGAAATTGGTGTTGATTTTACATCGGCTAAACCAAATCCCGCAAAAATAAGCGAGACGCATTTCGGGGTGAACTGAAGTGCTTCATGCTGATCGCTATCGATTGCCGGTCTGTCAATAATTTGAAAAAAATTGATGGTATGAAAATTTTCAAGTTTTACAGACCTGTTGAAATCAACGTTATGTGTTTGGGCTGCCACTGCATAAAGTGGCGCATACCGGGGGATGTACAACATATTTGCAAATAACCCCAGGAGGAATATTATTGAGAAAACTAATACCAGGTGTTTAAAAAAGGTATCCGATTTAAACTTTTTCATTGAAAGTATAAACGACCAATTGTAAAATAACGTGTCAGCGTTAGATATAAAAAATTTACTTGTCAACAGCGCTAAAATATTACCAAAACCGTACGTACCGTTCATATCCGTACACAAAATGATAAAATAAAATACGGACAATACTTTGATAATTAACAGTTTATGCAAGTGGCACATGTTTTATTATTACTTGTTGGTAATGAGTAGTCAGTGGGCAGTTGGCGGGATGTATGATGAATTCAAATCGGTGTAATCGATAAACTCAAATCGGTGTAATCAATCAAAACTATGATAAGAAACTATTTAAAAATTGCCTGGAGAAACCTTATTAAAAACAAGGCGGCCTCCATCATTAACATCGGTGGGCTTGCGGTAGGTATGGCCGTAGCAATGATTATCGGCTTATGGATATCTGACGAATTATCATTCGATAAATACCATGCAAATTACGGGCACATTGCGATTGTAATGCAAAGTGAAACCAATAATGGTACGATAAACACACAGGCTGCTATTCCGTTGCCGCTTGATGCCGAATTGCGCAAAAGTTATGGCAGCGATTTTAAACATATCGTTTTGTCATCGTGGAACGACCCGCATGTTTTAGCTGCTGGTGATAAGAAAGTAGCCTATCCCGGCACTTTTATGGGGGTTGATGGCCCCGAAATGTTTACCTTGAATATGTTAAAAGGTAGCCGTAATGGTTTAAAAGGGCCATCATCCATGCTCATCTCGCAATCGGTGGCGAAAGCCCTGTTTGGCGATGCCGACCCTATGGGCAAAGTTATAAAGCTGGATAATAGGGATGTTTTCAACGTTTCGGGCGTTTACGAGGATTTGCCGGATAACACCACTTTGCATGACGTTGCATTTATCGGCCCATGGAATTATTATATCACTTCGCCGGGAAATGAACGTTCGTTAACTGATTGGGGCAACAACTCCTTGTTTTTGTATGTGCAAATTGCCGATAATGCAAACATGGCAAAAGTTTCGGCAAAAATAAAGGATGTGAAGCTGCGGAATATGGACAAGGCTGATCTCAAATACAATCCCCAAATGTTTTTACAGCCCATGAGTAAATGGCATTTGTATTCGGAATTTAAAAATGGCATTAATGTTGGCGGCGCTATCCAATACGTATGGCTGTTCGGTATCATCGGCATATTTGTGCTGTTGCTGGCCTGCATTAATTTTATGAACCTGAGTACCGCCCGCAGCGAAAAACGGGCGAAAGAAGTAGGCATCCGCAAAGCTATTGGCTCTTTGCGTGGGCAGCTGATCTACCAGTTTTTTTGCGAATCATTACTGATAGCGGTAATAGCGTTCATTTTTTCGATCGTATTGGCCATGCTCATCCTGCCTTATTTCAATGATATAGCAAGTAAACAACTAACTATTTTATGGAACAACCCCTTGTTCTGGGTGTTGGGTGCAAGCTTTACTTTGTTTACAGGCCTTATTGCCGGAAGTTATCCAGCCTTGTACCTTTCGTCCTTTCAGCCGGACAAGGTATTGAAAGGCACATTCAAAGCTGGAAGGTTTGCGGCATTGCCACGTAAGGTGCTGGTAGTAGTTCAGTTCGCGGTATCGGTAGTGCTCATCATTGGTACCATAGTTGTTTTTCAGCAAATTCAATTTGCTAAGAACAGGCCGGTAGGATACAGCAGGGATGGCCTCGTAAATATCGAGGCCACTAATGACGATTTGAGTAAACATTTTAATGCGTTAAGAACAGACCTGCTGGCATCAGGCGCAATTACCGAAATAGCCCAATCATCAAGTCCTACAACAGGGGTGAGCAATGACAGGGGCGATGTTTCCTGGAAAGGGAAAGACCCGGCCATGTCAGATAGTTTTGGCAATATTACCGTTACATCCGGCTACGGAAAAACCGTGGGCTGGCAGTTTACAGATGGTCGGGATTTTTCCGGCACGTCAATTTCCGATTCATCGGCCCTTGTGCTGAACGAGGCCGCGGTAAAATATATGGGACTTAAAAACCCAATCGGCGAAATAGTCAGAATTGGGCAAAAAGACCTGGTAGTAATTGGTGTGATAAAAAATATGGTGATGGAATCACCATACGATCCCGTTAAACAAACTTTCTTCCGTATCGGCCATCCCCCTTTTGATGATATCCTGATAAAAATAAACCCCAATATAAGTGCACATGATGCTATTACTAAAATAGCTGCTGCCTGTAAAACCTATTCGCCTTCGGTACCATTTTCGTATAAGTTTGCTGATAACGAATACGCCAAAAAATTCACTACTGAAGAGCGTGTTGGTAAATTGGCAAGCTCATTTGCCCTGCTGGCTATTTTTATCAGTTGCCTGGGCCTGTTTGGTATGGCCTCGTTTATGGCAGAGCAGCGCACCAAGGAAATCGGCGTACGCAAAGTGCTGGGCGCGACCGTTTTCGGCCTGTGGCGCTTAATATCAAAGGACTTTGTGCTGCTGGTAGTTATTTCGCTGTTCATTGCTATTCCAACGGCTTACTATTTTATGTTTGGCTGGCTCCAGCATTACACGTACCGTACAGGGCTTTCGTGGTGGATATTTGCGGTAACGGCAGTTGGCGCAATATTAATAACGCTGATAACGGTAAGCTACCAAAGTATTAAAGCAGCGTTGATGAACCCGGTGAAGAGTTTGAAGAGCGAGTAAGAAAAGTCCCGATAGCTATTGGAGCAGTAAGAGTTTGTCTGAATGACTCCTTTGGAGCAGTTAGAAAAAAGCAACAATGAACTTACTTATAGAAATCAAGTGGTATCATGGCAATCTCATTCCCCTTTCGCAACCACACGGTTTTCTTAATTTGTTATAATACTTCCGCAATAAACAAAAACGGCCCATCAAAGTGCAAACTAAAAAACCCATCCTCAGTTGTTTTATAGCGCCGATCATTTATTTTCTCCAATCCGGTTACATCAAGTTTTTTAACCATACTTAATATTTCAATAATTTCGCCTGCTGGTTTCCATTTGCTGAAACCGGGGGTAACCGAAAATATTTTTTTGCCGTTATGGAAAATAACAACATCTAAATGATCGGCAAAATGTTCGTAATCCTGCAACCTTAATTCATCGGTAATAATATTAACGGCAGGATATTCATAACTGGTAAGATATTTTAATGCAGCATCGGTAAGGTTATCATTCCCGCGCGACATGAGCTTCACGTCCGATTGCAAGACATCATCGTTGCCATCCGTAATTATCCAATCAATCTTAATGCCATAGCTCACTAACTTTTCGGCGGTTTGGGAGGTTGCAATAACCGTGGGGCTCCATTCAAGCAACTGGCCAAGCAGTTCGTCAAGGAAATTATCAAGTCCCAACACAAGCAATGCTGGCTCCTGTTTTTCACGTACGATATGGTGAGATGACATAGGGACCAGGATTAAACAGATTAATGGATTTATCGGATGAATGGCACCGGGATTAAGCGGATTAAATTACAAAAAAAGACCGGGATTAAGCGGATTAAAGGGTTGTTTGGATGAGGGGCTAAATTATTAGTTTTTGATTTGAATTGTTTACGAATAAACTTTAATCAAAAATTAACCTTAAAACCCTTAATTCGGGTCATCCCTTAATCCGTTAAATCCTGGTCGGTCAGTATATTTTCTGGTAAAACGCCTTCAATGCCGCTCCTGAGTCGGTAGCCAAATTAACTGCTGCCGATACCGCAAGACCATAAACACCGGTTTCCAAAAGCGGTTCAACATCATTTAATTGAATGCCGCCAACGGCGATAACTGGTATATCAATTTCGGGTTGTTTTTGCAATTCGCGATAGCCCTCGAAACCGAGTAAGGGCTTGTTGTTGGGTTTGGTATCCGTATGGGCAAATGGGCCATAGCCACAGTAATCAACAACGCCACTTTGCTGCACGGCCTGTAGGGCGGCGATATTTGTGGCCGATGCCCCAAGCGTTTTATCATCGCCGATACTTAACCTTATCGCCTCAAAATCAGCATCAAAATCTTCGATGTGGACGCCCTGGGCATCAACCCTATCAAGCAAATGGTAATGATTGGTAAGAATAAGCGTAGCACCCCAATCGTCGCAAACGGCGGCTATATCGTTTATCTCATTTACTAACTCTTCGTCAGTCTTACTTAAGCAGCGGTATTGTATCCAGTTGGCGCCAGTTTCGCAGGCAATATTTACCTGCTCCAGGTGACTGCGGTTTGGCAGGTCCTGGGTAAGGTAATGGAATTTGGAGATGTATTTTTTCATTAGTCGACTATGATTTGTAAGATAACAGGATATTAGGATTGAAACGCTCCTATTGGTGCAAATAAAACGAATAATCCCAACATCCTTTAATCCGAAAAATCCCGGTCACTTTTTCAACACTTCACTTATCGGTTGCCCTATGCTTCC
Source organism: Bacteroidota bacterium (assembly GCA_013288235.1). GTDB lineage: Bacteria > Bacteroidota > Bacteroidia > Sphingobacteriales > Sphingobacteriaceae > Mucilaginibacter. Next base: position 7,932 of record JABDCF010000044.1, on the reverse strand, counting down.
GTTTGGCGCTTGTATATGTAAAAGTGCGGCAACGGTTGGCGCAATATCTGTCATATGGGTTTCGCGGGTACTGCTGCCATGTTGTATGCCCCAGCCCATAAATACCAGCGGGATATGATTATCGTAAGGGTTCCAGGTGCCATGTGTAGTGCCCGTTGGTCCGCTGTCCCCCGAGCCATGCCCTGTAAACCAGGCCGGGTCTAAAATAATTTGGATAACGCCGCTGTTTTTAACATTATAACCATTCACAATCCTATCGCGTAAAAGTGCAGGGATACTTGCGGTTTGTGCTTTATTCATATCAACCGCAAAGGCAACATAGGGTAGTTTTTTCAGGAAATCGATGCAATCCAATTTTATCGCTTCTTCATCCAGTTTGTCCTGCTTAATGGCGGCATAATTTAAGTTCACCTGGTAATTGCCCAGGTTTAATACCACTCTTTTTTCATTATATTTATTTTCCAGGTATTTATTAAGGTCTTTTAATGTTACACCCTCATCCCAAACGCCTGCCGGGATATTGTGGTCGTTCAAAAAAGCAGTATTATGCGCTGCACCATGGTCAGCTGTTAAAAAAACCGTATAATTTCCCTTGCCAACTTTCGCATCCAGGTAGATTAAGAAATTTGCCATTTCCCTGTCTAACCTCAAGTATGTATCCTCTATTTCAACGGCATTTATACCAAACTGGTGCCCAATATAGTCAGGTGAGGATAAGCTCATCGCTAAAAAATCGGTAACGTCATGGTGCCCCAGTTCTTCGGCATTGATGGCTGCTATTGCCAGGTCCAGCGTTAGAGTATTGCCATATGGGGTTGAGCGTATCAAACCTAAATTCCCTTTGTACATTCCCGAAGTTTTTACAGGTAGTGTTGGGGCGGTCATTCCTTTAAACTTACCTTCATATTTGTTGCTGTCCGGTGAACTTTGTACATAGGTGTTAATTGGATAAAGCGAGTTCCAGTCAAGTTTTAAATAATTTTCCGCCAGTTTCTGGTCGTTAAAATCTTTTACCCATTGCGGCAGCTCTTTCATGTAATAGGTGCTGGTTATCCAGTTACCGGTCTTGTCATCAAACCAATAAGCCGCATTGGCAGTATGCCCAGCAGGTAAAATGCCCCCGCGGTCTTTTAAAGCAATGCCAATTACTTTCGAACGGAAATTGGTAGCCAGTTTAAGTTCATCCGTAACGGTAGTTACCAGCAAGTTTCGCGGCGACATTTGCCCTGCTTTTGAATCACTGCCAACGGTTTGTACCGTAGTATCTTCGGTGCAGTACATCGATTTCCCGGTAGCCTGTATGGTAAAATCATTACCGGCAATGCCATGTAAAGCAGGTACAGAACCAGTATAAATACACGAATGGCCCGGCCCGGTAAAAGTTGGTATATAATCAACCTGTGTATTTTCGCAGCTAAAGCCCTCGTTCAATAAACGCTTAAAACCATTGCTTTGGTAACGGTCGTAATAGCGGTATAAATAATCCCAACGCATTTGGTCAACTACAATACCTACTACCAATTTGGGGCGGGGAAGATTTGAAGAAGTTGCAGTAGTAGTGGCAGTTGCAGTAACTATAGCAGCTGCGTGTGGTTTTTTCTTTTTTGTTTGTGCCGATACAGAGAAAGCGGCAAAAGCGAATAATATAAATAGTAGATGTTTGATCCTCATTCTTTAATTTTTAGTACGCAAATATCAGTAATGCAATGAGAATTCAATGTGATATTTAGGTTACCACAACTTAAAATTAGATGCTGTGTAAGGTGTTCTCGTCATGCCGTCCGCCCAAGGGCGGATCGGCAACCCATCAGAAAGGTATAAGATATAAAAGTCTGCCATGTGCAAATGTGCAGGCAAAGTAAGCATAAATTCCCGGCCTATTCCTGGTTTACCAGTCTTTCCCGCCCAAAAGGTGCTGCCTCCGGGAACAATCGCAACTTCGCAAGCGAGTATATTCTGTACAAAATAATCAACACCGCCGGTATGCCCAGCCAATGTGCATGAAACGAGCTTTTTAAATCACCATGAAATAAAAATGAAATGGCATGCCCCAAGCCACAGCCGGGGCACCAGGTAAAGCCCAATAGCTTTAGCGGGCACAGGCTGAAATGAGCCTGGTTTGTTGGGTCGGTAAGCGCTAACGAAATGAGCGCCGCGACCCAGAAAGCCAGTTCAAAATACTTATTAAAAACTTGTTTAATCAACCTTATTGGGTTTTGTTGTAAATAAAACCGATACGCCAAGTGCAAACAATATACCCACCAGCAAAGCGCCGAATATCCTGCCCGAAAAATCCATCAGGCCTATCTCTTTGGCAAATTCATCTATATAAATTATTGATGCAGAAACGGTTACTATACCGCCAACTATTAATATTTTAAAACTCTGCATAAGGGCCGGCAAAAACCCCAAATGGCCTTTACAGTCGTTTTTTCGATAGCTCTTAATACCGAAATATAATACCACCAAAGGGATGAACACCGAAACATATTCAATAGGCGCCATATAACTTCGCTGCGGCGAAAAGCCCAGCCAGTGCATAACAAACATCCATAATCCGCTTAAAAGGCCAATAATAAGGCCGGAAACAATTGCATTTTTCATAGTCAATAACGTGGTTAGAGGTTGGTTTTGGTTAGAGACCGGAGGTTAGTGATTAGAGATCAGGTCGTCCGTTTATGAACTAACTGCCAATCGCTAACCGCTCATCCCTAATAATAAATAAATATACCTAATAAAGTATTTGCGGAGTCATATTGTTTTGTAAAAATTTTCCTTATCTGTGCTCTTCGCACTTAAAACCCTTTTTTGCGTATATTTGCAGCAGTTTGAACATCCGTGATATTTTAGACAGATATAAAGCTGACGACCGGATAAAAGCGCTGGCGCAAGCCCTTAACGCTTCAAAAAATCCGAGGATACAGTTACGTGGTTTAGTTGGATCAAGTGATTCGGCCATGGCGGTAGCTTTGTATTTTTTGCAGCATAAGCACATGATATTTGTGCTGCCCGAACGTGAAGAGGCTGGTTATTTCCAGGCCGACCTTGAGAATTTAACCGGCAAAGAAGTACTGCTTTTCCCATCATCCTACCGTAAACCATTTGAATTTACCCAGCCTGATAGCAGCAATGTACTTGCCCGCGCTGAAGTATTGAATGAGCTTAACCATTCCTCGGAATTTGGCCAGCTGATAGTTACCTATCCGGAAGCGCTGGCCGAAAAAGTGATCGACCGCGCCTCGCTTGAGAAAAACACCCTCGAAATTTCGTTAAATAACAAACTCGGCATCGATTTTATTAACGAGTTTTTGGCTGATTACGATTTTGAACGGGTTGACTTTGTTTATGAGCCCGGTCAGTATTCTATCCGCGGCGGGATAGTTGATATATTTTCCTTTTCGCACGAACTGCCTTACCGCGTTGAGTTTTTTGGCGATTTTATCGAATCTATCCGAACGTTTGAAATTGAGAGTCAGCTTTCGGTAGAGCAAGTAAAAAGCATTACCATCGTACCCAACGTACAATCGAAGTTTTTAACGGAGAATAATATTTCGCTGCTTGAATATGTAGATGCGGGTACGCAGATTTGGATAAAGGACGTACAGTTTACGCTGGATGTTATCCAAAGCGGTTTTAAAAAAGCCACCCAGGTATGGAAAGCCCTATCAGTTGAAGACAAAAATCAAAACCCGGATTGGATTGATCCTAAATTTGGTTTTACCGATGAAAAATTGATTGCTGACCAATTGCACGATTTCCCAATCGTTGAGTTTGGCAAGCAGTTTTTTTACCAGGCCAACCATAGCTTCAATTTTGATATGCGCCCGCAGCCATCTTTTAACAAAGATTTTAGCCTGCTGATCCATAATTTCAAAAACAATGAGGCTGATCATATCGAAAATTTTATCCTTACCGATTCGGCCCGGCAAGTAGAGCGCCTTTATGCCATCCTCGAAGACCTTGATAAAACCGTAAAATTTACGCCTATAAGTATTTCCTTACGGGAAGGTTTTGTGGATAGGGAACAAAAACTGGCCTGCTATACGGATCACCAGATATTCGACCGCTATTATAAATATAAACTCAAAAAAGGTTACCAGCGCTCGCAGGCGATAACCCTTAAAGAATTGCGGGAACTAAAACCCGGCGACTATGTAACCCACATCGATCATGGTATAGGCAAGTACGCCGGGTTGGAAAAAGTACAGGTTAATGATAAGATGCAGGAAATGATTCGCCTGGTTTATGCAGATAACGACCTATTGTATGTAAACATCAATTCGCTTAACCGGATATCGAAATATAGTGGCAAGGAGGGCACTGTGCCTAAGATGAATAAGCTTGGCACAGATACCTGGGAAAGGCTGAAGAAAACCACCAAAAAAAAAGTTAAAGACATTGCCCGCGACCTGATCAAACTTTACGCCGTTCGTAAAGCGCAGCAGGGCAATGCATTTTCGCCTGATAGCTACCTGCAAACGGAACTGGAAGCTTCGTTTATTTACGAAGACACCCCCGACCAGGAAAAAGCCACTGCCGACTTTAAAAAGGATATGGAGTCGCCGCACCCTATGGACAGGCTGATATGCGGCGATGTGGGCTTTGGTAAAACCGAAGTTGCCGTACGTGCCGCCTTTAAGGCTGTTGCCGATAGCAAACAGGTGGCTATTTTGGTGCCCACAACCATATTGGCAGCCCAGCATTATAAAACATTTACTGACCGTTTAAAGGATTTCCCCTGTAACATTGATTATGTGAACCGCTTTAAATCGAGCAAACAGATAAAGGAGACTTTAGAGAAGCTAAAAGAAGGTAAGGTCGATATCATCATCGGCACACACCGCCTGGTGAGCAAGGATGTAAAGTTTAAGGATTTGGGTTTAATGATCATCGATGAGGAGCAAAAGTTCGGGGTATCAACCAAAGAGAAGCTTAAACAAATGCGCGCCAACGTGGATACGCTTACCTTAACGGCAACGCCGATTCCGCGTACGCTGCATTTTTCATTGATGGGCGCAAGGGACTTGTCTATCATATCAACACCTCCGCCAAACCGACAGCCTGTTGTTACCGAACTGCATGTTTTTAATGATACGCTAATAAAAGAATCCATCGAGCATGAAATTGACCGCGGTGGCCAGGTATTTTTTATCCATAACCGTTTTGCCGACCTGCCGCAATTGGGCGGCATGATACACCGCCTGGTGCCCAAGGCCCGCGTAGGTATAGCGCACGGTCAGCTGGAAGGCGATGCACTGGAAGACGTGATGCTGAAATTTGTGAACGGCGAGTATGATGTGCTGGTAGCCACAACTATTATAGAGGCCGGCCTGGATATCCCTAATGCCAATACCATCATCATCAACTATGCTCACATGTTTGGCCTCAGCGATTTGCACCAGATGCGTGGCCGCGTAGGGCGAAGCAATAAAAAGGCATACTGTTATTTGCTTAGTCCGCCGCTATCTACCCTTACCAACGAGGCCCGCAAGCGGCTAAGCGCTATCGAAGAATTCAGCGACCTCGGCAGCGGCTTTAACGTTGCCATGCGCGATCTTGACATACGCGGCAGCGGTAACCTGCTTGGCGCCGAGCAAAGCGGCTTTATTGCCGAAATTGGCTTTGAAATGTACCATAAGATACTCGATGAGGCCATACAGGAACTCAAAGAAGACGAGTTTAAAGGTGTATTCCCCGATGATAAACCACGGCCATATATTTCTTTTACCCAGATAGATACCGACCTGGAAATATTGATCCCGGATGAATATGTAACCAATATTGCCGAGCGCTATAACCTGTACACCGAACTATCAAAACTGGAAAACGAAACTGAACTAAAAGCCTTCCAGCAGCAACTGCATGACCGATTTGGCCCCATCCCGCCGCAAGTAAACGACCTGCTGAACACTATGCGCCTGCAATGGCTTGGCAAGTCCGTCGGCTTCGAAAAAATATCCCTGAAAAAGAATGTGCTGCGCGGCTACTTCATCACCAACCAGCAATCCCCTTATTTTGAAACGGAAGCTTTCAGGCACATCCTTTCCTTTGTACAGGCCAACCCGCGCAGGTGTAATTTAAAAGAGGTGAAAAACACCTTAAGATTGAGTATTGAAGGGGTTAATAGTATTGACCAGGCGGTGATGTTGTTGAGCGAGGTGGCGGAGCCTGTGGGGGTTTAGGCTGTCATAAAATGCCTTTGGTATCAATACTTTTTCTCGATTTCTACGTTATTAAACTGACTTCGAAATTATTAAACCTAAAAGCATGAAATCCCTTTTTCTTATCACTTTCTTATTGTTTTTAGTGTTTTCTGCAAGGGCGCAAACCGATTCCGATGCATACTATGGAAACAAATACATCGCGGCAAGAATGGGTGGCGGGCGTGTAGTAAGTGTTGACACGATTACGCCTTTATATGAATTAATAAAAAAGCTTGAAAAACCTTGGGACTTTAATGAGACGTTCAAGGCTTATTGGATAGGGTATACGGATGATATGTACTCTATAGCCCGATATAAAGATAAAGCCATTGAAAAGCTAACTGATTTTATTGACACTTCGCATAACCCACATGCCAGAGTGGGGGCGCTATATACACTGCATCTGATCGGTATAAACTTTCGGGTAGTGGGGAGATTTTCAGAAGATTTTGAAAGCCAAAACGCAAGAAACGCACTGCTAAAATACCTGGATGACGATGCATTAAATGAAACAGTCGTGGTGTTGATTAAACGGGATCCTTGGCTTAGTGACATCCCTAAAATAATGCAATATTTATCCGGTGAAAATCACGACTATTCAAAGATATTAGTCGCGTTGCAGCGATATGAATTTGACGGAAAACCGCTTGAACAAAAGGTAACGGACAGCATTTTCAAGAAAGAAGTTTTCGTAAACGATGCTAACTTTACTGGCTTACATTCTACAAAGACGTTAATTTCCTTTCAAAGGGCTCTCGCTCCTTATTTTATCATAGACAAAGAAATCACAGAGACCGCTGAATGGCAGAAAGCCGTCAATTCACCAACCTCTGAAGGAACGATGACCAATAAATTAAGTTTCAATTTTATTATTGAGTCGAGTAAGATTTTTTCCTATTGCGACTATGAACCTGCGTATGATTATGTTTTCACTGACCATACGATCGAAGTCATCGGGCAAGAAAAGGCCAGGCAAATTTGGCTGGAATGGTGGCAAGGATTACCACAAAGCGAGAAAGTTAACCGTTTTTCAACAAATCATATAAAGTGATCCGTAAAGTCCATAGAATTTTAACCGGCATTTGACAATCTAATAGGATATCTCTCATGCAAGTCCTCGTTTATCTCAGTCACATCCTTTTTGATGGCTTAATATAACAATACAGGATTTGATTAAGGAAACTAAGGGGGGTAAACTGCAGCGATATCGCGTTTAAATAAGTGAAACGCAGTAATGGTACCCAACAGCCAAAATTTAGCGAATTTTAAACGCGATTGACTTGGTTTAATGGAGGGGTGCAATTCAAATTGTCGCACAAATACAAAATACACCTTTGTCATTATAAACGAAGTGAAGAATCTTCTTCATCCTGCAATAGCCCGCATGTATAGTTCGCCATGTATATCGCAGAAGATGCCTCGCTTCGCTCAGGGTGACAAAATAAAAACTGCTTACAATAGTACTACGCGACAATTTGATTTGCACCCTAATGGAGTTATGTAAATGTTATTATTAGATATTTCTTTATATTTAGCGCATATTTTATAATCAATAATGATGAAAAGAATTTTATTTGTTGCGATGCTTTTTGCATCCACAACGTTGTTTGCCCAAAAAGATACGGTTGGCTTAAACATACCTTTCAAAGATCAAAAAATAGTTTATGAGGGCGTTGTTGAAGTTCCAAATAAAACAAAATTAGAATTGGACGTAAGTGCAATGAAATTC
>JABDCF010000043.1 GCA_013288235.1 Bacteroidota bacterium | reverse complement strand
CGGCTACTTCTTAATCCTGTAATATTTATAAATCTTCACGGCCGACATCAATATCATTGCCAAAACAACCAGGCCAACCAAACCATATATCCAGCTGATACCATTTTTTAGCACCGCCAAAAAAACTATCGCAAATAAAAAGATGGTGGCAACTTCATTCCAGATGCGTAATTGTGTGGATGTCCATTTGTATATCCCTTTTGCCATTTGCTTCATTTTATTTTGGCAGATAAAATGGTAAACTATAAGACCGGCAACAAAGCATAATTTTATTTGCATCCAGGGCTGCTGTAACCATGCGGGCGCCAGGATGAGCATGGTTATGCCCGCAGCTAAAACTACCCACATGGACGGTACAGTAATAATGTACCACAGCTTCCGCTCCATTATCTCAAACTGATCTGATAATATCTTGCGGTCGGGTTCAGGCTTGGCTTGTGCTTCCGTATGATAAATAAACAAGCGCACAATGTAAAACAGCCCCGCCATCCAGCAGACTACAAAGATGATATGTATGGATAGAATGTATGGATACATATTTTATGTTTTGTCATTGCGAGGAGGAACGACGAAGCAATCTCGTAGCCATGCACATCTCGTTATGCAATTCGACGAGATTGCCACGCTTTGCTCGCAATGACATTATTTTTTGTATTCTTTTATTATATCTACCGCGTACTTCACATTGTCAAACGGTATATCAGGCATAATGCCGTGGCCTAAATTAAAAATAAAACCGTTTTCATCTTTCATCCTGTCGAACAGGCGGTAGATGCGCTCTTTTATTACTTTTTTATCGGCATATAAAATATGCGGATCCAGGTTGCCTTGTACGGCTATGCCTGCCGGTAAACGTTTTTTAATATCTAAAAGATCAACGTTCCAGTCGATGGATATTACATCGGGCTTTGCTTCGGCCATCAGTGGTGCAAAAACCGAACTTCCTTTACAAAAGGATATCACTGGGATATCTTTTCGGTTTAGCTTGCTGATGATCTCGCAAATATAACGGTGCGAAAACTCCTTGTAGTCGTCCCACGCCAAAGCCTGCGCCCAACTATCGAATATTTGTACAGCATTTACCCCGGCTGCAATTTGCAGGTTAAGGTAATCTGTAGTTACTGTGGCAATTTTTGATAAAAGCTGGTGGGCAAGCTCCGGCTCATTGTGCAGCATCAGCTTGGTCAGCTTAAAATCTTTTGATGACCCGCCTTCAACCAGATAACTCATCACCGTAAAGGGTGCACCGGCGAAGCCTATCAACGGAATACTGCCGTTTAGTCTTTGTTGAACAACTTTTATAGCATCGGCTACATATTGCAGTTTATGCACTACTCCGGTATCCAGTTTATCAATATCAGTTTTCGTACGAACAGGGTTTGCAAATTTGGGGCCTACACCCTGGGTAAAGCTGAGGTCGCCGCCCATGGCTTCGGCGGTAACCAGTATATCTGAAAATAAAATTGCGGCATCGATGCCTAACAAGTCGACCGGCAGCATGGTAACATCAGCCGCCAGTTCGGGTGTTTTGCACATTTCGAGGAAAGAATATTTGTTTTTTATATCCCAATATTCTTTCATAAAACGGCCGGCCTGGCGCATCATCCACACGGGTGGGCGTTCGGTCTTCTCTGAAAATGCGGCCTTTATTAGTAACGAATTTCTCATATAGTATCGAGAACCAAGAGTCAAGAATCAAGAACCAGGATTTTAATTTCTTGATTCTTGGCTCTTGCTTCCTGGTTCTATTTTTTGTGTTTTTTTAATTCCTGGTGAAGGCGGTTAATTACGTCCTTCATTTTGGCGTTTATTTTTTCTTCGTGTTTTTCGGTAAGCTGCAAGTATGCCGCCGCCTTTTCATAATTGCCCTGCCGTATGCTTATGTTGGCCACATGTACCAATGCGGCCACATGGTCATTTACCGAGCGCAACGGGTATTGTGCCGCTATTTCGTAATGCTTCTCGGCATCTTCAAAATCCTGTTTTTGCAGGCAAACGCCACCCATTAAAAATTCATAATAGCCACGGCGGTTTTTGCTGAGCCATTCGGGTTTAAATATTTCCATTAAAACCTGGTTAGCTTTATCGTATTCTTTATGATGAAAATATTTTGCCGCTACCACAAGGGTGCCCTGCCTGATATAGTCCCAGGCAAGCAATACAATAAACATCAACGCAAGGGCGCCTACTTCATAAAGGCGCAGGTAAACCAATAACACCAGCGACAAAAAGAAAATAGTGCCGATAAATAAACGTGTATTGTTGGTAAACATTAATGCTGGTTATCGGTAAATTTATAGCCTACGCCGCGGATAGAGTGAAAGTAAACCGGGTTTTTAGGATCTGGTTCAAAATATTTACGGAAGGTAAGGATAAAGTTATCGATGGTACGCGTTGAGGGGTAAACATCATAATTCCACACCGTTTCAAGTATTTGCTCACGCGATACGGCATCATTCCTGCGCTCGATAAGCAGTTTTAGCAGCATTGTTTCTTTTTTGGTGAGTGGGGTGATAGTTTCATCGCCATTTACCAGTTCGAAAGAATTAAAGTGGATGGTTTTATCGCCGATCTTGTAGCTGTTAAACTCTTTAAGGTCATCACCTTTAAGGCTGCGTTTTACAAGATTGTTTACCCTTAATATCAGTTCTTCCAGGTTAAAGGGTTTGGTAAGATAATCATCTGCGCCTTTTTTCAGACCGGATATTTTATCCTCGTTGGTGTTTTTTGCCGTTAAAAACATTATAGGCACTTCTGAGTTTTCGAGGCGGATAGTTTCAGCAACCACGAAGCCGTCAATTTCGGGCATCATAACATCCAGTATTACCAGGTTAAAACGCTCTTCTTTAAATATTTGTAAGGCTTTTTTGCCGTTGGTGGCAGTTGATACTTTATAACCTTCAAGCTCCAGGTTAAGTTTTATGGCTTCCAAAAGATGTTCCTCATCTTCTGCTAACAAAATTCTTTTTCTACTTGGCATGTGAATTTCTTTAAGTTAATCAAATACGACTTCAAATATACTACCAACCGGGCGGTTATCCTTCACTTTTATGCTGGCCTGGTGCTTATCAAGTACTTCTTTTACAATATAAAGACCTAAACCGGTGCCTTTTGTGTTCCGGGTATCCTCAGAGCCTACACGGTAGAACTTATCGAAAATACGATTTTTCTCCTGGTCGGCTATGCCAATACCATGATCGGCTACCTGTAAAAATATCCGGTCATCCTTCGAAAACAATTTTACACCAACTGTTTCGCATGGACCTGAATATTTTATAGCATTTTCTATCAGGTTGGTTACCACCGATGTTAAAGCAAATTTATCGCCGGTTATCTCAATTTTAGGCTCTATTTCTGCATCGATGATCTGCTGGTTGCTTTCGCATTTGGTCAGTTGTAAGCGGTTTACAATACTATCAACCAAAACAGAAAGATTAAATTTCGCTTTTGGGAAAGTATAGCTGCGGTTATCAATTTTTGAGGCCAGCAACATATTCTCAACCATATCATCCAGCCGCTCAATATCCATTAACGACTTGTCGATAAAATCAAGCATTTGTTCTTTGGTAAGGTTCCTTTTTTGGATGGTTTGCAACAGTATTTTGATGGACGCCAAAGGCGATTTTAACTCATGTGTTACCGAAAGCAGGAAATTCTTTTTTTGCTCCTGTAATTTACGTTCCCTCATGATAGACCTGTGCAAGAAATAAGCCCCGGCAAAAAAAACAATGATGAATATTGTGCCTTCGCCCATTATCATGCCTAAGCTACTGGGCATAAGTTTAACCAATAAATAGCCCCACCAAATTAATTCGGTTAAGGCATAAATGATAAGCGCGTAAAATATTATGAATGATCTTCTCATTTCAGTTTGCAGTTATGAGTTTGCAGTTGGCAGTTCTTTGCAGATTTATTAATGTTAACTGCAAACTGGCAACTGCAAACTGATTTATTTTCCATTAAATACTACTTCCAAACTCTCAAATATAGCACGTTTTGCTTTTTCAAGGTCAATTTTTGTATGGGCGGATGATATAAACCCAACTTCATACCCTGAAGGACCGAGGTAAACGCCCCGGTTCAGTAATTCGCGGTGTAATTTTTTAAATAGTTCCATGCTGGCACTATCTATTTCATCAGCCCTGCGTATAGCTTCCTGGTCGGTAAAAGCAAACCAAAAAATAGAGCCTATGCTAAACACTTTAAATTTATAATTACGTGCAGTAGCAAAACGTTGTATGGCCGCGGCAAATTCTTCAGTCTTTTTGTCAAGGTCGCGGTAAAAGCCAGATCGTAATAGCTCTGTCAACTGCGCTATCCCCGCCGCCATTGCTACAGGGTTACCAGATAATGTGCCGCCCTGGTAAACCCCGCCATCCGGTGAAACATGGCCCATAATCTCTGCCGAAGCCCCATAACACCCCACAGGCAGTCCGCCGCCAATTATCTTTCCATAAGTAAGTATATCCGGTTTTATGCTATAATATGCCGCAGCGCCTTCAAAACCTATGCGAAAGCCTGATATAACTTCGTCAAATAGCAACAGCGTTCCATTTTTTGTGCATATTTCACGTAAAAATTGCAGGTATTCTTTTTCCTGTAACAATAGGCCATTATTTGCCGGGATAGGCTCAATAATTACTGCCGCTATCTGATCTTTAAACTCTTCGAAAGCTTTTTCAATAGCCTTTTTATCGTTCAGGGCAACAACTATGGTTTCATCAGCAAAGGCTTTAGGTACACCTGCTGATGATGTTTCGCCAAAAGTAACCAAACCTGAACCTGCCTTTACCAATAGTGAATCGCTGTGGCCATGATAACAGCCCTCAAACTTTAATATTTTATCGCGTTTGGTATAGCCCCGCGCCAGCCTGATAGCCGACATGACAGCTTCGGTACCCGAACTTACAAAGCGTATTTTTTCAATGTATTTATTATTTTTTAAGATAAGTTCGGCCAGCTCATTTTCCAAAGCGGTTGGCGCACCGAAAGACATGCCGTTTTGCATTACCTCTATCACCTTTTCCCGTACTTTCGCATGGTTATGCCCTAAAATCAACGGCCCCCACGAGCAGCAAAAGTCAATAAACTGGTTACCATCGGCATCCCATAAATGACAGCCATCGCCTTTTTCAATAAAAAGCGGCGTACCATAAACCGACTTAAACGCCCTTACCGGCGAATTTACCCCACCCGGGAAATACGTTTTAGCCTTAGCAAACAATTCAGCAGACTTTTCCCTGCTGATATCCGCCTTACCAATTGTACTTGCTGGATATTCTCCTTCCGCACCAAACCTCTTTTTTATAGAATCAAACATCGTTTTTATTAGCTTAAAGCTGAAAGCATAAAGCTCAAAGCTTTTTGATTTTATTGTTTCGTAAAAGCTTTCGGCTTTCGCCTTTAAGCTTTTAGCTCGTTTCGTTTTTATTAGCTGAAAGCATAAAGCTAAAAGCCTTTTGATTTTACTATTTCTAAAAAAGCTTTCGGCTTTCGCCTTTAAGCTCTTAGCTTCTTAAATCCATTTATTTTCTAAGACTTCTTTAGCATGATACGTCAATATCGCACTCGCGCCTGCCCTGTGTATGCCGGTAAGTACTTCGGTAATGGCCCGCTGCTCATTTAGCCAACCTTTTTGAATCGCTGCTTTTATCATGGCATATTCCCCGCTTACATTATACGCCGCAACAGGTAGTTCCGTATTATCTTTTATTAATTTAATCACATCCAAATAAGGCAACGCAGGTTTTACCATTAAAAAATCTGCGCCTTCCAACTCATCCAGCCTGGCTTCTATCAGTGCCTCGCGCTGATTGGCCGGGTTCATCTGGTAGGTTTTTTTATCACCGAATTTTGGTGCAGAATTTAATGCATCTCTAAACGGCCCATAAAAAGCGCTGGCATATTTTGCCGAGTACGACATGATAGATACATTGGTAAACTTATTATCGTCCAATACCTTGCGGATATACCCCACACGCCCGTCCATCATATCAGATGGCGCTATAATATCCGCCCCGCACTGTGCATGCGCAAGCGCCATTTTGCCAAGCACCTCCAGCGTTTCATCGTTTAATATTTCGCCATTTTCAACAATGCCGTCGTGACCATCGCTGCTGTAGGGATCCATAGCTACATCGGTAATTACGCAGGCCTCGGGGAAATTCTTTTTAACCTCGCGGATAGCTCTGAGGTATAAACTTTGGTCGCGGTGACTTTCGGTAGCGTATTTATCTTTTAATGATTCATCGATATTGGGGAATAAATCAAAAGAGTTCAACCCAAGTTTCAGACAGCTTTCGATCTCGCGCAGCAAATTATCTATAGAATAGCGATAGATGCCCGGCATCGAGGCCACTTCAGTTTTTTGAAAAGTACCATCCACTATAAACAGCGGGAATATCAAATTTGCCGCGCTTACATGCGTTTCCTGCACCATCTGACGGATAACTTCGCTTTTCCGGTTTCTTCGGGGTCGTTGTAACATTATTTATCTGTACATTTCTATGCTGCGAAGATATGAAGAACAAAGTTATTGAAATGTAAACAAATTTCAGGCCCTCTGCAATATCATACCACTTATATTTTCCTGCAAAAAATATTGCAGAACTATGTTTTTGGCACGATTTACCTTATTTTTTAAAAAGTATTTTGATATGAAAATATTTTTTTATTTTTATCAGTGATCTGAACCTATTTAAAAAGGTTGCAGGAACACAGGATGTTGCCTTTTTAAACGCCCTGCTTTAACGAAATATACACCCCCCTGGTATAAAACGTTATTTTTAGATAAGACCCATTCAAAAAATATGAAAAATAAGCTACTTATTCCCTGCCTGATGCTATTATGCTTACTGATTGTAAGCGCTTGCAGTAAAAAGAATAATCCTTTACCAGTTATAAAGCCCGTGGCTAAAGCGCCTGCTGATACAACGATAACCCTACCGGTAAACACGCTTACTTTAACGGGCACCGGTACGGATGCTTCGGGCACTATTGTTGGTTATTTATGGAGCCAGATATCCGGGCCGGCAGAGGCTACAATTGTTAATGAGGGCTCCGCATCGGCAACTATTAAATCAATGGTTGCAGGGAAATACCTGTTTCAATTTGCGGTTACCGACAATAAAGGGCTAACTGGCATCGATAGCGTTTACGTTACCGTTAATGCGCCAAAACAAGTTACCCTAACCCTTGCGCCTGCAAACAACGCTACTGAGTCTAATGTGGGTATATGGAATGGCAGTGACTGGAGCAACCATACATCTATAGAACAACCGTTATCCGCCTGGACGAAAGACGGCTATCCTACAACAATAAGGGAACTGTTAAAATTTGACCTGAGCAGCATCCCGGCTACTGCAACTATATTAAAGGCCGACCTTTATTTATATTCAGATACCATTCCGTTAAATGGTGATTTGATACATGCAAATTATGGCGCCGATAATTCGGTACTTGTACAACAGGTGGCTTCATCGTGGGACGCCACAACGGTAACCTGGTTTAACCAGCCCTCAGGCTTAACAGCTAACCAGGTAATAATACCAAATACCACACAGTCATTCCTTAATGTTGATGTTGATGTTAAAGCTATAATTGCTGCAATGGTGAATACCAATACAAATTATGGGTTTAAGCTAACGCTTCAAAACGAGGTTATATACACCAGCAGGATATTTTGCTCGAGCTATTATTCCGATGCATCGCGACATCCGAAGATAGTGATCACATATGAGTAGATGTTTTGGCTGATGGCTGATATAGCTCATGGGTCATAGTTCATGTCATTTTTAACTATGAACTATGAGCCATGGACTATGAGCCAATTCCAAACACCGCTTCCGCCAGCCCGGTTTCATCGGGCGAGTATGGCAAAGTATAGTTAACACCTACCTCATCCAGTTTTTTGCCGGTTGATTTCCCTATGGCTATAACTTTTTGATCTGGCTGTATTAAATTATTTGCAAAGTATGCCTCCACGTTTGAGGGGCTGGTAAATACCAGTATTTCGGCGCCCGTTTGCTCTGCATCATCTTCTAATATGGTCTCGTATATCGGCAGGTCGATAACTTTTGTATCCCCCGATAATCCCTGCTGGATACTGCGCATCGAGTTTTCAGCCGAAGGAAATAACACCGTACTGCCATTAGCTATTTTTGCAAAATCGGCAGCAACATCGGCAGTATCAACGCCGGCGCCGGTATAATCAACAAAATGGCCTTTGCGCCGCAACATATCTTCCGATCCGCTGCCCATTACACCATATTTTACTTTCTTCGGCAATAACGGCTCCAGTTGGAAAAAGTATTCAACCGCATTTTTACTGCTGAAAAACACCCAATCCACATTTTTTAAAATAAAACTATCAAGTTTAGTTATTACCGGAACAGTGCGGATCAATGAGCGGGCCTCGATCTCAATAGCGTGTTTTTCCAAAGCCTTGCGGAAATAGCTATGTTCGGACAGCTCACGTGAGATAAATACTTTACCGGGAAATTTACGGCCTTTGTCAAAATAAGATACCACTTTTTCCGCCAATCCATCGGTCGATGCCGCTTCAATAAACAACCTGTCCGGAAATCCATCGCCTTCGTCGGCCTTCGAGGTAAATACCTGGTACATATCCTCACCCTTGCGGCAATAGCATCCCAACGGCAAATGGCAACCACCGCCAAAAAGCTTCAATACCGTACGCTCAACTGCCAGTTCTTCGGCAACATTTGGATGATTTAGCGCTTGTAGCGCGGTAAACAATTCCGCATCGCTTTCGCGTATTTGTATGGCCAATGCGCCTTGCGCCGGAGCTGGTATAAGTTCGGTTGGTGTTAATTCCTCAACGTAAAATTCGCTCAAATCCAAACCAAGACGGGTAATGCCTGCTTTGGCTATCATAATGGCATCGTAACTTTCACTATGCAACTTATTTACGCGGGTAGGCACATTGCCCCTCAGGTCTTTTATATCCAAATCGGGACGGTAAGCCAGCAATTGCGCCTTGCGCCTGTTGGATGATGTACCAACAATGCCGCCATATTTTACCGAAAACTTTTGATGTACATCCACACAATCCTTCAACACCAATAACAGTTCCGAGGGGTCCTCACGTTCTGAAACGGCGGCGATGATAAGCCCTGGCGGGTTTTCAGTTGGTAGGTCTTTGTGCGAGTGTACCGCCAGGTCTATTGTGCCTTCCAGCAATTCTTCTTCAAGCTCTTTTGTGAAAAAGCCTTTGCCTTCCAGCTTATCAAAACTTAAGTTTAGTATGCGGTCGCCCTGGGTTTTAATGATCTTCAAATCGGCAGTTATGCCAATGGCCGCAAGGCTGTCTTTTACAAAATTAGCCTGCCAAAGTGCAAGATCGCTGCCGCGGGTGCCTATAATTAATGTCCTGTCCAAATGAGTGTTTGATTGCAGTTGCAAATTTAACCTTTTAGCGCTATGGTGGAAGGAATAATTTAGTATATGAAAATGAGGTGACTAACCAATAAATTGTTCATAGCTGATTACTTTTCTTTTTTACCGCCATTTTACCGCGCTTTACCGAAAATTTGGCCTTCTTCGCCAAAAGCTTTAGTACACCTTTTGAATTAGGTTTTAGATTTACACTACAAAGAACAAAGGAATTGTTAGATATTGTTATTTGATAGTTAATTTCGTCTCGTTACAAAGACACACAAAATAACATTTCAACATTACAACCTTTCAACTTTACAAACAGAAAAATGAAAAACGCAATCATCACCGCAGCAACTAAAGGAATGGGCCGATCTATCGCCATAGCTTTTGCAAAAATAGGGGTAAACCTGGCCATTTGCTCAAGAAACAGCGATGACCTTACCGCTTTTAAGCGCGAGCTATCAACCATTAACCCTACTATAAAAATATTTACTTCGGTTACTGATTGCAGTATTAAACAACAAGTGCAGCAATTTGCCGCCGCTGCCCAAAAGAAACTTGGTTTTATCAGCATTGTTGTAAATAACGTTGGGATGTATGAGTACAGCAGCATACTGGATGATAAGGAAGAAACTTTTGAAAAGCAAGTAAATACCAACCTTATGCCTGCCTACGAGTTGTACCGTTATTTTGGTAAAGAGATGATAGCAGCGCACGAAGGGCATATTTTTACCATCTGCTCGGCAGCGTCGTTAAGCCCTATTGCTGAGGCAGGTAGCTACAGTGTAACAAAATATGCGCTGTTAGGTCTTAGTAAAGTAATGCGGCTGGAGATGCAGGCGCATGGGGTAAAAGTAACCGCCGTAATACCCGGCTCAACATTAACGGATTCATGGAAGGGTATGGAAGTGGATAAGGACAAGATGGTGCTGCCCGAAGATATCGCCTCTGCAATTATAAATATTTACAGGATGAGTGCCGGGGCCAACGTGGATGAAATAATAATTAAACCGGCCTTTGGGCAGATATGAGGGGTGAATAGTAAGTGGCGGAAGGCGAAAAAAAAATTAAAAAAATAAACAAAATCGGTGAAATCATCTCCCAAATCGGTGAAATTACCTTCAAAAAAATAACTAAAACAATACAATCATGAACAAGAAACTATATCGCAACGAATACAACAAGGTATTAGGTGGTGTTTGTTCAGGCCTGGCCGAATATTTCGAAATGGATGTTACTGTGGTCCGCCTGTTATTTGCATTTACATTTTTTATAATGGGCGTGGGTTTCATCCCATATATCATTTTATGGATAGTGTTACCCAGGAAAGGTTATACCATAAATAATTTCAACAACCCGACGGTTGACTATACCGTTCCGCCGCAACAGCCATACAACCAGGCCGGTACGCCACCGCCAGCAGGCAACCCCTATACTTTCGGCAATAACCCATATAGCAACAACCCGATTGAAAACGTGCCTGTGAAACACAAATCAAATGCAGGCATTATTGTAGGCGTTGTACTCATAATTATCGGCGCCGCGGTATTGATAGATAATTATGACCTTATCCCTGATTTTGACTTCGGCAGGCTATGGCCATTGGTATTGGTTGTTATAGGCGGTGCATTTATTATTAGCGGCCAAAAAAAACAACCATGGGAAAAGCAGGATTGGCAAACTGCTGATAAAACAGAGGCCCCTGCTGCTGACGATGCAACAACGGTAGAAAATACGGATACAAAAGGGCATACACCAACTGTGGAATAATTAAACCATCCCGATAGTTACCGGGGTTACCTTAACAAAGTAAAATCATGAAACCATCATGGGCAGCCATTAAAAAAATCAACAGTTTGCCCATGATAGCTTCATAGCCAAATAGAAAAAATAAGATCATGAAAAATAATAAATTGATCCCGGGCATAGTCCTGGTACTTATAGGCGCAGCCATCCTGCTTGCTAATTACGGATACCTTCATTTTCATTGGTGGAATATATTTCGCTTATGGCCTATATTTTTAGTTATTGGCGGTGTAAACCTGGTATTTGCACATAATAAATCGCCCTGGGCGTCGGTTATAAAAATAGCAGTATTAGTAGTTGGGTTAGGGTTGCTGTTTTTTGGCAACTTTGGCGAACGCTATGACTTTTGGCCGGGCAGCCATTTCAGCTGGAGCAATGACAATGATAACAATGATAATAATAACATGAACGATGGCGATGACAACGATGATGATGATAATAATAATAAGGATGTTAAAATAGTAGGTAACGGAACCTTTAATGAGCCTTATAAAGCTGATATTAAAGTTGCCCGCCTTAACATTAGTGGTGGCGGCACTACCTATAATTTATCAGATACTACTAATCAATTATTTAGCGCTACTACCAAGGATAATAATACCGACAGGTATAATTTTTCGCATAGCATGGATGATTCGGTTTATGTTTTGGATTTTAAAATGAGAAATCACCATGGGTTCAATTTCGATTCCGATAAAAACAGGGCCGATTTTCGCTTAAACCCAAACCCCGAATGGGAGATCAATGTTGAAACAGGCGCTACAAGTCTTGATTTCGACCTCTCGAGATTCAAGGTTAAGGAACTCAAAATAAGCGGCGGCGCGGCATCGTTTAAAGTAAAATTAGGTGCCCCTTTATTGATGACAGATGTTGACGTTGAAACCGGTGTATCCGGCGTGGACATCAGCATCCCACAAAATGCAGCCTGCAGTATTGAGACTGATTCAGGCTTATCAGATAATCACTTCGAAGGCTTCAACAAAACCGATGATAACAATTATGAAACACCCGGCTACGCCGCCGCCAAAAACAAAATGCATATCCATATCAGCGGTGGGTTATCAGGCTTTAATGTGAAGAGATATTAAAAAGATGTTTCAATGTTGTAAAGTTGAAAGGTTGTAATGTTAAAAAAGTAATATTAAATTGATATAAAGCGTTTTACACATTGCAACCTTCCAACTTTAACAAAATGCAACCTTCCAACTTTACAACATTACAACCTTCCAACAAAAACGGCTACCTGTTGGTGATAAACGGTAAACCCGAAGGGCCTTATAACCTTGCGCAGTTAAAATCACTAAATGTTAGGGCAAGTGACTTTGTGAAAACCCCGGCAATGGACGACTATAAAGAAGCCCACGAAGTTGCCGAACTGCGCGAACTTTTGGGCTTAAAACAACAGCCCGTTATTCCCCAATACTTTGGAAGTTTCGACCAGCGCCTGCTCGCGTCAGTACTTGATTGGCTTGTTGTTGCCGGGGCGTGTATTATTGTTGCATTAATTATTGTATTGTTTACCGATGATAAAGCAACCCGCATTGTAATAGCTTTCAGCCTGCTTGTTATTGTACCTATTGCAAAATTAATTTATCATGTTATTATGGAAAGCTCGGCCAAACAGGCAACATTTGGCAAACAGGTACTCCGGATAAAAGTTTGCGATATGGAGGGAGAAAGGATTAGCTTTGGCCATGCCATTGGCCGTAACCTTGCCAAAATATTTTCGGTACTCACGCTTTTTGTTGGTTATCTTTTTGCTTTTTTTAACAAGCAACAGCAATGCCTGCACGATATGATAGCGGGAACGCTGGTGATGAAGGACAGGCTATTTTAGTTGGCCTCACCCAACCCTCTCCAAAAGGAGAGGGCTAAAAAAGAGCGAAGTTAAGTCCTCTCCTTTTGGCGAGGATTTAGGCCAGGGCAAACTACCTCATTCCAGCCCTAACCTCAGCCTTAAAGCATCGCGGTAAGTGCTCCCTATGGGTATTTTTTCACCATTAACAATTACCTGGTGAACTTCTATCATAGTAATATGTTTTATGGCCACAACGAATGATTTATGCACCCGCACAAACTCGCCGGCGGGTACAATCTCAAAAATATCTGTCATGTTTTCGCGGATAAGGATATTTTTATCTTTTAAATGAACGGTGATATAGTTGCCGTCCTTTTCCAAATAAAATATGTCGCTAATTTTTACCTGGTAGGTTTGCGGGCCGCTTTTTATAAAAACGGTGGGCTCGTCCTCATTAACTACAATAGTTTTCGCCGGCAATGAGCCGGCAGCTTTGTTTATTGCTGCCAAAAAACGCTCAAAGGTGATGGGCTTCAGCAGGTAGTCCAGCGCGTTCAGGTCATAACTTTCCACGGCGTAATGGCTGTAGGCGGTGGTAAAAATGATCATCGGCCGGGGCGCCAAAGTTTGCACCAGCTGCATCCCGCTGATTTCGGGCATATTGATATCCAGGAAGATGAGGTCCACCTTTTCCCGGTTCAGAAATTCAATGGCCTTCACCGGTTCGCGAAAGGTAGCCCGCAGGTCTACCAGGCTGGTTTTTTTGCAATAGCGTTCTATTACTTCCAGCGCCTTTGGCTCATCATCAATAGCTATACAGGTGATCATTCCAGATTAATTCCAAGATTGACAATATACCTATCTCCGGCGTTTTTTATAAACAATTCGTACTTTCCGGGATATACTAACTCCAATCTCCTTTTTACATTCTCCAGGCCTATGCCGCCGTCCTCATCTACCATTTTTTTGACGTGGTAAATCGTATTTTGACAGCTAAACACCAGTTGATTGTTCTCTATTAAAATGTAAATATCGATCCCGGATGATTGACCTATCATAACGCCGTGCTTAAAAGCATTTTCCACAAAGGAAATAAAAAGCATGGGTGCAACCAAAACACCTTCGGTTTGCGCCGGGTAATTAAAAGTCACCTTTACTTCTTCATCCGCGTAGCGCAGTTTATTAAGGGTGATGCAATCTTCCAGGTAGGCAATTTCTTTGCTAAGCGGAACGAGGTCGGCATTACTGTCGTAGATCATGTAGCGCATCATGCCCGATAGTTTGGAGATACCGTCGGCAAGGTCGTCGTTCCCCTTTCCCTGCGCCATCGAAAACAAATTATTGAGTGTGTTGAACAGGAAGTGCGGGTTGATCTGCGAGCGCAGGAACTTAACCTCGGTACTCAACTGATTAGCCTCCAGTTTAATGCGAAGCACATCTGCTTTTGCCCATTCCTTTAAAAAGAAGTAAGCAATCGAGACGCCCAGAATGCCTATAAAAAGAAGCAACAGGATCAGTTGCGACCGGTCGACCATATCCATGATAAAACCAAGAGGCCCATTGTCTGGTACAGCATGACCAATATCTGAAACAACACGCATGTTATCCGAAACAATACGTCCCTTACCCAAACCAACATGACCAGTATCCGGAACAACACGGCCCTTATAAAAAACAACACGACCTGTGTCGGGAACGCCATGCTTACTATCCGAAACAATACGTCCCTTACCCAAACCAACACGACCGGTATCCGGAACAATACGGCCTTTATAAAAAACAACACGACCGGTATTGGGAACTCCATGCTTACCATCCGGAACAATACCGCCCTTATCAGGAACAATATGCACGGTTTCTGATAGCGGCGGCGGTGCGGACGGGGTGCCTTTCAGTTTGAAGGTGCCAACCAACTGCTGGGCTGGTGGAGGCCCCATCCTGACCGTATCACGTGGGGTTAGCAAATTGATAGCGAAAGTATCTATCGCGAAGATCAACAAAAACCAACATGCTGCGATGGCAAAACGGGCAAGGTTGCTGCGAAAGGAGAGTATCTTTTTAAACAGCCAAAAAATATTGCCATAAAATAAAATGGCCAGCAACACCAAGGTGCCGTAGGTGGCAGGTAAAAACCTGACTATTTGTTTCCGCTCCATCACCGCATTATTGCGGCTGATCCTTATGGTAACGGCCGAACTGGTTGCCACATTTACGGCATAGAAAACCGCTACCCAAAAAAGGATATGGATAACGATCTCTGCCAGTTGTCTCTTTTTTTTCTTATTCATCAATTCAAAAATAGAAACCTTTGCGTGCATTCATTAATTTATGTGATTAACCGGACTGATTAGTATGCGAACAGGCAGGTTTTGAAATCCGTGGCATGGTGTCTGCCTTAAATTCTTCCCCAAACATCCGTTTATCCGCAAATACCAAATATCGCCGCTTTACATGTCCATATCCTACGTTCATACCAAAGTTTTTAGGGCGCCATTATTAAAATATAGTATTGCTTAAAATTATTATGTTATGAAGAAGCAATTATTGATAGCAACCGCCTTACTGGGGGCATTTATTAACGCTGAAGCCCAAAAAACGGATACGGCGCGTGTGCTGGTGCATTACAAGTTTACCCATGTAAGGGACACCACCAACCGGGCGCACCCCTATACAGAAAACATGGTATTATATGTAGGCAAAAGCGCAGGCGCTTACAGGAGTTACGATGGGATAGTATATAAGGCACAGTTTAAGAAAGCGTTTGCAGAAGCGGCGGCCGCCAGCCCGGACGGAAATGCCAGGATAAACAGAAGGGGTGTAGGCACACCGGTAGAATATTACCAGTACCCAAATGAACAAAAATTATACACGAAAGATCAGCTGTTCAACAGTTACTTCAT
Source organism: Bacteroidota bacterium (assembly GCA_013288235.1). Lineage (GTDB taxonomy): Bacteria > Bacteroidota > Bacteroidia > Sphingobacteriales > Sphingobacteriaceae > Mucilaginibacter. The sequence goes on along the minus strand of JABDCF010000043.1, from coordinate 15,384 downwards.
CGACGGCCCGATGCCGGCTATCGCCTGGAAGATCAGTAGTGACACGACAACTTTTGGCGGTTTGCACTGCCAGGAAGCTACCTGCCATTTTAAAGGCAGGGATTATGTCGCATGGTTTTGCCCTGATCTTCCGGTGCATATCGGCCCCTGGAAATTAAACGGCTTGCCCGGTGTGATCGTAGACGCGCATGATGCAAAAAACGAAGTGGTATTTAAGTTTGATGGCTTTGAGAAAGCAGTGCCCGCGCCGCCAAAAACAGGGTCTGCTGATGCGGATGTCCCCCCGATATTACGGGACTTGGACGATGACATGAATTTGATAGGAACGCCGCCCCGTACAATCAAGACCACACAAAAGGAATTCGATAAAATGAAGGAGACCATGCAGAAAGACCCCGAAGGGTTTGCGCAAGCCATGAACGCGGGTAATCACGCGAGTGCCCAAGCTGGCGGCGAAAAAATGGATAATATCAGGGTCATAAAAGGCTCGGGTCGTCGTAGCCCGGGGACCAACAACCCGATAGAATTGCCGGAAAAGCAATGAGCCAGGGTACTACAACACAACCAGCTCGTTTTACCGGCAGGTTGAACAAGTAATATATCATTCCAAAAAAAATATCCAAATCATGAAAAAGCAGTTATTACTATGTGCCGCCCTTTTAACCGCCGCCTGTATGGCCGGGGCGCAACAAACCGACACCGCAGCATACATGGTGCATTATAAGTTTTCGCATTTGAGGGATACCAACAACCGGGCAACCCCCTACACCGAAAACATGGCACTGTTGCTGGGTAAAAACTCAAGCGTGTACAAAAGCTATGATAAACAACTCCAGGATGCCTTATTCAAAAAACAAGTGAAAGAAGCAATGGCAAACTCACCTGATGGGCGTATTCAAATACACAGGCAAAACACGGGGTCACCCCTTCAATATTTTCAATTTCCGGCACAGCAGAAAATTTTTAGAAAGGAATCGCTCGTCATCAATAGCTATCTGATAGAAGATGCCTTACCCGTTATCGACTGGAAAGTAAGCAGCGATACAGCCAGCTTTGGCGGTATGCATTGCCAAAAAGCGACTGCCCATTTCAAGGGGAGGGATTACACCGCATGGTTTTGTGCGGATATGCCTTTTCATGCAGGGCCATGGAAATTGAATGGCCTTCCCGGTGTGATCCTGGAGGCGTATGACGCCAAAAAAGAGGTGGTGTTTAAGTTTGACGGCATCGAGAAACTGGCACCGCCTCAACTTGCCGCCGTCACCAGTGACGCGCAGCCTGGCGACGGGCCGAAGATGATCACAATCGGCGGAGATGATTCTGATACGGATCCGGCTATTATCGAACTGCCCTCGCGCTCGATCAAAACCACGGACAAAGAATTCACAAAATTGCAGGATGCCATGCGAAAGGACCCGGATGCCTTTGTACAGGCAATGATGGCTTCGTCGGGCATGAATGGGCCTGGTAACGGCCCCCGGCCGCAAATCAAGATCAAAGTTGGGCCGCAGCCGGTGATCAATAACCCAATTGAGTTACCCGAAAAATAATGATGCTTTTTATGCGATCTCTAATACTGCTTCTGTGCGGCATGCTGTGCGCTGCGCTCTGTTTTGCCCAGGGAAAAATCCATGGTACGGTTAAAGACAGTACGGGAAAAGCCGTGCCATATGCCACTGTCAACCTCAAAAAAAAGGCAGGTACTGGCATTGTGTCTTACACCATAACAGACGCCAAAGGAACCTATAGCCTTAGCGTACCGTCGGGCGAAAGCCCAGACAGCCTGCTGGTGGAAGTACGCAGCATTGGTTACAAAAGCCTGGCGAAAGCGGTTGACCACACCGCTGCCGTCGACTTTTTATTACACGCATCCGTTAATCAGTTACAGGCGGTAGTAATCAAAAGCAGCCGGCCTGTACTGCGGACGCACGGCGATACGCTGGATTATAAGGTATCCGATTTCAGCAGCCCGCAGGATAGGGTGATCGGCGACGTGATCAAAAAACTGCCCGGTATAACCGTAGCTACCGATGGCACCATCTTGTATAACAACAAAGCCATATCCAACCTGTATATCGGCGGCGATAACCTGCTGGATGATAAATACAATATTGCCACCAATACCATCCCGCAAGGCGTAGTGGAAAAGGTGCAGGTAATTCAAAACGACCAGCCGGTTAAAGCCTTGCAAAATAAAGTAATGAGCGATGATGTGGCGCTGAACCTGACCATTAAAAAAGGCGCCAAACTACAGCTGGTAGGCCAGGAAAGCCTCGGGGCAGGTTTGCCCGGAAATTATGACGAAGACCTTAACGCTATGATGTTTAAGGATAACTATAAAGCCATCAACTACCTTAAAGGCAACAATACAGGGGACGACCTGCAACAAGAACTAACAGCACATAATTTTAACGATTATTCGCAGCGTATAGATAACGATGTGCCGGCCATGGTACTTTCCCTCGGTTCGGTGAACAACCCAGCCTTATCACGCGACCGGTATTTGTTCAATCAATCCGCACTGCTCAATCTTAATAACCTGGTCAACTTAAAAAAGAATGTGCAGCTGAAGATCAACGCATGGTATTTTCATGATACCCAAAAGCAGGATTACAGCCAGCTGAACACCATTTTTTTGCCGGGCGATACAGTGCGCTATAACGAAACCCAGCACAATCGCACCGTTCCCAATATACTGCATACCCAATTTACGCTGAACGTTAACCAGGACAAATACTACCTGAACGATGCGCTGTTGATTGATGACAACCGGTCGGCCAGTTATTCCAACCTGAATACGCACGGCACCCTGGTGAACCAGGTTTTTAAAGATAATGCGCTGAATTTCTCCAATGAATTTAACCTGATCAAATCGCTGAAATCAAACAATATCATCCAGGCATATTCCTATATCAGCCATTCGGCTGAGCCCGAAAATCGCACAATCGGGTCTAACTACCTGGACACCATATTTAATAAAAGTGTTCCTTATGCCCAGCTGCTGCAAAATGTAAACGTGCTGGCCTGGTATACTAATAATTACCTGTCGTTTAAAATACCGGCAAACGTCGTCACCCAAAGTTACCGGACCGGTTTTAGCGTACAATCGCAAACGCTGACATCCAACCTGGATGTATTGCAGAACAATAACAGCGTGAACCCGGAATCGGACAGTTCCATGAACCATTTGAACTGGACCCGCAAAAAAATTTACGCCGAAGCAGCTTACGATTTGCCGGGCACTATCCTTAAAGCAAACCTCGCCCTGCCGGTAAGCTTGCAGCAAATCGATTATTCGGACAGCCAGTACGCGCTCAACAAGCATTTAAGCCGTTTGTATTTTAACCCGCAGCTAAGGGTAAAATACCTAACCAGCCTGGAAAATTATCTTACCTTCCTCTACAATTACCGTAACCAAACCGGCACGATAGAAGATTTGTACCGCGGCTACATCCTGACGGATTACCGCAGCCTTTACGCTAATAACGCCAGCCTGACTGAAAGCGCGAACCAAACGGCCGCTGCCGGGTTTAACTATCGCAAGGCGCTAACCCTATTTTTTGCCAGCATAAATGTGCTTTACAACCACATTGCATCCAATAATATTGCTTCAGAAGTGATTACCAACACGTTGCAGCAGCGCGTGATGTTGCCCTATCCAAACAGCACTAATGCCTGGACGGTGAGCAGTACGGTAAGTAAATACTCCTTTGCGCTAAAAACCACTTTTAGCGGCGGGCTGCAATGGCAGAACAACAGCTCGGTGCAGATTCAAAACAATGCCTTGCTACCGTTCAATACCACTACAGAGGCTGCCAATATAAGCGCTGATACCAAAGTGAGCGACCATGTAAATTTTAGCTATAAGGCCAGCCTAACCCAAACAGACAGCCACTCGTCTGTAGAGGCATCGGCCTTTCATATCGACCAGTTGCTGCAGCAAGCCGTGGTTAACTATGTTCCTTCGGATGATATTCAGTTCAAATTATCGGGCGAGCATTACTTCACCCGCCAGCAAGGTAACCCCGACCTGAAATACTTTTTTGCGGACGCCTCGGCCAAATTCCATATCAAAAAATGGAAAGCCGACCTGGAAGTTGACGCTAACAATTTTTTGAATGTGAAAACTTATAACGCGCTTTATTTATCGGCCAATACATTGACGGCCAGTTCATATACATTGCCGGGGAGGATTGTTTTGCTGAAGGTGATGTTTAATCTTTAGTTGGTGAGTTAGGATTAGTAGCAGTATTAAGTGGCAGTAGCAGTCGCCATGCCTCTCAACTGCTACTGCCACTTAAGCCCCACCACTTTTTTTTACTACCCACTGCCCACTCAAAACTGCAAACTGTTTCACTATCGTTTCACCACATACGTCTTCGCAAGATAATCGTGCATGGCCTGGCGGTGTTCGCTAAAAAAAATGCTTAAAAAGCCTAAGCCATAAAAGGAAAGAGAAATTATTTTACCAATGCTACGCAAAAGGGCTTTTCCGAAACTAAGCCCGGTACCATCGATATCAACTACAACCAGTTTGCATACCCTTTTGCCAATGCTGCCTTTCATCGGCGATAGCCCGCCTATTAAATCATTAACAAGTATTGCGAAATAGAGTGCAAACTGCAGTTTTAACATATCGCTGTAAGCTATATTATGCGCTGATTTTAACATATCGTTATACGATTGCATTATGGACATTAAAAAGCCAGGCGCAACCATCATAATTATAAAAGATAAAACAAAGGATATGATAAGATAATCGATCATGAACGCCAGCAGCCGCCACCAAAACGATGCGAGGTTGTCCCCGGTAGGTAAATATACCCCTATCGACTCAAAATAAGGATAAAACTCCGGCAGGTCGCAGGCATCCTGCCAGTTATCGGCTAATGGAGATAGTACCCTGGTATGAATATCAAGCCCCATATCCATTAATTCATCAAATGTGAATGGGCCGGTTTGTTCACCGTCTTCTAAAATAAAATAGTCGTTATTCATTTAAATAGTAAATACGGTTGAAAGATATAAAATAACAATCCATGTTTTGCTTTTTATATAAGTGTTGTATAAATTACGTTGTGTTAGTTAATAAGCAAAATCATACAAAATAAGCCTTTTTCATTTATAAAATGTTTAATTTTATATAATGTTTGAATTGCCTTATCCAATTGTGGCAATTCAAAAATGGTAAGATGTTATCGAACAAATTGTTATAAAATCTACCTGTCCAAGGCATTTCTTTTATCCAATTTAATAATATCAGGTGAATACTCCTCCGGTACCCAAAAATGAAAAGGAACGCTTAAGGGCCCTTCGCAACTACGAGGTTTTAGATACCGCGTATGAGGATCAATTTGACCGTATTACAGAACTTGCTTCCCTGGTTTGTGATGTGCCCATATCGATGGTTTCCCTTATCGATGAAAACAGGCAGTGGTTTAAATCATCAGTAGGCGTTAATAATAGGGAAACCCCGAGAGACCTTGCATTTTGTGCCTACACTATCATGGATAGTTCAATTCTTGAAATTGAAGACGCTACAAAAGACAAAAGGTTTAGCAACAACGCCCTTGTAACTAATGATCCGAACATCCGTTTTTATGCCGGATACCCTTTGGTCGATCCTCATGGATTTGCGCTTGGCTCGTTATGCGTAATTGACCAAAAGCCTAAAGTTTTAACACCTAAACAAAAACAGATACTACAGTTACTTGCCAAAGAGGTTACAGGGCTTATTGTTGAAGGAAGGTTGAAAGAAGAACTTAAAAACTTTGAAAAGGTATTCGAACTATCAAACGACCTCATATTTGTAGGTGGGCTGGATGGGTATTTCAAAAAAATAAATCCTGCGTTTACGAAGCTTTTAGGCTGGGACAGAGAATATCTTTTAAATACTTCTTCGTTTGAGTTTTACCATCCCGATGATATTGAGAACACCAAAAAGGAGCTGGAAAAATTAAGCATGGGCATGGGCACTGTCAATTTTTTACAGCGGTTTAAAACCAAAGACGGGGATTATAAAACTATTCAATGGACATCAACGCCCGAACCCGCTACCGGAAATATATTTGGCATCGGGCGCGATGTATCCGATATCAAACTAAAAGAACAGCAACTTGCCATAAGCGAACATAAGCTGCGGGTGTTTTTCGAAAACTCGCAGGGCCTGATGTGTACCCATGACCTGGACGGAAAATTCCTTTCGGTTAACAGCGCCGGCGCTTCTATATTGGGGTACACCCTTAAAGAGATAATGAAGATGAGCCTGTTTGATATTGTCCCCCCAAAAGGGCACCAGCTTTTAAAACAATACCTGGCAGAAATTAAAAGCGCTGGCAAAGCGAAGGGCCAGATGGTTACCCGAAATAAAGATGGTTCAACAAGGATATGGATGTACAACAATGTATTGGAAAATAGCGATGGTGAAACGCCTTACGTAATAGGGAATGGCATTGATATTACCGAAAGACATTACTTAGAACAAAATTTGAAGCGTACCAGCCAGATGCTGGAGCAAACCAACCAGGTTGCACGTGTGGGCGGCTGGGAATATGATGTTCAGAAGCAAAAAATATTCTGGACATCGGTAACAAAAGAGATCCATGGCGTCGTCGCTGATTATGAACCGGGTGTAACTACCACCATCAATTTTTATAAAGAAGGCGAAAACCGTGACAAGATACTGGCAGCACTTCACCATGCATTGACTGATGGCAGGCCCTGGGATGAGGAACTACAAATAATTAATGCAAAAGGCGATGAGATATGGATAAGATCAATTGGTAACGTTGAATTTGAAAACGGGGTATGCAAAAGGATATACGGTACGTTCCAGGACATAGATAATTATAAACGTGGGGAGCTGGCGCTAAGGTTATCTATTGAAACCCAGGAAAAATTAAATGAATTACTGCTTCAACATATAGAGCTCATTGAACAGCAGGACCGTACTATTGAAAGAATACAGGAATTTAAATTCCTTGCTGATTCTATACCGCAAGTAGTATGGACATCAAACCCGGATGGAAGTTTTGACTATTGTAACAAACATTGGTTTGACTATACAGGGATGAGCCTTGAAGACACTTTTAAATACGGCTGGGAACCCGTGCTGCATCCAGACGATGTAGCAAATGAGAAAAAAACATGGCGCGATTCACTTGAAACCGGTAAACCCTATGAGGTAGAGGTTAGGTTTAAAAGAGCTGCCGATGGCGTTTACAGATGGCACATTGGGCGTGCGCTGGCGATGAAGGATGAGCATGGGAGAATTATTAAATGGTTTGGCTCGTGCACCGATATTGATGAATATAAAAGGGCGCTTGACCTTGAAAACAAGATAAGCCAGTTTGAGGATTTTAACCGCATTGTAGCCCATAATTTACGCGGTCCTGCCGGCAGTATCGCGATGCTGCTGGGTATGATGGATGAAACATCAGACCAGGATGAAAAAAATGAGCTGATGCCAATGTTAAAGCAAAGCAGCGCCACCTTAATAGCAACGCTTAATGAATTGATGAAAATATTGGAGATAAGAAATAATACTGACCTGCCTTACGACGATTGCGACCTTGAAGAAATGGTTAATAACGTTCAGAAGATGCTGGCTGGCCAGATAATTTCTAAAAAGGCAACTATTCATACTGATTTCCAGGTTGTTTCCATGAAATTTCCCAAAATGTACCTGGAGAGTATATTTTATAACATGATAAGTAATGCGCTTAAATACAGCAAAACGGATACGCCACCGGTAATTAATATATCGTCGATAATTAAGCATGGCCAGGTGGTACTCGCTTTTAGTGATAACGGGCTTGGCATTGACCTGAAAAGGCATGGAAAAGACATGTTTAAGCTAAATAAAACCTTCCATCGGGGTTTTGACAGCAAGGGCGTTGGGCTATTTATGACCAAAACACAGATCGAAACTTTTGGCGGCAACATATCGGTACAAAGCCAGCCAAATGTTGGCACTACTTTTACAATTGTTTTTTTGCAGCTGTCCGATCAGCTGATCTCCGACGTTGAAATTTAACTGAACTATAAATAATTTCGCTGATCTATTTTTATATTAGCGTCAAAGCTTCGAAAATGGAAGAAGAAACAACTGAAGAAAGCACCCCGCCAACGCCCGAAACAAACCCGGACAAAAAACCACAGGTTTACATCCTGCGCGATTGGAAAGAATATGCGGGCGAGTCCTTTCTCATTATTTTCAGCGTTTTGCTGGCGTTGATACTAACCGAATTTATAAACAACCTGCACGAAAAAAATGAAACAAAGGAACTGTTAGATAATATACGAAAGGAGTTGAAAGTTAACAGGATGCTTGAAAAAGAGCAATACGCTTATCACCAACAAGTATTAAAATCAATTGATTCGGCGCTGGCCAATCCTGGATTGCAGAAAAAAATCGTTTCCAATGATGAGTTTCATCTTAAATACATAGCCCCGCAGGGTATTTTATACCGTTATCTTGACGATGTGGCCTGGGAAGTAGCTAAAAATCACAATATTTCGGCTAAAGTGGGCATTAAAACAATGTACCTGCTTAACTATATTTACCAGGACCAGGCAAGGATAATGAAGGTAGAAGATGAAATAGCAAAGGTTTTTTTAAGCAGGGAAGCAGGAAAAGTGGAAAACGCACACGCAACCCTCATCCTGATAAAAAACAACTACAAAGGCTGGGCCGTCGACCGCGCCCCCGGCTTGTTAAAACAATATGATGAAGCGATAGCCATTTTGGGAGATGAGAAGTAACGTTGACTTTTACCTTTCGCCTTTAACCTTTTACCTCTCTAAATCAAGTGTTTCAACTGAATCACTTCGCTTTCTTCTAAAAAGCGCCAGCGGCCACGGGGCAAGTCTTTTTTGGTAAGATTGGCATACACCGCCCTGTCAAGTTTCACTACCTCGTAACCTAAATGTTCAAATATGCGGCGCACAATACGGTTTTTGCCGCTGTGTATCTGTATACCTATTTCACGTTTTGATCCGCCTGCTACGTATGATATGGAGTCGGGTTTTATTAAACCGTCTTCAAGCTCAAGGCCAAAACCAATTTTATTTAAATCGCCTTGCGTCAAGCTTTTGTTCAGCTCCACCTGGTAAAGTTTAACAATATTATTTTTCGGGTGGGATAATTTATCGGCAAGATCGCCGTCATTGGTCATTAAAAGCAGCCCGGTTGTGTTCCTGTCTAAACGGCCGATTGGATAAATGCGCTCACGACTGGCTTTTTCAACCAGGTGCATTACAGTACGGCGTTCCTGCGGGTCTTCGGTGGTGGTGATATAATCTTTTGGCTTATTTAATAATACATAAACCATTTTTTCACGTTTCAGCGTTTCGCCGTTGTAGCGTATTTCGTCCTTTTGCGGGTCCACTTTGTGCCCTAATTCGGACACTACAACACCATTTACAGCCACAACACCTGCAGCAATCAACTCATCAGCCTTGCGGCGCGAGCATATCCCTGCGTTTGATATATAGCGGTTCAACCTGATAAGGCCTGTATCTTTACTTTCCGGGCCTTTTTTGCGTCCGCGCAAAGTTTTTGCGGGCGCATCACGGTCGGGTGTTATCTTATCGTAGCTTGGTTTTGCGCGCTGCGGCCTGTCAGCATCATACGGCCTGTCACCTTCACGTTTTTTGAAATCGCCAGCGCCAGATGGCCTGCCAGCAAATTTTTTATCACCTGTTCTCTCACCACCTGAGCTTCTTTTTGGCCTGTCATCAACGCTAAAAGAACCTGTTGACGATTTGCCGCGCGAAGTAAAAGGCCTTTTCTCGCCGGAAGCCTCGCCGCCGCTAAAATTCTTTTTCGGCCTTGGATCGTTATCTGCTATCCTGCCTGTATATGGCCTGCCTTTAGGTGCAAATGATTTTTTCTCGCCTGAAGATTCACCGAAATTTCTTTTCGGTCGGGCGTCATTATCAGCCGGTCTCCCGGTATATGGCCTGCTTTTAGGAGTGAATGCTTTTTTCTCGCCCGGACCACCGCTAAAGCTGCTTGCCGGTTTGTCACCATCATTTGACCTGCTTTGATATGGCTTGCTTCCCGATGAAGAAAAAGATTTTTTCTCGCCCGAACGTTCGCTGCTATATTTTTTTGCCGGTTTGTTGAAATCAATGTGGTCTGCGCCTGATGATTTTCCTCTTGAAGATGTCGATCTTTTTGGTGCATCGCCGGCTTTTGTTGCCCTGTTTGATGACCTGCCTGATTGGCTGCTTCGGCCTTGTCCTGGTTTGTTAAATGCCATAGTTTTTTCGTTTGCGCTTCGCAGCGTGAGGGGTCAAAGTTACTGTTTTTGGGGCGATAATTATAATTTTTTTTGCCGGTTCAAAAACTGCGCCTATGGCTTTTAGGCGCAGTTTTTGAACCGAAAACCCCTTCTTTCAAAAGTTGCAAAAAGCTAAGTATTTGATAATGTGATTTATATAAAGTACCTTTGCAGCACATTCTACCAAATGTAATGCTTATGGATAAAAAAGAAATGACTAAGAGACACTTAATTACGTGCTCCGTAATAGTGTTGCTGGTTATCATTTCCGCAATTAATATCTGCGGTACAAAGGCAAGTACACTTACCAAAAAGACTGCCAAAATAGCAAAGCCCGCAAAGGTTTTTAAATCAAAATTCATCTTTAAGAACATCGATGACAATGATTTTACTTTCGCAAACGAGGCTTTACCAATTAATGATGCCAGCGTAAACCGTGCATTGAGGCGTTCCCTCGACAAGCACAATTACAAACATGTCCAATCAGACATACTGCAAACTAAAGCCAGTGAACTGTTCCCAATTATCGAACCAATTTTAAGAGCCTACGGTATTCCTGATGACTTTAAGTATATTCCTTTAGTTGAATCGGGCCTATGCGAAGGCACATCTTCAAAAGGTGCAAGAGGCTCGTGGCAGTTTATGCCGGGGACAGCCCGTACCTATGGCCTTAAAGTAAGGAAAGGGATTGACGAGCGGCTTAACGTTCGTAAATCAACCATTGCGGCATGCAAGTATATTAAAGAACTTTATGTTGAGTTTAATAGCTGGACATTAGCGGCGGCGGCCTATAATAACGGGTCGATAAAGCTTGAAAGGGCAATTAACAGGCAAAATGAGGATAACTATTTCCTTATGCACTTAAACCGCGAAACCGCATCGTACGTGTATAACCTTATAGCTATGAAAGCCATTATCAGCCAGCCGGGCAAATACGGGTATAAAAAATATATACCTGTTTTTAAACCATCTGAGCTACTGGCATTCAACCAATAACGGTTTTACCACACACGTGTAAAAATTTATATTACGGAGCACCACCAGGCCGGCCTTTCAAATAAAGGACCGGCCTTTTTTGCGTATATTTGGAGCTAATTTTGAATTACTGAATTATTGAATTATTGAATTGGCAAAATCGGTTATGAGGTTGATTGGGGTTCACATTTAACGCTCCCCACACTTGTTTAACCACACGCACCAATCAAAATAAAATCAATAATTCAGTAATTCAATAATTCGATAATTGAAATAAATGATAGACAAAGCAATAGATCTTGGCGAGCAAAATGAGGTGGAAGTGTACGGGGCCAGGGTACATAATTTAAAAAATATCGATGTTTCTTTTCCGCGCAACCAACTGGTGGTAATTACCGGTTTAAGCGGCAGTGGCAAATCATCATTGGCGTTTGATACCATTTATGCCGAGGGACAGCGTAGGTATATGGAAACATTTTCAGCGTACTCGCGCCAGTTTATGGGGGGCATGGAGCGGCCTGATGTAGATAAGATATCAGGCTTAAGCCCGGTTATCGCTATCGAGCAAAAAACAACCAGCAAAAACCCGCGCTCAACCGTTGGAACCATCACCGAGATATACGATTTTATGCGTTTGCTTTTTGCCCGTACAGGCGAGGCGTACTCCTATGTAAGCGGCGAAAAGATGGAACGCATGTCCGAAGAACAGATATTGCGTACCATATCCGAAAAATTTAACGGTCAGCCGGTAAATATTCTCGCGCCAGTGGTAAAAGCCCGTAAGGGCCATTACCGGGAGCTTTTTGAGCAGATACGCAAACAAGGTTATTTAAAAGTGTGGATAGACGGCGCGATTGCCGATGTTGAGCCCAAAATGCAGGTCGATCGTTATAAAATTCACGATATAGATATTGTTGTAGACAGGTTGATTGTTAGCGAGGCCGACAGCAAGCGTTTATATACCTCCATACAAACGGCTTTAAAAATTGCAAAAGGCATCATTCGCATCGCCGATAAGGATAATAACGTTGCCTACTACAGCAAGTATTTGATGGACCCCATTTCGGGGATATCCTATGATGAACCTCAGCCAAATACGTTTTCATTTAACTCACCATACGGCGCATGTGAAAAATGCAATGGACTGGGTTATATTTTTGAGGTAGATGAAGCTTCGGTTATCCCTAATCCTAAATTAAGCATTCTTAACGGCGGCCTTGCCCCTATCGGCGAATACCGCGAAACATGGATATTCCAGGTATTAAAGGCGCTGGCTAAAAAGTATGAGTTTTCATTATCGACCCCGATTGAGAAATTATCACGTGACCATTTGGATATTATCCTGAATGGTTCAACAGAGATGATCACCGTGGCGGTTGAATACAATAAATGGAACGTACAAAGCTACCAGGTAAGTTTTGACGGCATTATCCGTATGCTGGAAGAGCAGCAGGAACGCCGCGGCGAAGAAGGCATGGACGACATGGAAAACTACCGTGTTTTACGCACATGCCCGGTCTGTGATGGCGCACGGTTGAAAAAGGAGTCGTTGCATTTTAAGGTAGATAATAAAAATATTTTCGAGCTGGCCTGTATGGATATTCGCACCCTGCAGGATTGGTTTACCAACCTGGAAGACCGTCTGAATGAACGCCAGAATGTTATTGCAAAAGAAATATTAAAGGAAATAAGGGCGAGGATAGTTTTTTTACTGGATGTGGGCCTGAGCTATTTAACACTCGACCGCACTGCAAAAACATTATCGGGCGGCGAGGCGCAGCGCATAAGGCTGGCCACACAAATTGGCTCGCAACTGATGAATGTAATGTACATTTTGGATGAGCCGAGCATCGGCCTGCACCAGCGTGACAATGAACGACTTATAAATGCACTAAAACACCTGCGCGACCTTGGCAATACCGTACTGGTAGTTGAGCATGATAAAGATATGATACTGCATGCCGACCACGTGATTGATATGGGCCCGGCAGCCGGCGTACACGGCGGCGAGATAGTTGCACAAGGCACACCTGCCGAATTGATGAAGGCGCATACGCTTACCACATCGTATATTAACGGCGAGCGCGAAATAGCCATCCCTAAAAAAAGGCGTGAAGGCAATGGCAAAACATTAACCCTAAAAAAAGCCGAAGGGCACAATTTAAAAAAGGTAACTGTTGATTTCCCGCTTGGTAAGCTTATTGGTGTAACGGGTGTATCAGGCAGCGGCAAATCAAGCCTTATTACCGAAACTTTATACCCGATACTTAACCATCATTTTTTCAGGGCCAAAAAACACCCGCTGCCTTACGAAAAAATTGAGGGCATGGAGCATGTAGATAAGGTGATAGAGATAGACCAGGCGCCGATTGGCCGTACGCCGCGCTCAAACCCGGCAACTTATACCGGGGTATTTTCGGATATTCGCAACCTGTACGTGCAATTGCCCGAGTCAAGGATCAGGGGCTATAAGCCCGGTCGTTTTTCGTTTAACGTAAAAGGTGGGCGCTGCGAAACCTGCCAGGGGGCAGGTTTAAAAGTCATCGAAATGAACTTTTTGCCCGATGTGCAGGTGCCCTGCGAAGAATGCGGCGGCAGGCGCTATAACCGCGAAACACTGGAAGTGCGTTATCGTGGAAAATCCATCAGCGATGTACTGGACATGAGTATTGAAGACGCTACGCCGTTTTTTGAACATATCCCGGCCATTTATCGTAAAGTTAAAACCCTGTTTGATGTTGGTTTGGGCTATATTACTCTTGGGCAATCGTCAACCACCCTGAGCGGCGGTGAAGCACAACGTGTTAAACTGGCTACCGAACTATCAAAAAAAGATACAGGCAATACTTTTTATATTTTAGATGAGCCGACAACGGGCCTGCATTTTGAAGACATCAACGTATTGCTTGGCGTATTAAACCAACTGGTTGATAAAGGAAATACTGTACTGGTAATTGAACATAACCTGGATGTAATAAAGGTAGCCGACCATGTAATTGACCTTGGCCCCGAAGGCGGCACTGGCGGTGGTAAAATACTATTCTCGGGCACACCCGAAGGTTTAATAAAGGTTAAAGACAGTTTTACCGGGCAGTTTTTGAAGAAGGAAATGGGGGTGAAGTAAGGCAATTATTCGGCCCCATCTTTCATTTGCTCAACCTGCAAAACTAAACTTTCCCATCAAAACCGCCGGGTTATCCCCTATCGCTATCGGCTCGCCGCATAGCGCTTCGTTTCCCAGCAGGGCAAACAAAATAGCCTCTTTGGCGTCAGGGTCGATAGCTAAACTATTTGTATCTGCAATAATTGCCTTTGGTAAGGCCTCTTTTAAATATTCAATCACATAAATATTTTTGGCACCGCCGCCGCTGTTAAATATTTTAATATCGGCAGCCTTAAAATTATCAAGTATAAAATCAGCAATTGATTTGGCGGTGAATGCGCTCAAGGTACTAACCAAATCCTCATTGCTTATCGTTAATGTGTTTGATCGTAGCTGTGCTTTCTCAACATAAGCCAGGTTAAACAATTCCGGCCCGGTAGTTTTTGGGAGTGATTCCTTAAAAAATGGATGGTCAAGCAAGGCAGTTAATAGCGGCTCATTTATCGTTCCTAAAAAGGCAATTTTCGAATCTTCGTCATAGGGCATGTTGAAATATTTACGACAGGCGGCATCAATCAGCGTATTGCCGGGGCCGATATCAGTGCATAAAATATGGGTATAATTGCCATCGGCAGGCAAAAATGTAAGGTTGGCTATGCCGCCTATGTTAAGTAATATCCTGTTTTCGCCTGGTTTGCTGCCAAGCAGAACATCGCCATACAAAGCCAAAGGCGCACCTTCGCCGCCTGCTGCAATATGTTTTTGCCTGAAATCACTGATGGTTAAAATCCCGGTTTTTACTGCCAGATGATCGCCGTCGCCGATTTGCAGGGTAGCATTTGGGTACCCAGCCTGCTTGTGCAGCCTTTTTGGCGCATGATAAATAGTTTGCCCGTGGCTGGCTATAAAATCTACCTCGCCTGGTTTTATGCCCCATTCGGCTAATGCTTGTAAAACCAGTTCGCCATGAAAATTGCCTATATAGGCATTCAATAGGCATACTTTTTCAAGGTCAGCGTC